>CANHDW010000008.1 GCA_947459525.1 Candidatus Caenarcanales bacterium
GCTGAAAATTAACATCGCCTCTATCTTTTGACGCATTGCTTCTGTGATATGGTTATATTTGCTCATTGTTTTAGGTTACTTTTTACTATTGAAACCTTTATACAATGAGCTTCTTTTTCTTAATTTAACTTCAGGCTAGATTCTAGGGTATTGTTTAAAGCGAGTAGTAGAAGATATCAGCTTTTCTGGGTATTATGTCATTATGACTAAGCTTTTAGAAAATAAGACAGCAGTAGTAACTGGGGCGGGAAGAGGTATCGGTAAGGCCACGGCACTTCTGTATGCCGAGCATGGTGCGAATCTGGTTTTAGTAGATATAGATGAGGCTCCGTTAAAAGAAGTTTTAGAAGAGCTTACAGCAAAGGGTTACAAAGCTGTTTATAAAACGGCGAACATAACTAAGGAAGCTGACTGTAAAGATGTCTTTAGCAAGGCTTTAGAATTTTCTCCAAGTGGAGTAGATATTTTAGCCAATATCGCTGGAATCACTAGAGATGCGGTAATTCATAAGATGACAGCGGATGAATGGAACTTCGTTATAGATGTAAATCTTAAAGGCACTTATAACATGATTCAGGCAAGCGTTCCAGCTATGCGTGATAAGGCTAAAGATGAAGGCGTAGCCGCTACTAGATCTATTATTAATATTTCATCTACTTCTGGGGTGAAAGGGAACGCTGGGCAGATTAATTATGCTGCTGCTAAAGCTGGTATTAATGGTATAACCCGCACTGTAGCTAAAGAATGGGCGAGGTTTAATATTAGATGTAATTCTATAGCACCTGGTTTTATTGAAACTAGGCTGACTACCGCTCCCTCCGATGATCCTAAATTAGGTATCCCCGAGCAGCAGATGCAGATGATTCAGATGCTTTACTCTCAGACTGGACTTCAGCGTAAAGAAGGTATGGGTAAGCCTCAGGATATCGCTAACATAGCACTTTTCTTTGCTTCAGATTTATCTAGTTATGTGAGCGGGCAGGTTTTAATCGCTGCTGGGGCGATGATAGATACGTACTAGATTGGATGCATATTAAACCACATTCTTAAATGAAAGTGGATAAGTAGCAGGGTTTTTAATCGAATCCAGCTCTAGGTCGATGTCTAAGGATTCCCAATAAAGATGGTGGGAGTTTAAGAGTTTAACGTTTAATATTTCTTCACCTGAAGCGTTTTTAAACCAAGGGTATTCAGTAAAATTTAGTAAATATTTTTCATTATCTAAAAATAGTGAAAAGCCAGTTTTAGAGATATTTTCGATCTTAAGAGCAGAAGTATTTTTGCCATTTTTCTTTGATTTCATAAAGTCTTTCCTCTATTAATTGCTCTAGTATTTTTATTTCTTTACTGTTTAAATTATACCCGTAAACTAATTCTACTTTAGGTTCAAGCCAGAATTTAGCTTCGCTGTCATTACTACATACATGGATATGTACTCGATATTCTTCTTTTGAGAAGAAAAAGAAGCGGTAATTTTTATATCTAAAAATTGTGGGACTCACAGCTCTAAGCTTAAAATTTAGCGAAGCGTGATTTAGACTTTAGGGGATTTTTACTGTTGCCGAATATGCAAGTTCAAGGCTGGGCGAAAATGCAGAAATTAAAGTTCGGCAACAGTGCCTTTTACTGATTTAGACTAGAAAGAGAAAACCCCGTTTGTGGCGGGGTTTTCTCTTTCTAGTTATTTAAACTTAGGGTTACTAAGTTGTTTTATGCATCGTTGCAGGGAATTAGAAATTTCTGCGATTAGTTAAACTAAAGATCCTGCTTTTGATCTGTTGTCAACTGGAATTTTAGGTGGATCGTTGCTAATTACTGTTGCTTTTGGTATTGTGATTGTAGGTGCTGGTGATCCTTTGATTCCGTCTATCATAATTCATTTTCTCCTTGATTAATTTGTACTTACGTACTCGACTTATATTTAAGATATTAACAAATATAAAAATATAAGTAAAGTTTTTTTGTTCGAAAAAAATATTTTTCAATTAAATTTTAACTGCTATCGTTTACAGTGCAGAATTCATGTTTCTGAACTTGGTTTAGAGTTTTTAGACTTAATATCAAAATACTATTTCAATCTGGAAATTTTTTCATATCCCTTGTGTAGTCCTAATTTCGGAAAAGAACCCCGTGAATGTCGGGGTTTAGAGGTATGCGACATTAAAAAGCGCTAGGGAAGCTTGTTGTATCTATATGAGCGGTGTTTTAGGCATTGCAGCTTTCGTCTCTGATCACCTACAGCAGATTGTTCTCCAATAAATGAACATAAAAAATGGAGTCATTTTTCCTCAGACTTCTTTTTCCTAATCCCAAGAAAAACCTTTGCTAATGTGGGCTTTACTGCATTTTTATCGCCACATTCTAAATCAATTTTATAAAACCCATAATGCAAGCGATAAATTAAAAGAAAAAATAGGACGGTAATAGCAGACATAGTAAAAAAATAATCCCAAGCCATATTCTAATCCTCCCAGCGTCTTATTTTATGGTAACTCATTAAAAGCATTATGTAAGCTCCATAAGCAAATAAGAATCCGAAGACTAGACCTATTATCGTAAAAGATTTTCCAAAATAGTTTTTAATATTATGGCTGTGTAATTTTTTTAGTTTTTTTATCTTTGGAACGATCTCTGAAAAGAACCCAGTGAATGCCGATGTAGAGACACGCGACGTTGAAAAGCACTAGTGAAGCTTGTTGTATTTCTATAAGCAGTGTTTTAGGCATTGCAGTTTTTCTCTTTATCAAGCTCTTTATTTATTTCATAAGCTTTATCTAAGCATTTTATCCCACAAAACAGTAGCAGTAAAGCTATCGTGCCTTTTACTGCATTCATTTCTTGAAATAATTTAGTATCATCAAATAAAAACAAGGGGTCGTTTTTCCTCAAAGATAAATGGTCACCAAGAATGAAAGAAAATGGAGCTGTGAATTGGTTTCACTTTGCGTAAATTTAAATAAAATGCTTCATTAGGCTGGGTTTGCAGCAGGAGTTGGAGTGTTTGCTGGATTAGAACTTGCTTGGGATAAAGCTTGTAGCACTGGTTTAACAGTGGCTGCTAGTTCTTTTAAATTTAATTCAGGTAAAACGCTTTTAACTAGATCTTTGAAAGCCGAAAGTATAGGCTTTAAAGTCTCTACAGCTTTCTGAGAAATTTCTAATTTAATTGCGGGGGCAGCTTCTCCTTGCTGTTTAATTGCATTCAAAGGCTCTGCTTTATTGTCTTGTAGAACTTCAGGTGTTATTGCTGCTGTGCTAGGGGCTGTTGTTTCCGCTGGTGCTGCATGTAATTGATTTAGCTCTTGTGGGTTTGTTTCACGAACAGCAGCATTAACTTGCTCAAGGGCTGGTTTTTCTTCTACCCCTATCTTCTGTATAGTCGCTGGCTGCTCAGAAGCTCCAGTATTACCTAAAAATTTTGCTGCTAGATTTAAGAAATTCAAACCCATAATAAAATCACCTTGAAATATATTAACATATTCCAAGGTGATTTTGTATTATTTTTTAATAATTTGAAACTAAGCCGTAACTAAAGATTTATAAATCGATTTACCAGAAGATTTAAGATCTGCACAAGCTTGGCTAATTCTAGCTGCCATGCCTTCTTCAGCTTTCTTTAAGTAAGATCTAGGATCATAAACTTTTTTATTACCTACTTCGCCTTCGATTTTAAGAACGCCATCATAGTTCTTGAACATATGCTCCACTATAGGTCTAGTGAAAGCGTACTGTGTATCAGTATCGATATTCATTTTAATAACGCCATATTCTAAAGTTTCGTGAATATCACTTAAGTCAGAACCAGAGCCACCATGGAACACTAGTAAATGTTCTTTAGCGAATTTAGCTTTAACTGCTGCTTGACCTTCTTTAAGAATGCTAGGTGTAAGTTTTACGTTACCTGGTTTATAGACACCATGCACGTTTCCGAAAGTAGCGGCTAGCATAAATCTTTCGTTAATTGGGCTTAATTCTTCCCAAACGTAAAGCATGTCTTCTGGTGTCGTATAAAGCTTTTCATTAGAATGACCAGAGTTATCCACTCCATCTTCCTCGCCGCCGACTACACCCGTTTCTACTTCTAAAATAATTTCGTTATCGTTACAGAGTTTAATAAGCTCTTTGGCGATAGCCATATTCTCTTTAGTCGAAAGTTCAGAACCATCAAACATATGAGAGTTAAATAAATTAGGTAAACCCTTAGCTTTTCTTTCTGCTGTTTTTGCGATAAGTGGCTTTAAGAAAGAATCTACTTTTCCTGGCTGACAGTGGTCAGTGTGGATAGCGACTAAAATATCATATTTTTCAGCTAAAGTATGAATAGCTTCAGCGAGCACAGTAGCTCCTAAAACCATATTCTTTTGTGCTAGACCTGAAGCGAATTCAGCTCCACCAGTGGAAACTTGGATGATACCATCAGACTTAGCATCAGCAAAAGCTTTTAAAGTCGCACTGATAGTGGCAAGTGAAGTTATATTTACCGCAGGATATGCGTATTTATCTTTTTTCGCTCTATCGAGCATTTCAACGTATTGTTTATAGTTAGCTACAGGCATTAGTTTTACTCCTCAAAAGCCTAATTTTAGCATGGTATTATCACTGAACGCAGAAATTGAGGACGACGAAAACGCAGAAATTGAAATTCGGTAATAGTACCCGAAGGGGACTGCTCACAAACGTGCAAGGGAAACGCAGAAATTGAAGTTTGCGAGCAGTCCCTAATTTAAACCAGCAACTACGGGCTTCACTGCACCATGATTACTGAGTACTACTACCTCCAGCAGTGGATATCTGCGGGTTCTATTATCAAGGAAATTATAAATTTTAGAAGAAATAACGCTCTGTAGTTGCAGGGAAAATTTATCTAAATTCTCGATGGAGACAGGCTTCTCTTTCTGTACAATGCTTTCAAGTGCTTCGTGAGTTAAGCTGATCAGTTCTTTTTTAAAGCTCTTTTCGTCAAAACCTAGTGGCAGTAATATACCTTTAGTGTTTAATTTAGGCTCAGCACTATACTGTCCGTAAGCGTTAATGTTAACGACGATTAATATAAAACCATCACTTAATATCATTTTTCTTTCTAGGATTATGTCCTCATCCAGCCTGCCGACATTGTCGTTATCGACCAGAACTATACCAGAGTCAACTCTCTCATTAATAGAACATTTACCATCCTGCATTTCAAGAATGTCGCCATTATCAAGTACGAAGATATTGTCTGGATTGACTCCACATTTCATCCCCGTTTCCCCATGCTTAAGCAGCATTCGATATTCACCGTGACAAGGCATAAAGTTAACTGGTTTACAGAGATTTAAAAGCATTTTCTGCTCTTCTTGACTAGCGTGCCCAGAGACGTGAATAGTTTGACCTAATCCATAAATAACATCAGCACCACGAGCAAATAAACTGTCTATTAGATGATTAACTGATTTTTCATTTCCTGGTATAGGTGAAGCACTGATCAGTACTTGATCTCCAGCCTGTATTTTCACGTATTTATGTTCGTTACGGGCGATACGAGACAGGGCTGCGAACTGCTCTCCCTGACTGCCTGTCGTTAAGATAACGAGATCCTCTGGAGGGATTTTATTAACTTCTTCTTGTTTGATTATAAAATTATCAGGTATGGAGATGAAACCCAGTTCCTTAGAGATATTCGCTAAATTAACCATCGATCTACCAAATATGGTTACTTTTTTATTAGCTTGCAGAGCAAGCTGTAAGACGATTTTCACACGACTTACTTGGCTAGCAAAGGTAGTGATAAATAATTTCTTTTTAGAATTAAAGATCATTTCTTTAAGCTTAGGTATAACAGCTTTTTCTGATGGTGTATAGCCAGCTCGTTCTGCATTAGTGCTGTCGCTTATAAGCAGGTCTACACCAGATTCTCCAGCAGCAGCTAAGCTGCGAATGTCGAAATACTGGTTCTCTACTGGGCTATGGTCGAATTTAAAATCACCACTATGTACGATTCTGCCTGCTGGTGTATCGATGATTAGGCAGTAGCTATCTGCAATACTATGATTATTTCTTATATATTGAACTGAAAAATGTTGACCAATCTGTACTCGATCTCTAGCTTTAGTCCAGACCATCTTTTGGTGTAATACATTCGCTTCTTTGAGTTTACTTTGAATTAAAGCATAAGCTAGTCCTGGTGCATAAATAATCGGAATATTAATTTCCCTGAGCATCGGCACTATACCGCCAATATGATCTTCATGACCATGGGTCACTATCATGCCTCTGATGCGATCTTTGTTCGCAACTAAATAATTAATTTTAGGAAGTACTATATCTACTCCTATCATGCTTGCTGTCGGGAAGGCGAGTCCAGCATCGACAAGCATAATATCGTCACCACATTCAAATATCCAAGTATTTTTTCCGATTTCAAATAAACCACCAAGGGCAATTACTTTTACTTTTTTGCTTGGATCATAAGTTATTTGACTAGAGTCGTGCTTAATCGTCTTAGTAACGGTTTTGATTTCACCGTTGCTAGATTTAAGAATTCTTCTTGTTTGGTTGGTTATTTTACTCAGACTAAATCTGCCTCTGCTACTTCTAAAACTTCTTTAATTAATTTACTATACTCAAGCTGTTTTTCTTTCGGTAAAGAAACCATCGGGCTTCTTAACTCTGCTGAACACAGTTCCATGCCAGCTAATGCAGCTTTAATACCAATCGGATTAGTATCTGAGAATATCGCTTTCATGACAGGGAAAATTCTTAAATGAATTCGCTTAGCTAGTTCATTATTCCCGCTTTGGAAAGCGAGTATCATATCTTTCATCTGTCTCCCCACTACGTGTGAACATACCGATATAATGCCATCTGCGCCGATGCTCATCATGGGTAAAATTAAAGTATCTTCACCTGAATAAATTTTTAAGGCGTTAGAAGAGAATTTCTGTCTTACAGTACTGATTAAATCAAAATTACTGCTAGCTTCTTTCAGTGCAATGATATTAGGATTACTAGAAACCAATTCGATAATTGATTCTGCGGTGAGGCTCACTACTGATCTTGCTGGGACATTATAGAGAATAATGGGTAAGTCTGTGCTAGAAGATATTTCATTAAAATGTTTAATAAGTCCTTCTTGGTTAGGCTTATTGTAATAAGGTACTACGAGTAATATACCGTCTGCACCAAGTTCTTTAGCTCGTTTCGCAGAATGAACCGCTGTTTTAGTACAGTTAGAACCAGCTCCGAATATAACCTTAGTGCCCTGATCAAGTTCTTTTACTTTTTTTAAAGTGAAATCAAGAAAATCTTCTTCTTCTTGATGGGTGAGCGTCGGTCTTTCACCAGTAGTACCAGAGATGATTATCGAATCAGTACCAGTTTTTACTAAGTGTGTGATTATATTTTCAGCAGCGATATAATCTATGCGATTAATATCATCTTCCTTAAAGGGAGTTACCATTGCTGTAATTAGTGAGCCGAAATTAATCATTAACTTAAGTCTACTTTATAAAACCTGAATTTCTATATTATACCTTGTTTTATCATGGATTCTGCGATTTGTACTGTATTTAAGGCAGCCCCCTTACGTAAATTATCAGAGACTAACCAAATATTAAAAGTATTTTCTCTACTTTCGTCTTTTCTAATCCTACCGACAAAAGTAGAATCTTTCCCCTGAGCTAATATCGGCATAGGATAAATTTTCTCATCAGGACTGTCAATGACTTTTATATTAGGGTTTTTAGAAATAACTTCTTTAAACTCCTTTATGTCAGAGCTTTTCTTGAGTTCTATATTAATGCTTTCGCTGTGGCATATTAAAACGGGGACTCTGACTGCTGTGCAAGTGATTTTAAGTTCTGGTAATTCTAGGATTTTTCTACTCTCTAGGATTACTTTCATTTCTTCTTTGGTGTAACCGTTATCTAAAAAAACATCTATTTGAGGAATTAAATTAAAGGCAAGTTTTTGATTGATAGTTATATTTTCAAAAGGTTCTTTATTAATAGCCTTCTGTGTAGTCTCTATTAACTCTTCCATGGCTGCTTTTCCAGCGCCAGAGATGCTCTGGTAAGTGCTTACTACTACTCTTTCTATGCCGTAGTAATCCTGTAGTGGTTTTAAGACACAGACGAGTGGGGCTGTGGAACAATTAGGATTTGCGATAATTCCTTGATGCAGTTTTAAAGCTTCAGGATTCACTTCTGGTACTACGAGTGGTACATTTTCATCCATTCTAAAGGCACTGGAGTTGTCGATTAAAACAGCACCAGCCTTCACTATATCTTCTGAAAATTGCTTGCTAATAGAAGATCCCGCGGATGCAAGTACTATGTCGATTCCAGTAAAAGAATTAGAATGAACGACTTCAACAGTGTAATCTATGCCATTGCGGCCTTGAATGACTGTTCCAGCTGATCTTTCGCTAGCTAATAATTTGAGCTCATTAAAAGGGAAATCTCTTTTAATTAAAATATCTAACAGAAGCCTCCCAACATTACCTGTGGCTCCTAGTATCGCTACGTTATATTTTTTATTATTCATATCAGTGTCTGTGAGAGGTTTTCAATAAAGCTGAATTTAATCTTTCGATAATTTTCTCTTTACCTAAAAGTACTGCAATAAACCCTAGCTCAGGCCCACTAGTTTTAGCACTAATGGCTACACGAATTGGGAAAAACAGTTTCTTACCTTTCATGTTTAATTTCTCACCAATAGAATTAATACCATTTTTAATTGAGTTTTGATCAGTAAAATCTAGAGAACCACTTCCGATAAGAGATATAAATTCTAGAATAACTTCTTTACCTTCATCGATGATCTTAACTAGTTCACTGTCATCAAGTTTAAAATCTTCAAAAAAATAGTTAATGTGTTCATCTATTTGTTCGAATTTGTCAAGACTTTCTTTAATAGATTCAATTATTAATTGGATTTGAGATGGGTTGAATAGAGAGTTATTCTCTAAATCGAATCTTGAAAATCTCGAAACATAAGTTAATATTTCTTGGTAGTTTAGTTTACTTATGTAGTCACGGTTGTACCAATTTAATTTTTGAATATCATAGATAGCTGGGCTTTTACTAACGCTAGCTATCTGAAAATCTTCAGCAGCTTCAGCGATGGTAAATATTTCACCATACTTAGCTGAATTATAACTAGTACCTAAAAGGTAATTAACTAATGCCTTAGCTAAATAGCCTTGAGTTTTATAAGTGTTAACCGAAGCGATATCACCATGCTTACGTTTGGAAAGTTTCTGTTTATCCTTCGTGAAAATTAAAGGTAGGTGCCCGAACTCGGGAATCGGAAAACCTAAAGCTTCATAAATAGCGATCTGTTTGGCGGTATTACTTATATGATCTTCTCCTCTCAGAATGTGTGAAATCTGCATTTCATAATCATCTATCACTACTGCAAAATTATAGAGAACCTGCCCTGTAGATTTCTGAATAACTGGGTCTCCGCCAAGGTCTTTAGTATTAATGGATACTTCACCTCTGATTAAATCCAGCCAAGTGATAATGTGATCTTCACCTAGATTAAGTCTTACTACATAGGGTTTACCTTCTCCAATTAATTTTTCTGCATCATCTTTGGAAATAGCTCTTGAGCGATTATCATATTTTTCTATCTCTTTACGAGCTTTCTGAGCTTCACGCATAGCCTCTAATTCTTCTACTGTCGCAAAACATCTATAAGCTTTACCTTCATTAATTAATCTTTCTATATAACTGCTATGCACGGCTTCTCTGAGGGATTGTCTGACTATCCCATCTTCACCTAAACCTACGAGAGTTTCTGGGGCGTGTGTTCGTTCGGCTACGTGCCCTTCTGGCGTATCCCAAGAGATATTTAACCATTTAAACCCTTCTAATATTTCTTGAGTAAACTGTTCTTCGCTTCTTTGTCTATCAGTATCTTCTAGTCTAAAGAAAAACTCACCTTGGTGTTTTTTAGCGAAAAGTACATTATAGAGAGCTGTTCTGACGGTACCTAAGTGAAGGTTACCTGTTGGGCTAGGTGCTATTCTGGTTTTCACTTTAGTAAAGGCATTTGAATGCATAATCTCTGGGTTACATTCTAGCGTGAACTAATAGATAATTAATGAGTTCTTAATGATTTCTGAATTAGGGTATTGTTTATATATTTTGAATTAGCTTTAGGAAAATCACTGCGAAAATGACAGCCTCTACTTTCTTCACGCTTAAGAGCAGATTCGAAGGCTAATTCTGCGACTACTCTTGCTTTACTCGCTTCAGTGCAGTGTTTTAGATCATTCAAGCAGCTTTTTAATTCACCTGCATTTCTTTCTATACCAAGGCCTTTGGCCATAATGTTTTGAATGTTTTTCAGGTTTTCTTGTTCAGCATTGATTTCACAATAGCTTAGCGCAGCATTTATGTCTTCGCAGGGTTCCCCTGGCTTATTAGATTGAGTGAATTCGGTACCTAGAATGGAATTGGCTAAAAATTCAGGCATTACTATGCATTCAAGTAATGAATTACTCGCTAGTCGATTAGCTCCATGTAAGCCAGTATAGGCACATTCGCCAATAGCATAAAGGCCTTTTACATTAGTTCTGCCATGCATATCAGTCTTGATGCCTCCGATACAGTAGTGGGCTGCTGGCCGTACGGGTAGAAGATCTTCGCTAAGATCATAACCACTTATTTCACAGTGATGGTAGATATTCGGGAATTTTTCTTCTAAATCTTTTTTAGACCAGCAAGTCATGTCTAAATATACATAATCAGCTTCAGTCTTTTTCATTTCTTCGGCTATTGCCCTACTGACTATATCTCTTGTTGCAAGTTCAGCTTTAATGTCATAGGCTTCCATAAAGCTCTGTTTAAAGATGTTTTTAAGTACAGCCCCAGCTCCTCTTACGACTTCTGAAATTAAAAATGGCTTAGAGCCATTAAAGAAAACAGTCGGATGGAACTGTATAAACTCTAAGTTCTCCAGGGCTGCTCCGGCAGAGTAAGCTAGCGCAAGACCATCTCCGGTTAAAATACGAGGTGTAGTGTGATCTTTATATAGAGAGGCAAAGCCACCAGTGGCTAAAATGGTTTGAGCTGCGTTTATGTCGAAAAGTTCTCCGGAAATAGTCTTTAGCCTAGCGCCGACTACTTCATCACCGTTTTTTAAAAGTGAAATAGCTTCAGTTCCTTGGGAAATCGCTATATTAAGATTACAAGAGACATTATCTAATAAAGGCTTTAATAACGCTCTGCCAGTAGCATCAGCTACATGTAAAACCCTTTTAAAGCTGTGAGATCCTTCTAAATAGAAATCTTTATCGAATTTAACTCCTAAACCAATAAATTCTTCTACTCGCTCCCAAGCATTGCTTAGAACAGCTTCCACTATTTTAGAATCACACAGACCTTTTCCAGCACTTAAAGTGTCTTGAATATGACTTTCAAGTTTATCTTCTGGATTCCATGGACTAACTACAGCTACGCCACCTTGTGCATATTTACTAGAACCCTCTGTTACTGCTTCTTTTGAGCATACAAAAACTGTCTGCCCTGCTTGTGCAAGCTTCCTTGCAAGATTAAGCCCTGCAATACCTGAACCGATGATTAGTGCATCGAAATAAGCTGACATGATATATTATTACTATTTTACAATACGCTAGTGACTTAAACGTTTTTTTATTTAATAGTGAAGATTTTATGTTTTTAAAGCGTTAATTGATGATTCATGAAGAAAGCTTTAGCTTCTACCGAATTCCAATAAAGCCTTCGCTAATATTCGAGCAGTTTTAGTTTGAAAGCTTTTTTTGCAAAGTAAGTCTGATTCTAGTGGATGGATAAGATATCCAAGCTCGATTAAAACACTTAGGGTGTCAGGGTTTTCTCTAAGTACGTGAAGGTTTTGTTTATAAATTCCGGCGAAATCTTGTTTAGATGAGGCTTTAAGTTTAAGAGAGATAAAATTAGCGAGATCGAAACTATGCTCATGAAAATAATGACAGGAAAACCCACTCTCTTTATTTGGATCCCTAGCGTCTGGTAGGGCATTATGATGCAAGGAAATAAATAAACCACATTTATTTTTTTTGGAGATTTTTATGCGTTCACTTAAACTCAGCTCAGCATCATTATCTCTGGTAAGTATAGTTTTTATACCTCTTTGATTTAATTCACTTGCAAGTTTTATTGCTAGGCTTAAATTTAAATCTTTTTCAAATATGCCTTTCGGGGAGATAGCTCCAAATTGAGAACCGCCGTGGCCAGGATCTATGCAAACTAAAAGATTCCTAAGAGATACTTCCTTAAAGGTGAATGAGATATTAAGTACTTGATTCTTGAATTTAATTTTATGATTTATTACGGGCTTTTGAAATTTAATATCGAAGATAGTATCTGAGATTTTTTCTATTTTTATTTCAGGATTTAAATCTGAATAGTGAATCCAATCTAAATCTTGTTCGATGATACCTAAATCCAATTTATAGTGGTAAGCATTAATTTTTTCTAGTGTGTAGTCTGGGAGTGAATTTAATGGAATGGATATATCACTATTACTTACTAAAATGCTCCGTAGAATATTTTTCGAACTTGCGAGTTTGTTAATAGCTCCTTGAGTAGAGGGTTTTATAGTTTTATGATTCTTGTATTCTGAATTTGCTGTGTTGAAGGCTTGGTAAGGACGAGCATAAGCTATAGGGTTTGGATTGTTATTAGCATTAGGAATAGCATAAATAGTACGAGTAAAGGATTTTCCGTCGATATTGATTTGTATTTTATTTTCACCAAGCTTAAGTTGGATTAATTTACAGAAATTACCATTCCGCTCAAGCCTAATATTAGAATCATTTATTAGGCAAGATGAGTTAGCAGAGCCAAGTACGAAAATTCTCTTGCTATCAGTTTCATGTCCTTCTGGAGGATAGACTAGCATTTGCAGGCTAAGTA
Source organism: Candidatus Caenarcanales bacterium (assembly GCA_947459525.1). Taxonomy (GTDB): domain Bacteria; phylum Cyanobacteriota; class Vampirovibrionia; order LMEP-6097; family LMEP-6097; genus LMEP-6097. The sequence continues at coordinate 12,906 of CANHDW010000008.1, forward strand.
TTTAAAGCCTGAAAGCTCCCCATTTGAATTTCTTAGCAGTCTCGTCATCGTCAGCACTATTACCATAAGTGCTTTCTGAATTGGCACTTGCGGACGGGGAATTACCCATCCCTTTTAAAACACTATTGATATCGTTGATTGAGCTATGACCGTTAGCTTGAGCAGTCTGTCTAACAAGCTGTTCGATAAGAGCGTTTTTGTAACTAGCTTCTCTTTCTCTGAGTTCAAGCTGCTCTTTGAGTTCTTGAATGATTTTTTGGTCTTCCCTGAGGCTTCTTTCAGCTGTCTGTTTTTCGATTAAATTTTCTTGTTGAAGTTGCTTAATTTTGTGATTATATTCAACAAGCTCAGCCTTCATATCATTACAAAGCTGCTCAGTAGTCTCTTTCCAAGTCATTAAATCTTTTATTTTCCTGAGTAAAGCTTCTTTCTCATTTTGCAAAGAATCGGATTTATCTTGAAAGTCTTGCTTAGTGTGATCGAAATCTCTTTTGAATTTAGATAGCTCTAATTCAGACAGTTTCAAAGCTTCACGCACTGAATCAAGGTCAGAGCCGAGTTGGCGATTTTGTGCTTTCTGTGTTTTTAGTTCTAGTTTAAGTTCTTCATAGTGATTTTCCACATGTTGATATTTAACTCTTAACGTCTCACTCTCATTGGCTTTGATAACATAGCCATCCATTAAGGCACTAAATTCTGGAGAAACTTTATGTTCCTGTTTTTCCGCTAAAACTTTAAGCTCCGATTTAATATCCCCCAAAAGGCTTGAGAATATTTCTTTACTTTCTTGGGCTTCATTGGATAAATAAAGCTGGCTGGTGTTGTGATCTTCAAGAGTCATACTCAGAAATTTTAATTGATCTCTTAATATTTAGCAAGAAAACTACTAGCTTAAATTTGTTAAGATTCTGAAATAGTGAAAATTGGTGATGATTTTGATGACTTAAGCGGTTTTTCTGGCCTCTTTTCTTCTTCTTATGAAGACACGACTAGATTTATTACAGAGCTTAAAGATGATCCAAGCTTTGCAAAACATTCAAGAAATATTGAGTTTCTTGAAATTTCAGTTAAGAATTTACAGTTTGAAAATGAGAAGAATCACAATCGCATAAAAGATCTTGAGCTAGAGTTGGATCAGCTTTATAAAGAAGCAGAAGCTTCTATAAACTTAAATAAAAAGCTTTTACAGCAGGTCGAGAAATATAAATCTTTAGCCAAGAACTTCCTTAATGAAAAATAAAACTAATTGAGTTTAGTATATTTGCGTGTTAAAATCTAAAGTCCTATGAAGCAAAACATACACCCAGAGACCCATGTTATCGTTGCTACTTGTACCTGTGGTGCTGAGTTTTTAGTGGAGTCTACTGAACCATCTCTAAGAGTTGAAGTTTGTAGTAACTGTCACCCTTTTTACGCAGGTACTAATAAGATTATAGATGCTGCCGGTAGAATAGATACATTTACTAAGAAATACGCAAAGAAAAAAGTCGCTCAATAGTTTTTCTTGATTTATTTATAATCTGGTGGTTTTTTCTTAACTTAACCTTTATTTTCTTTTGATACCTTTAAGCCTAAGGTGAGATTGTTTTTAAACGCAGAAATTGCAGTTTGAAAACAGTCTCAAGAGCTGTTTTCTTATGGTTTATGTCAACAATTCTACTATAAATCAATATCAAGGAATTCCTTCTGATTCGGAGTCTGGCGAGTTCGGATTTATAAATATTGAGGATTTTAGAGAAGACTTATCTCCAGAGCAGAGGGACAGATTAATTAATTTTTTTAGTGAAGCTGTTCGTAGTGAAAATAAAGATGAGGCGTTGGCTAGGCGCAGTGAGTTAAAAGCTCTAAGGGATATGAGTAAGTTTAAGCGAGATGTGTCCTTAAACGCTATGCTTACTTCTGCTGGATATGATTCCATAAGGCATTCTCAGAATTACGAGGAAAGTTCGACGGCATATTTGGCTTTTGATAATTTAATTTCTGATCTAGAAAGTGTATTAGGATCTAAGTAATTTTTAAAAATTTTAGTATTGAGATAATCATGCTTTTCGTGAAGTGAAGATTTGTTAGTGCTGGATTGATATGAAATGCTAGAATCAGCTTGCTAGCGGATGTCTAACAGTCTTGATAATCAGATAAATATAATAGTTTCAGAATTACCTGCAGCTGTTAGGCTTGATGTTTATTTAGCGGGGCTGGAATCTCTCAATTTAACTAGATCCTTTATTGGGACTTTGATTGAGGGTGGGGAAATTTTACTGAACGCTAAGTCTGTAAAGGCTTCTCATAAAGTTAAGAACAGCGATGCGATATCTATCAATCTGCCACCGCCAAGGATTTTAGATATATTGCCAGAGGCTATTCCTTTGGATATTATCTTTGAAGATGAGTATCTTTTAGTTTTAAATAAGCAGGCTGGTTTAGTGGTGCATCCCTCTGCTAATACTGTGAATGGTACTTTAGTAAATGCTCTTTTGTATCACTGTAAGGATAGTCTATCCCAAATTAATGGTGTTTTAAGACCTGGTATAGTACACCGTCTTGATAAAGATACCACTGGCTTGATGCTTGCTTGTAAAAATGATTTAGCCCACAGGCGCTTAGCAGAACAGATTAAGAGTCGGGAAGTAGAAAGATATTATCAGGCTTTAGTTTTAGGAAACTTAAAAGAAACTAGCGGCTCAGTGATTAAACCTATTGGGCGTGATCCTAACGATAGAAAACGCATGCGTACTTTTGAAACGCTAGAACACGCTAGGTATGCGAAAACTAACTGGCAGCTATTAAAAAGATATAGATATAAAGCTTCCCAAGATCCTTTTACACTGCTTGAATGTAAGTTAGATACAGGTAGAACTCATCAAATTCGTGTTCATATGAATTATATAAAACATCCCATTATCGGTGATGCTGTTTACGGTATAGAGAAAAATAAACTAAAAGCATATAGACCGCTTTTGCATTCATATAAGTTAGAGTTTACTCATCCTATTACAGAGGAAAGACTTAAATTCGAAATAGATCTGCCTGAAGATTTTAAAATTTCACTGAGTTTTCTTGAAGAAAATCTACACTAATAGCAAGCTTAGAAATAAACATCCAAAACGCAGCTCTATGATGGGCGTGTAGCCGAGCGAACAAGTTCAAGACTGAGGAGGGACGAATGACCGCAGTGTACTCGAAGTACATGAGGATCATGTACTTCGCAGAAATTGGAGTTCCGCTACTCGCCCCTTGATTATTTTTGGGCTTCAGCAGCACTCTCAGTTATAGCTCCTCTTTTCGCTACAACTTTAACAATAATTTCACCGCTAGGATCTAAAAGTTCTAATTTATCACCTAAATTTAGATCACCAAAATTGATCATATCCGCAGGTTTTTTTAAAACAGAAATATCTACTTCGAAATCCTCTGGAATGTCTCTTGGTAAGCATCTAACGTTCATTTCAGTGAACTGAGTTACTATGTCACAGCCCATTTTAGCTGCTGGTGAATCACCGACAAATCTTAAGGCTACTTTCGTATTAAGCTTATTACCACTCTTAACTTTATAAAATTCAATATTTAAGATTTCGCCAGTGACGAAATCTTTCTGTATATTACGAATTAGAGTTTCATATAAAGTTTCATCATCTTTAAGTTCGATTAAATGTTTATAGTCTTTAAAACTTACTTTTTTAAAATCCTTACCGTTTACTTGGATGTCAATAGCACTCTCTAATTCTGGCCCGTAAATCGTAGCTGGAATTAAGCCTTCTCTCCTAAGAGCTCTTGGTTTACTATTTTCTTTACGCTTTTCAATTTTAAGTTCTGTAGCCATGTCTTGATTTCCTGAACTTATAGATAATAGCAAAATATAGTCTGTTTTATCTAGTAAATTTTAGTTAGTTTGGGGGATATTTTAAGTGATGGTCTTGAATGCGCTGAGCTCTACCAATACGGGAAATGATTTAGGCATTAGGGCTGGCCTTGGTAATTTAGCGGATAAATTAGTTACCCCTAGTAATTCTAAAGTTAATGCTAAATCTGTTAATACTGAGTTAATTAACAATACCCAACAAGTGAATTTTGAAGGATTTATTGCTCATCAATTAAATGCAGATAAATTAAAAAATTTAAAAACTGATGATTTTAGAAATCAGCTTGCTGACATTAAAAAATTAGGCGGGGCGGTAAAAAAATATTTCACACCAGGAGTTATGACTGATTATCTGACAGCTGTACATTCTTTTCTAACAGATATTAAGGATAAGGCTTATGAAGGGGAAAATTCGGAAGATGGTTTTTTTGAAAGAATTAAAATCGTAGATGAAGAATTGGATCAAATAGCGAAAGATTATTTTAAAGATCAATCAGGCGAGCTAAAGGTTGCAGCATCTTTGGATTTAGTTGAGGGTATGCTGGTTGATTTGATAGCATAGTCAGCTTATAATACAGTTGTGGACTTGGACCCAGTTTATTTAAAAGCTAAAGAATTATTAGAATTTCATAAGGAAGAGCTTAAGAAAATCAAGCTCTTGGATTTATCTTGGTGGAGTCAGCAGGTTCTTATATTTTCTTCTAAAAACCCACGCTTGCAAAAACAGTTATTTAAGTTTGTTGATTTATATCCAAGTTTGAAGACACCTGAAATGGTAGCTAAGTATCTCTTGGAATACATGAGGGAAGAGGATTTATTTCTTGGTGATTTAGTTTATATCGGGACTCGCTTTCCGCTAGGAGCTTCTCTGGTAGATCGTTTTACTAGATTCGGTGTTAAGTCTCTCGCTAAGAATTTTATTGTTGATAATGATGAGCAGAAATTATCTAAGAAAATAGAGGAGCTTAGCCTTTCTGGATTGGATTGTACTTTAGATATTTTAGGCGAGCTTGCTATTAGTCAAGAAGAGTCAGAAAAATATTTGCAAACATACTTAGACTTACTTGAAACCAAGCCGGGTATTGCTTTATCTGTTAAATTATCAAGTCTCTGCTCGCAGATGAAAGCTAGTGCCTATGAGCTAAACAAGAAAACGTTAAAAGATAATTTAGCAAAAATTTTCCGCGCTGCTTTGGATAATGGCTCTGAAATAACTATAGATAGTGAGCATTACGATACTAAAACATTATTTTTCGATACGGTAAAAGAACTTTTATTGACTGAAGAATTTAAAAACTGGTCTGGTGCAGGAGTCGTTATACAAGCGTATTTAAAGGAAAGTAGAAGCGATTTGATTTCTTTTATAGAGTTTTCGCAAAAGAGAAAAGTTTCTTTAAAAATCAGATTGGTTAAAGGTGCTTATTGGGACTATGAAAGAGCAGTTGCAATTCAGAATAATTGGAATGTTCCCGTTTATGAAAGAAAGGTAGAGACTGATAAGAACTATGAAGACTTACTGGAATTACTTTTTAAAAATCATAAATATATTTTCCCTGCGATAGCTAGTCATAATATTCGCTCTATTGCTCTAACAATGGAGCTTGCGAAGCTATATAAAGTAGATAAAGATAGATATGAGTTTCAGTTCCTTTATGGAATGCTAGATCATATGAAATTATTCTTGAGTGAGCGTTCTTATGGCGTGAGAGTTTATCTTCCGTGTGGTGATTTAGTAGAAGGCATGGCGTATTTAGTTAGAAGGCTTTTAGAGAATACTGCAAATGATTCATTCTTATTTCAGAGTTTCAGTGATGATAATTTAGACAAGCTTATTCAAAAGCCAGCATTAAATAATGTTTTATCAACTAAGTTTGATGACTATGGTAGCAAAGAGTTTACGAATTCGCCGCTTTTAGATTTTTCTAAAATTAGAACACGTTTTGAAATGCAGTTTGCTGTTGAGCAACTTATGAAGCAGATTAATCAGCGTCCATTAGAGGTCTACTCGATTATAAATGGCAAGGATGTTCTTTTAAGAAAGACTTTCACCTCGATTAATCCTTCTCAGAAAAGTCAAGTAGTGGCTTATGCTCATGCTGCTGAGACTAGTGATGTGAATTTTGCGGTTAATAGTTCTAAACAAGCTTTTATGTGGTGGTCACATTTACCTGCGCAGAGAAGAATTAATATTATGAAAGCTTTTGCAAGGCTTTTGGAGCGAAAGCGACAAGATTATGCAGCTCTCCTGATTTTAGAGGTGGCTAAGACTTGGAATGAGGCTAATGCTGAATTATCAGAGGCTATTGATTTTATATATTATTATGCAGAGCAGGCAGAGAGCTTATTTGCGGAGAATAAATTAAGATCGCTACCTGGTGAAGCTAATAGTAATGTCTATAAGGCTTTAGGAGTAACTGCTGTGATTTCTCCTTGGAATTTCCCTTTAGCTATATTACTTGGGATGACTTCAGCTGCTTTACTTGCTGGGAATACAGTTATTATTAAGCCTTCTGAGGAAGCACCAGCTATCGCATATAAACTCGTTACCGATTTAAATAAGATTATTCGTGATTCTTTTCCTTTTAAAGATACTAAATACGCTGAATCTGTGACTCAGTTGCTATTAGGTTCGGGAAGTGAAATAGGTGCGGAACTTGCTCGCCATAAAGATATTAATCTTATTACTTTTACGGGGTCTTGTGAAACAGGTATGCAGATTAATAAGAGTTTAAATGAGCATCCTCATTTAAAGAAAAAATTAATCGCTGAGATGGGTGGTAAAAACGCTATTGTTGCAGATGAAACTGCTGATCTTGATCAGTTAATTCCAGCTGTTTTAAAATCTGCATTTTCTTTTTCAGGTCAGAAGTGTTCGGCTTGTTCAAGATTAATTTTAGTTAGTAGTATCTATGGAAAAGTTAAAGAGAGATTAGTAGCTGCGGTGGGAGCGATTAATATAGGACCTGCTTATTTAGCTGAGTCTGATATGACTTCCTTGATTAATGAAAAGGCTTTTAAAAAATTTGAAGCATACTTTAATTTAGCTAAACGAGAGGCCTCCATTGTGATTGGGAATTGCTCAGTGGATAAAGACTCTTTTAAAGCTGCTCCAGTAATTGTTGAAAATGTTTCTCCGCGCAGTGCTTTGGCTCAAGATGAAATCTTCGCACCGATTTTATGCTTGTTTGTGGTAGATGATTTTAATTCTGCCGTTGACCTAGCGAATGATTCTAAATATGGTCTTACTGGAGCTGTTTTCTCAAGAAGTCCTAAAAATATTGATTATGCTAAGGAGCATTTTAAGGTAGGTAATTTATATATAAATCAAGCTTGCACCGGGGCGATAGTTAGCAGGCAGGCTTTTGGGGGTACTAAACTTTCTAGTATTGGCTATAAAGCAGGTGGCTCAAATTATCTATTACAGTTTTTAGAAGAAAAAACTATTACGGAAAATACCATGCGTCACGGCATGATAGTTTAAAACACGAATAAAAGTGGAATAATGACTTAGTAATCTACTAATTATCGGGGGATAAATGGGTATACCTAGTTCTGGTTCTAATCCTTTTTATTTAAGGGCTTCATCGGTAGAAGCTGCTTTTGAGGCTGTGAATAGTAATTTTTTTAATAGAAATAAAGACAAATTAGAAGGTGGAACGAAAGAGCAGTCCATTACTAGGACTATTGGTGCAGATTCTTATGCTTATAAAGCTCAAGGCATGGGTCATGTTAAAGATGGATTGGCTGAATCTTTAAGTAAACTGCAAGATTCGAAGAGTAGTTTTGATCAAGTTAAATCTAATGTCGATCGAATTAAGAAAATAATAGGCGATGCTAGTAATGGTACTATCGTGGGTTCAGCTTTAGATGATGCTCAAGATGAAATTAATTCTTTAGTCGCTGAAATTAATGGCATAACCGCAAATGCTAAATACGGAGATAAACTTCTTTTTGATGGTAATTTCAAAGAATCTATGATGACGGGATTGAATCCGTCTAATAATTTAAAGCTTGATTTTACTCCTGGAACGGCTTCTAGGACGATTACTCCAGCCTTAGTTCAGACTTTTAATAATGTAGGTGGTGCAGCCTGGGATCAATATGAGGTTAAGTATGCGGATGATAAATATATAGTAGCTACTGCAAGATATAGAGAAGATCCAAATAATGCTTATATACAGAATGGTACGAATGTAGCTAACTCTACTGCTGATGGAGCTGTTTTTGTATATGATTCTCAGACTAGAGCACTTATAAAGCAAATTGATCCAGTGCGTAAAGATGTATTGAATCAACAGTTCGGTTCCTCGGTATCTGTGCAAGGAGATAAGTTAATTGTAGGAGCGAATCCAGCACAGGTAAATGCTAATGTTCAAGACGATTTTTTCGGTGGAGAAGCTTATATGTTTGATTTAACTGACCTTAATAACCCTACTACTGGTGGTTTATTAACTACATTTACGCATTCTGATATTAAGGGAGAGCAGTTTAATGGTGGTACTAGACCCTCTGGTTTTGGGAGCAGTGTGCAAATACAAGGCGATAAAGTATTTGTTGTTGGTGGTTGGCATGATGATCCTGCTAATAATCGTACAGGTGCTATTTGGGAATTTAATCTTGATGGTAGTTTCGTGAAAAAGTACGACAATTTACCTAATACTTTTGGTTTTGGTGACACTCTTGGAACTTTTGAAGTTAATGATAATTACATAGTAGGGTCTCAGATTTATAAAAATGATGGTAGTGGCAGGATGTTCGTTCTGGATAGAAATACTGGTGGCATGTCGTATATAGATCCGCCGAGTAGCTTCGCTGGACAGTTTTATGGTTCTGATTTTTCTGTTTTTGGAGATAAATTATTAGTAGGTGCTAGTGGTCTTGAGGGAGGCATGTTCTATGGTTTAGGTGGCACTGCTTATACAGGAAAAGCTTATCTATATGATATTTCCACATCAAATTTCGGAACATTGCTGCACGAATTTAGTGGCGATGTGACTTTGAATGATCGTGATAGATTCGGTTCAACGGTTAAACTCACTGGTGGCTATGTACTAGTAGGAGCTCACGGAGATGATACTGCGGGTACTAATACTGGTGCTACTTATCTTTTTGATGCTAACTCTTTTGATCTTGTGGCGAAGTCTACGGATTTTGCTGGATCAGATTTAGCTGGTCCAAAATTATTCGCTTCGGATCCAGCTTTTAATAGTTATATTGGTGTGGCTCGTGAATATGATTTCCTTTCAAGTATTAAACCCTCTGGTACTTCTATTAATTTAAACACCGATACCGTACGTACGGGTTCCATGGGAAATGCTTCATTGGCTTCATTAGATCAGTTATCGGTTTCTTTGACTAATGCTTCACTCGGCAATGTTACAGGACTTGTTAATAGCAACACTGTCTATAACATTAATACTATCGCCGACAATATGACTAGAATGGAGGTTATTTTTAATTCAGCTCTTTCTAGGGTAGGGAATGAATATAAGAGAGCGGATCAATTGCAAAAAAAATATTTTGATGCTTCTAAGTTTATTGGGAATTTAGGCGTGCAGAGTAATGCAAATCCGAATACAGTTTCAAGTTTACTGCCATAGTTAAAGAGAATTACATACTTAATGCAATTAATGGAGGGGGGATGCGTTCTATAATATGATTAAGACTTATGGAACCTCTTTTAGATCCTAAAATCGCAGAGAATCTTATTAATCATGCGTTGAGGCAGGGAGCTGATTTCTGTGATATTTTTATAGAAAGAAAAAATCATTTAACTTTTAAGCAGGCTTCTAAGCAGCTAGATTCGATTAACTCTGGTATAGATTTTGGTTTAGGTATACGCCTGATTTATGGTTCTGAAGTTTATTACGGTACAGCTAGTACTTTAGATGAGCTAGAGCTGTTAAAAATAGTTTCTAATCTTAGGTCTACTGCTAATCCCTCTAAAGAAAAGCTTGCGTTGCCATTTACTAAAACCTTTTTGGGGAGTGATTTAAGTTCTGGTTTAAAGAATGAGGACTGGCAAGAAAAAATCGAATTTTTATTAAGTATGGACAGGCAGATGCGTTCTTTGAGTGAGAAGCTTATTCAGGTAAATTTAAATCTCGCACAAAGCAGGCAGGAAGTGCAGATATATAATTCAGAAGGTTTAAATATTTCTGATATTCGTAATTATATTCGCCTCAGCGTAACGGCTATCGCTGAGGACGGTAATTTAAGAGAGGATGCTTATGAAGCTCCGGGAGCTACTATGGATATGGATTTTATTCGTCAGTTAGATTCTGAGAGTCTTGGAGAGAAAGTCGTTTCAAGAGCATTAAGAAAGCTTTCTGCGATAGCCTGCCCAGCTGGGAAAATGCCAGTTATTTTAGAAAATGCTTTTGGTGGTGTTATTTTTCATGAAGCCTGCGGGCATCTTTTAGAGACTACTAGTGTCCAAAGGCGTTCTAGTGTTTTTTGGGATAAGATGAATCAGCAGATCGCAAATCCAGCTGTTACCGCTGTAGATGACGGTACTATCGCTGATAAGTGGGGCAGCATCAGAATCGATGATGAGGGGCGTCAAACCAAGCGTACTGATTTAATTTTAAATGGGGTTTTAAAAAATTTCCTAGTTGATTATGTCGGGCATTTAAAAACTCAGTATCCACTGAGTGCCTCTGCTAGACGTGAAAGCTATCGTTATGCACCAGCTTCACGTATGCGTAATACTTTTATTTGCCCAGGTGATTTTTCTCGAGATGAATTAATTTCTTCTATAGATTATGGTCTCTACGCTGAGAGCCTTGGTGGTGGTAGTGTGATCCCTGGTACTGGTGAGTTTAATTTCGCTGTGAATAGTGGTTATTTAATCGAAAATGGTAAACTGACTAGACCCGTTAAGGGAGCGACTTTAATCGGTACTGGCCCTGAAATATTACAGAGAATCTCCATGGTGGGTAAAGAGTTAGAGCTTGCCGCAGGAATGTGTGGTTCAGTCAGTGGTTCTGTTCCAGTAACTGTAGGACAGCCGCCTCTTAAGGTTGATGAGATATTAGTTGGTGGGGAGCTTTCATAATGACTGACAGAAAAGTAGATTTAGTTTTAGAGGAAATTTCGACTAATTGTAAGCAGCTTGGCGTGAATGATTATGAGATACTGATGAAAGATTCTAATTCTGAAATTTATTCTCATGATAAAGGAAAAGTTTTAGAGCAGAAAGTTACTCAGAATCAGGTACTTGGGCTGAGATTATTTTTAGATGGAAAAGTGGGAATGAGCTATACCGAAGCTTTAGATTCAGAATCTTTAAAAGCTGTCTGTGAGCAAGCTATGCTTAGTCTTAAATTTTCCACACCTAACCCTAAGCAACTTTTAGCTCTAGAAACTATTAATGTAATAGATGATAATGCAGAATTTAATCAGGAATTAAATATCTCTATAGAAGAAAAATTAGCTTTAGCTAGAGAATTAGAAAATGAAGTTTTTAGTTTATCTGATCGAGTAAAATCTGTTCCCTATAATGGTTTAGCATTTTCTAATGCAAGAACTTTTATCAGAAATTCTAAAGGCGTAAATTCTGAGCTATCGCGCAAGCAAGTCAGGGCCACTAGTTCATGTTTACTTGAGCATGAAAATAAGCAGGCTTTTGATTACATTAGTTATAGCTATTCTAATGTAGATGAAATTAATCCTCGTGAAATGGCTAAAAAAGTTTACGAAGAAAGTTTAGCTATGCTTGAGGCTGGGCCATTAAGTAATGGACGCTATGACGTGGTTTTTAATCCTGAAACTTTTGAAGAGCTGTTTCATACTTTTAGTGTGATTTTTTCTTCAGAAGCTGCTCGTAAAGAGCTTAATCCATTATGGAAACAGCGAAATTCTTTGATAGCCTCACCTTTGCTTAGTGCCTATGATAGACCTAGAGCTGCTTATGGGCTGGGACGTCTTTTAATTGATGATGAGGGCGTGGCTACAGCTAATCGTACTCTTATTGAAAATGGATATTTTATTGATGGTATCTATAATTCATATACGGCTAATTTTTTTGGAACTAAAAGCTCTGGCCATGCTAAAAGAAGTCCTAAGTCATCTTTAGATGTGCAGTTACATCAAGCGGAAATTGCTGCTGGTTTGAGTTCTAAAGATGAGATTTATAAAGGACGGCTGCTCTATGTTACAAGATTAGATGGTCTTCATTCTGGTGCTAATTTAATTTCGGGAGATTTCTCGTTCGGTGTCGCTGGCTATGTTTTAGAGGACGGAGCTAAACAGCTTAGCTTTAAAGAGACGACGGTGAAGGGTAATTTTTATCAGATGCTGAAAGATATTATGCTTATTGGCTCTGAGATAAAGCCCTCTAATTCGGGTGATTTTTTTGCTCCAGAGATTCGCTTTGGTGAACTGTCGTTTGCTGCCTGAGTTCGCTTTAATTAATAAAAATGGTCGGGACAGCAGGATTTGAACCTGCGACCTCTTCGTCCCAAGCGAAGCGCTCTACCAAGCTGAGCCATGTCCCGTCTCAGATCGAGTTTAAATTATAAAATGCTTTTAAAAATAATTCTTGTATTTTTTATAAATGAAACATTAATATTCTTGTGTGGGTAAATAAAAGTATTTTGAAAAGTTCTCAGATAAGTCATTTAATAAGGATTTTGCTAAGTTCTGAGTGATGTTAATGCTAGTAATCTCCTCTAGGCTGATAGGCATTGCCTTCGGTATATCAAGAGAACTTTCTTTTAACTGATAACTACTTTTGTAAAGATTAATGCCTATGCCTACTGTATGGTATTCAGTATCTTTAAAAAAGAATCTTTCTAGAAGTATCCCAGCTAGCTTGCAGTTATTAACGTATATGTCATTAAGTGGTTTTAGTTTAAATTCTGGAGATGGCTCTATAGCTGCTTTTTCAGTGCTTTCTTTTAAAGACTGCTGCGAAACTCGCTTTAGACCTTCTTTTAATGATCTAATACAGAGTTCAGTCGCTAATATCGATGAGTTCTCTGCTGGAATTTTAAGATCGCTGACTAAAGATACATAGAGACCAGCACCACGTGGCGAGGCCCAGCTTTTACCATGCTGACCGCGTCCCTGTGATTGAAAATCAGCACTTATACAGATTATCGAGCCTGGTTTATATTCAGAACTCTCTTTGATAAGCCTTTTGGCTTCGTTCATGGTGGAATCCAGATCTAGATAGTGTTTAAAGGAGATTGTTGCTTGAGACATCTATGTAGTACCGAGTTGATATGAGCATAATAAATTATATATATGATCTAAATATTGTTTTAATATAAATTATCTGACTTTTCTCTATAAAACTTGTTAAGATTTTATTCTCAGTATGTCAAAGCGTAAGACTAATAAATCGGCAAAGAAAAGATTCAAGTTAACTGGCACAGGTAAGCTAACTTTTAAGAAAGGTGGTATCAGCCATTTGAATACAGGTATGTCTGCTAAGCATAAAAGACGCCTAAGAAAGCCAGAGGGCGAAGTACATGAGTCTCAAATGGAGAGAATTATGTCTATGTTCCCATATACTAAGTACGCGAGATAGTTTTAAGTAAAAGAATTTAGGAATTTTATTTTTCAAGAGGTAAGTCATGAGAGTCACAAGAGGTAATGTAAATAGAAAAAAACATAAGAAGGTATTAAAACTTACCAAAGGTTATGCTGGTAGCAGAAGTAAGATCTTCGTTGCTGCTATGCAGTCTATGATGAAAGGTCTTAAGAAGGCTTACATCGGTAGAAAGCTTAAGAAAAGAGATTTCAGAGGACTTTGGATTCAGAGGATTAATGCTGCTGCAAGAGAGCTAGGTATTTCTTATAGTCAGTTTATTAATGGTTTGGCTAAGGCTAATATAATTATCAACAGAAAAATGCTTGCAGATATCGCTGTTAATGATAAGATCGCTTTTGCTAAATTGGTTGATCAAGCTAAAGCTGCTATTATCTCAGTTGCTGCTTAGGAAGATTCTTTTAAGAGCTGCTGAATTTCTCTAAGTAGTCTTTGGGTATTTTCTTCATCTTTATTTTTTTCTGCTTCCTGTAATTCTTTATCTAACTTACGTTTGAGAATTTCTGATTTTTGTTTTCTTAAAACTGAAATTATTTCATTAAAACGGGTTAAATACTGTTTTTTATCAGATTCTAATTCCATGGCTATCTCAGCTAAGTCACTAGAGTACTTAAGGTCTTCAAGTGATTCATGATTTTTAAGTTTTTTAAATTTACTATTCGTGTCATCATCGGGATTTTCAAAGCTTACATCTACTAAAGCTGAAAGTATCATTTGATGTTCTTCTTTATTTAAGCTATATTCATTTGCCATAAACTCTTCTAGAAGTCTTCTGTCGTCAAGCATAATAGCTAAAAGCTCTATATCAAATCTGCTTAATGGATCTAAGTTGATCGAAGACTGCTTCTTGGAATTTTGGATTCGTGGCGTGAAGGGCTGATTAGTATTAGCTTCTGTAGGCTTATTTGAGTGAATAAAAGCAGCTGAATTACTACTGTTATTAGTTCCAGTTACTGCAAATTCTCTAGAAAGGTTTTTAAATTCTTTTCTTATCTGTTCTTCAAGAATACTACTACTGAGATCCAGTCTTGCAGCTAGTTTCTGTATATAAGCGTTTAGTTCAATTTTATTATTAATAAAATACAGGAAACGAGACATTTTAGAAATGAAATTAGCTTTTTCTCTAGGTCCAAATTCTTCTTTTTTAAATTCTGATATTAATTTATCTGTTTTATAATCGATAAACGATTTAGCATTTTTAATTTCAAGCTCAAAATTATTACTGCCAAAGAGTTTTATAAAATCATCAGGGTCTTTAGCTGTTTGTAAATCTATGACTTTGATTTCAGGATTCAGTTCAGCTGCGATTTGCATGATAACTTCAAAAGCCCTTTCCTTGGCTAATTCACCAGCCTTATCACTATCTAAGCAGAGATAAATACTTTTACTAGAAGAATACTTTAGTAAAAGCTTAGCTTGTTTAGGTGTGAGTGCTGTTCCCTGATTGGCGACTGTATTCTTAAAGCCCTCTTTATAAAGTGCTATTTGATCGAAGTAGCCTTCAACTAAAATGACGAAATCCTTTTCCTTAATAGCTTTCTTCGCAAGCGAGAGACCAAATAATTCATCACCTTTATGATATATATCAGTTTCAGGTGAATTAATATATTTAGGAGCATCTGCTTTATCCTCTAAAATCCTTGCCCCAAAGCCAATAATGTCATCCTTCTCATTAGTAATGGGGATCATCAGTCTATCTCTGAATCGATCATAATATTTCCCTGATTTTTCATGATGAATAGCAAGCCCAGACTTGAAAATCGCCTCTTCGCTGATTTTTAATTTCCCAGTTAAGTGTTTAACCAAAAATCCCCAATCATCTTTAGATGTCGGTGAATAACCGATTCTGAAATTCTTAATCGTATTTAAATCTATCTGCCTTTCACTGAGATAATTCCTGCACAGTTCAGCGGCTTCAGCACCTAAAAGTTTTTCATGATAATAATCGGCTGTTACAGAATAAATTTCTAAATATTCATTCTGTAGTTTTTGTTTACCGATATTCTCTGGATGCTGATTTAAAGTTACTCCATATTTTAAGGCTAAGTCTTTTAGAGTTTCAGAAAAATCCTTATTATGGTATTCAGACCAGAACTTGAAAACGTCTCCTCCTGCACCACAGGCAAAGCATTTATATATGCCTTTTTGTGAGCTGATATGCATTGAAGGTTTGGTGTCATTGTGAAAAGGGCATTTGGCGACATAGCTAGCTCCAGCTCTTTTCACTGGAATATGATCAGCGATAAGTTCTACTATGTCAGCTTTCTCTTTAATTTCATTGATTGGCGATGACATTAGATTGTCTATGATAGCAATTGATTTACTTACTGGTTTTAAAATAGGAAATTAATATGGCGACTAGTGATAATAGAAAATTTGGAAACCACATCGCAACTATAGCGGGCATTCTACCCGAATCTCCGAAAGATGTAAAAATAGCCTGGAACATAAAAAAAGAAAATACTATTAGTCCGAGAGTTATATAGTTCCAGTTACGTGACTCTCTTCTAGAGCTAAAGCCTAAGAGGGCACCAATAAAAGCAAGTATCAGAGCTGTAAATGGATATGCAAAACGCTGCTGGAAATTAGTTTTCAGAGAATTAAGACCACTAGTTTCAATATTATTCTTTTCATGCAGCTTGATGAGTTCCCATAC
Organism: Candidatus Caenarcanales bacterium; assembly: GCA_947459525.1. Taxonomy (GTDB): domain Bacteria; phylum Cyanobacteriota; class Vampirovibrionia; order LMEP-6097; family LMEP-6097; genus LMEP-6097. The sequence goes on from CANHDW010000008.1 coordinate 28,977, forward strand.
TTCAAGAATATTTAGAGTCTGTATTCTTTTATAAATATGAATTAAATCAAGAGGGTTAATTTCGCTTTCTACAAATTTAGTTTTAAAATTTGAGACCATGTGATTAAAACCTTCATTTCCGTCCATCGCTGCACGATCAATAAAGCTAGAATTTCCTTTCTCTAAATTCCAGCCATGTCCTTCTGCATCCCACTTGGCATTTTTAGCAAGGTGTATATTAATTAAACCCTTGTGATTAAAATCAACCATAACTAAATTGCTAAGCAGGTCTTCTTTAATTGATTTAACATAAAATATTTGCTGGACTTCTTGATTCGGGTAATGCTTAGTGTAAGTGAAACTTTTGATTTCTTTAGTATCCCTGTTTTTTTTTGCAGATTTAAAAATATTATCGTTAAGGGGAGCAGTTATAGGAATTAAAATCTCCGCTATGATAAAACAACTCAGTACACCGATTAAACCAAAGATCATAACAGCCTTTAATATTCGTAAGTAGCTAGCCCCCGCAGCTTTCATCGCGGTGAACTCAGCTTGAATTGAGAGTTTCTGGAAGCTAAGAAAGCAGGCAAGTAAAATACAGATCGGTAAAATATTTAAGGCGATTTTTGGAATATCCAAAACTAATATGAGAAAACCAGTGTACCAAGGGTAATCACCGCTAGCTAGTAGTTTAAATATTTGCTTAAATCGATCTATTCCTAGCCAAACCCCAGCTATGATGCCCCCTGCACTTAAGAAAGGTAAAACGAATTCACTAAATATATAGGTGTCAATTCGTTTGAGGTACCTAGTCGTTAAAGGCTGCAAAATTATTATCTTTTATAAGCTAGATTTATTAATTTAAGATTAGTTCTTGTTCTTGAAGAGTTCTTTCGATCTGAGTTATAGAAAGCGATTCTTGAAGACGTCTAACAGAAGCTAACATTTCTAGTTCTGATTCAAGTTTGTTAATGTATTTACCTACTCCAATACCATGAGCACCAGCTGTAATAGCAAGAGCAGCTGTATCAGGGCTTATACCAGAAGCTGTAAGTATAAAAGTCTTCTTAAGATTTTTACTAAGCTCAATAGTATTAGAAAGCGTTAGCATAACTTTCTGAAGGACACCAAGAGTATTAGAGCTATTAGCGTCTGTCGGTAAAGATCCTTCAGTCTGAATGATCTCTACTCCTAAATTCTCTAAATCTCTAGCTAATTTAACTTGCTCATTAATATTTAAATGACCTGGAACAGTTATGGAAAGCATAGTTCCTTCTGTTTTAATTTCGCTAAGTTCTTTAGCTAGCGAAAGAACTTCAGCTGCTGATAAATAAATACCTTCTTCATAAAGAGCTTCGAAATTACCTAGTTCAAGTATGTCAGCCCCAAGCTCCTGAGCTCTTCTTAGTTCTTCTACTTTAACTGATGAAACTACAAGAGCTGTATCTTTTAAAAGTTCTCTAACTGCGATGATGATATCCTCCCTTGCGGAAATATCTATAGCTGTGGCATTAGCAGCTTTTACAGCACGAGCTACTTTTAAAACTTTTTCTTTATCAAAATTATTTATACCAGAGATTATCTTTAAGAATGATCTAGTCTCAAGTGACTCTCTGATTAGGTTGTATCTAAAATTCTTTTGGCTTAGCATGGAAAAATTATATCACAGGGGAAAAGGGTGTCTTTAAAAATATCCTTCTTTCTTTTTATCTTCCATCGAGCTGTCTGAACCTAAGTCTATGACACGATTTTCACGTTCGGATTTCTTGGCTATTTTAGCTTCATCTATGATTCCATCTATGTCAATCGCAGATGATTCTATGGCTCCAGTACAAGGCATGCAGCCAAGTGAGCGAAATCTGCATTTTAAAACTTTAACCTCTTCACCAGCACGAGGTTTTAAATATTCATGGCTATAATCTACAGGTATAATAATGCCGTTACGAATAACTACCTCTCTTTCTTGAGCGTAATAAATAGGGACTATCGGAATATTTTCAAGTTTAATATATTCCCATACATCAAGCTCAGTCCAGTTAGATAGAGGAAATACTCGAATACTTTCTCCAGGGCTGATTCTTGCATTATAAATATTCCATAATTCAGGGCGTTGATTCTTAGGATCCCACTGTCCGAAACCATCTCTAAAGGAGTAGACCCTTTCTTTCGCTCTGGATTTCTCTTCATCTCTACGCGCTCCCCCAAAAGCAGCATCAAAGCCATGTTTATTTAATCCGTCTAAAAGCCCACCAGTTTTCAGTGCACCGCAGCACGTAGTAGTCCCATATTTAAAGGGGTTCATGTTATTTGCGATAGCATCTTCATTACGATTAATAATTAACCTAGCACCTAATTCTTTAGCAAAGGAATCTCTAAATTCATACATTTCTTTGAATTTATAACCAGTGTCTATGTGCATTAATGGGAATGGAATAGCTGCTGGATAAAAAGCTTTACGAGCTAGATGCAGCATGACCGATGAATCTTTACCTACTGAATAAAGCATTACAGGGTTTTTAAATTCTGCGACTACTTCCCTAATGATATGTATGCTTTCAGCTTCGAGTTGTTCAAAGTGGCTGAGAATTTTGGGTTCCATAGTTTGCATGGGTGCTATTTTATCATGAGAAGGATTTATTTCACTAGTTCAGTAAGCTTGTAGTAAGTAGCCGGCCCTTTGCCTAGTCTTTTGATTAGATCTAACTGTATTAATTTTTGAAAATCTAAACTGCGAGTAGCTTTAGCCCTTTCTGTAAGTGAGCTATAAATTTTATCGGTGATAAAGCCATGTTTATTAATGTAATCGAGAATTTTTTTATCATGCTTTTCTAGAGTATTTTTAGGATTTATGGATTCTTGTTTGATAAGAGGCTTTACCCTGAGTAGTTCGTCTATGATTCCACCACTGAAATATTCTAGCCATTCAGAGAAGTCTAATTTTTTATATAAATCATAATAATTTCCCCTAATACCTACTAGCTGAAAATATTGAGAGACGTTTTGGTTATAATAATTCTCAAAACTAAATAGGTGAAAGGTATTTAGACCTAAGTTAGCAAGCAGATGTTTCGTTAAAAGGCGCGTGCAACGTCCATTTCCGTCTATGAAAGGATGGATTATTACGAACTGCTTATGGAAAAGACCAGCTAGTATCACTGGATCTAGGATATCTATATTTTTAGTAGTGAAATTTATAAGTTCGTTTACTAGCTTGGGTACATCATGGTGATCTGGCGGCCAGTAGATGGTTTTACCTGTTTGAGGATTATTTACAAAAACAGGTTCCTTCCGTAATTTACCAAGCTTGGCTTTAGGTAATAGCTTGAGCATAACTATTTTCTGAATGTCTAGAATTAGTTTTAAATTGATGGATGTTTTTTCTTTAGCGGAGGAGCTTATTCTAGGTATTTTACTGTAATTTTTTAAATAAATTAAAGCCTCATTATAGTTTGTAATTTCTTGTTCGGTATCCCTGAGCTTATTTGGTTGATTTTTTAAAATTTTTTTGACGACAGTTAAAGGTAATGGATTCCCTTCTATTGCGGTAGAGGAGTGAGTAGATACCTGTCTAGCATTTTCTTCCAAGCTTAATAACACTAGGCGTGTGAGATTAGCATGGTTTAATTCATTAATTAATAGAGTTATCTGTTTTATATTTTCTAATAATTTAGGACTAATAGAATATATTGGATTAAAGTCACTGGTCATGGTTTAATCATACCCAATAATTTACAATTTTAGACGATTAATGGACGATTATTAGACGATTATTGGCTGTGATTATCTCGGTAGTCTTCTGTTAATAAAGCTGTGCAGATTATCCATCTGCATATATGGATTAGTCTTTTTCTGATTACAGAGCTCATCACAGTGTAGATGATGGTAGTTATGACCAGGAAATATCATGGTGTGGTCTGGTAATTTCATTAGTTTATGATGGATAGTATCGAACATCGTTTCGACATCTCCACCGGGTAGGTCACATCTGCCACAGCCATCTAAAAATAATGTATCTCCAGCTACTAAATTACCATTTACTAGGAAACACTGAGAACCTGGTGTGTGACCAGGTGTATGTAAGAAATCTATATGAATATTCCCTATATCTAGATTAAAAGTCGCATCGACTTCTACAATATTCTCTCCAATTGGTTTATAAAAGCTAGCTTCTGCTTTAGATACATAGACTGGTATATCATGAGTTTCTAAAAGTTTATTAATACCGTTAGTATGATCAGGGTGACCATGAGTGATTAGAACCCCTGTAATAGTTAAACCAGCTTCTTTAGCTTTATCTCGGATGAAGTTCACATCCCAAGCAGGGTCTACTACGACTATCTCTTTAGTTTCTTTATCGCCGATAAAATAGATGTAATTAGCCATAGGACCTAATTCAAACTGTTCAATCAATAGGGGGCTTGCTTTGCTCAGGGTATTTAATTCTGTCATGATTTCTGCTTTTCCAAACTTTTATGAATGAATCTTTTATTAATTCTAATTCCTCTAGTTTTAGATTAGAATTTCGAAGTTCACCTTCATTAACTCTAGCACTGATGATCTTCGCGATTTTTTCTCTAACATCATTTTCACTGTTAAGTTCTTTTTCACTTTTCAATGCTGCTTCCGCAGAATCTGCGATCATCGCGATACCAGCTTCTCTAGAGTTAGGAACGGGGCCTGGGTATTTAAAATCCATTATATTAATATTAGATTTTCCGTATTTCTCTAAAGCTTTCACGTAGAAATAGTTAGTAACAGTAGTTCCCTGGTGCATAGGAATGAAGTCGATAATGGCTTCTGGTAATTTATGTTTTTTAGCAAGTTTAATTCCCTCTGGTACATGAGCGATAATTATTTCAGCTGATTTTTTAGGATCATCTAATGTCGTATGGGGATTAGGTTTTCCAAGGTTATTTTCTATAAAATAGTCGGGATTATAAGTTTTACCAATATCGTGATAAAGAAGTCCAACTCTAATTAATTCAGTATTAGCTCCTATAGCATTAGATGCTTCTTCAGCGTATCGAGAGACATTTAGTGAATGCTCATAAGTACCAGGTGCTTCTTCTTTGAGTTTTTTGAGTAGTGCTTGATTTGGATTAGATAATTCAGAGAGGCGAAATGGGGTTAACAATCTGAATGTAAATTCTAGGTAAGGTAATACAGCTAAAGCTATAAGCCCAGAGAGGATTCCACTTAAAGCATATAATGCTGTTATGACAAGAACTGTACTTACGCTAAAGTTCTTTACAGCTATTAAGACCGAGAACAAGAATACCAAACCCTGACAGAGGGCAATTTTGGTACCAGCATTAGCTAAATCTTCCCTTTGGTGAGAATGTTTGGTTAAATATATGGCATAGATAGACCCTGCTAAGAGAGGGAGGACTTGCCAGAAATTTAAATCAAAACTATACATAAGGAAAAAATTTATTAATAGAGAGCTGAATAGAGCAAGTTTTGGTAGGTAGAAGACAGTTAGTAGTATCGGTATTAAAGAAATGGGAATTACAGCTAATTTATTTATCCCCCATAAAGAGATTGCTGAGATTATCGCTTGGGAGCCTAGTACTACTGTAAATATCATGGCGAGTCTTTGTACACTATATTTTCGTTTTTCTATTAAAAAAATATATAGGCTCATTAAGAATACTGCTGTATAGGTGATACAGAGGTATTTTATTTCTAAACTCCAGTCAGCTTCTGGTCTGAGCAAGTTTAAATTTTTCATATAGTAATAGTTTTTCTCTGAGATTTTTTTACCTTTCTCAGCTAAAACAGTTCCAGTGGGTAATTTTACGTAAATATCTGCAACTGATGCTAAGGCTCGATTTTCAAGATCCTCAACTTTTTTCCAGTCTATTTTTATATTAGGACTGGTGGTATTAAGAATAATTTTTTTAGTTAAATCAAGCTCTAGCCCTCTTAAGCTTGGAAAAAGTATTTCTATATTTTTGGTGATTTTAGATTTTGGGAGACCATTTACTATACCGATATTTAAAAGTTTTTTCTGTATGATGAAAAGTCTAAAAAGAAATTCTTTCTTGTCTGTTATTTTTTGTAGGTCAAGAAAAAAATTAGCACCAAGATTTTTAATTACTTTTTTTTCATTTTTAAATTCAAGGCGGAAACGCTCTATCTCTTTTAAAAAGTAATTTTTTTCAAAGCTACTAAGATTACTAATCGCAAGAATTATTTTTTCATAATCCGAATTAATAAATTCACCAGCAGAGTTGTTGCCATCGAGAACGGTTTGAATTTCTTTGAATTTATGATCGTTTAATTGTATTAAAGTCATCTGCATATGAATACCTATTCTGTTTATAATCGGCATTTCATAAGATTTTTGTCCGCTTAATGTTGCTTGTATGACTTTTACGTAAGTTTTTAACTCTTCTAAACTCCTCTGAGTTGCTGTATCATCTACCGTTAAAACCTCTTGATTGTTAAGGTTGTAGATGGATTTAGTCTTAGTTTCTTCCTTAAGCTGGTTTGTGGCTACTTCATCAAGAACTCTTGCATCTTTTTCTAAAACTACACTTACAGGGCTTACTTCTTTTATTGAAAGTAATGGCTTATACCAAGATCTGACACCTACTAGTGAGGTGAAAATTAATGAACCAAGCAGTATAATCAATACTTTGAAAAAAAGGCTAGGGAGATTTTGTTTTAATGGCATCAATTATAGACTCAATTCTCAATTATATTGATACTAGCCCAAAAAAGCTAATTACAATTCTTGGACCTACCTGTACTGGGAAAACTGATATAGCTATAGAGCTTGCAAAAAAATTTAAGACAGAGATTATTAATGCTGATAGTCGCCTAATTTTCAAGGAAATGGATATAGGTACGGCTAAGCCTTCTTTTGATGAACTAAAGAGAGTAAAGCATCATTTGGTGAACTTTAAATCGATGACAGAAGCTTATTCGGCTGGTGATTATCAAAAAGATTTTGATAATGTAGTCAAAAATATATGGAATCTAGATTTAGACAAGAAAATTATACTAGTGGGCGGCACTGGTCTATATATTAAAGCTGCTTTAGAAAATTTAGAAATGCCCGCGGTGAATACTAATCAAGCTTTAAGAGATGAGCTTAATCAAAAATCTTTAGAAGAGCTTTTATTAATGCTTCAAGAAAAGGATTCAGGTGCTTTAGCCTTAATAGATATTCAGAATAAAGTACGGGTGATTAGAGCTTTAGAGTTAGTTATTAGTACGGGAAAGCCTTTAAGGGAGCTGAGAACTAAAAGCCAAGAACCTCGCTATGATTCTCTCTATGTAGGTCTAGATTTTAAGAGGCGAGAAGATCTCTATGATCTAATCAATGCAAGGGTTTTACGCATGATAGAAAGAGGTTTAGTTGATGAAGTTAAGGCTTTAATTAATAAATACGGCAGAGTAAAGACTATAGATAGCACTATCGGCTATAGAGAGGTCGCTGATTATCTTTCAGGGATTCTAAGTTTAGATGAAGCTATAAACCAAATACAGTTAAGAACTAGAAGGTATGCAAAGAGGCAGATGACTTGGTTTAGAGCTAATCCAGAGATTCAGTGGTTTTATCGTTAAGGATGATGTGTGATTTTATTTTTTGCGTTATTACACGCTTGGTATTAGTCTTTGAAAAATCTGAATATAGTAATCATCTTTGATGAAAACATAACGATTGTAAATTAAGCTTTTACCGCCTGGGCTCCAGTGTACGCCATTGATTGGCGCTTCTCTTTCACTGTATCTCTCGCCAATGCTAGTAGTACTACCATCTTGCACCTTAACCAAATATATCTGATTATTAGACACTACTGAAATGTATTTATCATCAGGGCTGAGATTGAATTGTGACTGAACTGAGTATTTAAAATCTGTTATTTGTTTAAGGGACTGAGTTGTGATTGTATTTTTAGTATTCTCAGCACTGCTCACTGAGTAGATTTGAACGATACCATTATCATCTTTCATTAGAAAATAAATCAGGCTTCCATCTGCTGAACTGCGTAACCTGAAACGTGGTCCCTGAAGCCCAGGGTGTTTTCTATCTGTAGTAAAAGTAATTCTTCTTTGTGTGAATCCTCCTGGTACATTGGGTCTCGTACTTAAAGTTCCCTCTAGTGGCTTACCTGCAAGTGACTGCGTTATATCATTTGGGATATCTGCTATAAAAACTTCTGTAACTAAAGTCCCATCTAGTGAGCGGATATTTCCTTGAAAGGCTATGGCTCGTGTCTGCTGTGAAGCATTATGAACAGTGCTATCGTCTTTCGTGTAACCATTTTTACCCAGCCAGCACTCATCGAAAGCTCGCTCTATTTCATCGCTACCGAATTTAGGATTTTCTGTAACTTGAGCTGTGATTACCGCAAAGTAAGTTCCTCTAAAATTTTCTGCGTTTTCACCCGCCTTATGATCCTCATGAATATTCTCTATCATCGTCATCACGCCGATAGTTCTCAAGTCTTTTCTTTCACTTAAAGTCTTTTTTTCTAAATATTCCATAAGATAATCGTTATAAGTAAAGCTAATCCATTTGCCATCAGCACTCCAAGTATGAGCATGGGTTCCACCTCTTAAAGCTCCTTTGGTAAGGGGTTCTTGAATATTCCTACCTTCGGCAGCAGTGCCATTGTGAGATGATTGCGGAACTCCAATTTTTGCATTTTCGCGCGCCTCATGATTCCCTGAAATAATCGCCCCAAACCTTCTAGTGAAGCTATAAGGTTTTTCTTCATCACAATTTAAAAGACCGTGAATGAAAATGATGCTGTCATTCACTGGATTCCAAGCTGCTGCCCCTACCCCTGGTCCATAAATACTTTGATTTTTAGTTTTATACAGCTCTACAATTTCTTTAGTCGCAATGTTTAACTTACAGATACTCCCAGTGCGGCTTATATGAGTGTCATCGTTGCGGGTGTCGAAGACTAGCCACTTGCCGTCTGGGGAGAAGATTTGTGTGGCATTGAGAGTGTGACCGTGTTTCCCGTTTGTTAATTGTATTTCGTGCATTGCTTTTTTAGGAAGTTTATATATTCTTGAAGGATTCTAACACTTTGATTCCATCTTTAGAAATAATTGGAATTAAATGATTAATCTCTTTTAAATAATTAATAGCTTGCTGAAGTTCTGTCTTAGTGAAAGAACCTTCTCTTACACTTCTTCCGATAATTCTTCTTAATTGAATTTCGTTTTGTAATCTTAAATCAAGTATGGGTTTGTTATTGGGATTTATTTTCTCATTAACGCTATGAATTATTTTATTTTTAAGATCTGCTCCTACATCTTGTTGAAACATTGGAAGTTTAGTCAGGCTAAATTCTAAGGCAGCTGCAATTCTTCTAATTTTTGTAAAAGTATTGAATCCCAAGTCATTAGAGGATTTTGAGACTAAATCAAAAATCTTATTACCTGATAAGTTTGAAGCTTGCATCTCAAGTAATTTTTCTTTATAAGTGTCAGAAAAGATTAATTGATATAAATCACCTGAATTTTTTAAATGCGGATCTAAGTCAATTATTGTAGGTCTATATCTGAGACCATCTTGTTTTACTAAGGTATTTTGTAATCCACCAGCGTCAGTTAATTGAACCCCAGCACCAGCTATGGACATTACATCGTGGAAAATCTTGTAAATGTCTTCATCTGCAAAAATGGGAAGTTTATTAGTTTCTATGAAAGTTGTTAAATGATTTATCAGTTTTTCTACTGCAGTGGTTTTGAGAGAGGTTATAGAATTTATCGTACTAATACTTAAGGAATCAACGCCAAACAATACTTTTGCAAGGGTGCCATCATTTTCTGTATATTCTGAATTTATAGAATGCTCACCAGATAAAGCTTCTTGCTGCCAGTATTCTGGATGTATGATTTGTTTGGCGGAGAGTTGTTTTATGGTTGCTAAATTTCTTTTCTCATTCTCTACTCCAGCAAGCAATTTTAATATTTGGGGATCTGAATTTTTATGCAAAAAAGGTAATTTGACAATGATTTGATTATTATGATTTAAATCTCTTACCTTTAAAATCAATGCAGTAGTAGCTCCATTTAACCTTTGAATTTCTACTCCTTTAGGCATGACTTCATTTTCTAAACGAAGAAAAAATCTATTTAGATCTTTTGCTGATTTTATGGAAAGGCAAGGATTTACAACCTCTTCTGCCCATAATCTATTAATTAAAATAGAGGCATGGTGCAAATTTTCTTGATTTAGTGTGGGGTTTGATAAGTTGTTATTTATTTGCACGGTGCTTGTATTGTCTTGACTTATTATAGCTCAAGATAATGCAATGTATTCTTAATTTAACAGCAAAAATTCCTAAAGAAAATCTAAAGGAAGGTAGTGGAATATTAGCTAGGCTTAGGTATTAAGGAGTTAGAGGTAGGATCGTAGATATATTCTCTCGGTGGGCTAGTGAGATAAGTAATCAAATCCTGCCATGAATTAAAGAGTA
>CANHDW010000009.1 GCA_947459525.1 Candidatus Caenarcanales bacterium
TAACAAATAGCTATGGCAAAAGATTAAGAATAAAACCAGCTTGGGAATTTGCTTGTGTCAAAACAGAAGCTGCTGTTCTTTGTTTTATTTGTTCCTTCGCTAATTTAGAACTCTCTTCTGCCATATCAGTATCTGTTACATGGGATTTCAAGCTTTCTAAACCTATTATTCTCTGCTCATTAAAGTCATATTGAGTATCAAGGCGTGATATTCTTGCTCCATAACGATCGTTAAAAGCTGGTGTCGAAGTATAATATGCATCAACAGTGGCTAAATTTCCACTCTTACCAAAAGTAGTACCATCATAAGCAGCGACAGTAGTAGAACCAACATTGAAATTAAGCAAGGTTGAAACTCCAATACCACTACCCCCTAAAATGATCCCTCTATCCGAGTCATCTGGACCATATTGCGTTAAAACACCTGCAGTAGGATTAGGTATAGAATAATAAGGAGAGCTGGCAGATTGTTGCAGGCGATAAAGAGACTTAACATGCTCATTAACTTGTGTCTGAATAGCTGCTAATTCATTTTCAGAATTTGTACCATTGTATGCCTGTACCGTTAATTCACGAATTTTCTGAGTGATGTTGTTACTAGCCTGTAAAATATTATCAAGATGATCAACCATATCTCGACTAGCTGCTACATTCTTTTGAGCTTGCTTTAAAGAACCAATCTGAGATATTGCCTTAGCCTGTATAGATAAGCCAGCAGCATCATCACCTGCTCGATTAATTCTCTTTCCCGTAGCAAGCTTCTCTATGGAGTCCGAGGAATCTTGCGTAGCATTCTTAAGGGCTCTTTGGTGCAATATAAATGCAGTATTAGTATTCAAAGAGACTGACGACATCTAGATACCTTGAATTTTCTCCTTCAATTAAAGGTATCGGCTATTTAGGCGAATAAAGTTATCAGCTATTTAGATTAGATTTAAACTCTAAAGTGGACTGAAAAATTAAACTACTAACGATATAATTATAGGCACAGTACTCCTCATCCCCATGAGTGAAGAGCTCTCAAAAATCTGCAACCCCGAACCTATAACAGGCTTTGAAGAATACACTATTGAAGCACTAAGGAACCAAGGTATCACCCTAAACAAAATAAACTAAACCACAAATCCTACTCCCCCACCCAACGCCACGCTAGTGGGGGGCTGGATTTAGGATGGCGAAACTTGGGGACCCAAGCTCCGCTTGGGGTGAAGCCAGACTAAGTGCCAGCCCCCCACTAGCTAAAAGCTAATTCAAAGAGCGCAGCATCATCCGCAATACTATCAAAATGCCCCGCAAAATAACGTGCACCATAGCCACAAGCCACTGTATAAGGCTCTTGCATTAAAGTTTCTGCATATTTATTCCATTCTGAAATAGTTCCTAATACCCTAGCATAAATTCCATTTAATATAGCAAGCTCAGTAAGAGTGTAGTTACCCCCCTCACGGCTTTCTAGATCAAAATAGTAAGAATCTATCTTGCGATAAGTTAATTCTGGAAGCTGATCCATACCGCTGCCTAATAATTCAAAACTTTTTAAAAATCCTAAATCTATTAAACCACTCTTGAATTGATATTTAGAATTAACTAAAGTAAGCGTAGTCGCAGAACCGAAATCAAAAAGAGCGATATTCATATTCTCAAACATTTTTAAAGCCCCTAAAACCTTAATCTGCCTGTCATCGCCGAGTTCCCTGTAAACATCTTTTAATAATTTTTTCTGCTCTAAAAGCTCTTCATTAAATTCAATCGGAAACCAAAGAGCATGTTGCTTTTGTAAACCCTGTAATAAAACCTTAGTCTTATCCTTTTCAGTAGCGTTTAGGGATTTTCTGGTGCTAACTATAAAAACCCTGAAAGTATCTATGCCAATTGATCCGCTATACTGATGTAAGGATACTGAAATCGCACTCGCTAAATCATCTATCTCAAAGAAGGTTTGTCGATTAAAATGATACTTAACGAGACTATTGCCGATATCAATAATTAATAACATGAATTCTGTTTCTTCTAATATATACAACCTGATTTTTAAACCAAGTACTGCCTTTAAGTATTTTGACCTTAAATTCAATAGAAGTCTATTCTTTCAATCATTAATCGTCTGTTTTTTAGCCGCCGCCTCTTCGACTTTTCTATCACTCAGCGAAAGCTTAGATATCATATTCCAAATCGTGGGTTCTGCGACACTGATTTTCTTAATAGGCTTTATTTTTACTTTAAAACGAAATGATTTCTTTAAACTAATCTGTTTTCTCTGCTTCGCCAATCTACCACTGATTTTCAAAGCACCGCTAACTTTAATTAGTTATAAACTGCCATTCTTAGGCTTCACATTATCATTTTTACTTTCGCTATGGGTATTTAACCTTACATTAATCGCTACAGCCACTATCTGTAAAATATCTAAAGCAAGAGCCTTATTATTGTTACTAATACCGACTATTTTACTCGTAATAATTATTTTCATACTGGTAGTTAAATTAGTCTTACCTGCACTAGGAATGTTTATCTAAGAAGAATCATGAGAGCGACAAAAACGCAGAAAATGGAGTCTTGTAGCAGTCTATGAAAAGAGCAATTATATTAGGTTCGGGCTTAGATATCTTATCAGGAGAAAGTCCTATCGAATCTATCCCTTATACTGAAATCCCTGGCTGGCCTCTCGGTAAAGTTAAAGGACATAAAGGCGTACTTGATAAATATAAAAACATATGGGTATTAAGAGGCAGAGCCCATCTCTATGAGGGTTTCACTTGGGAGCAAGCTTGCTTTCCCACTCAGTATCTAGTTAATCAAGGTATAGAAGAACTTATTCTGACGAATGCAGCTGGTGGCATAGATCCTAATTACGAAATAGGTGATCTTATGCAGATTACAGGTTATCTAAATTTTATGAAACCAGATAAGTCTCGTAAATTATCTAGGATTTTGCAGGAACCCACCATATTTAACACAGAACTAATTAATAATCCACAGAACAAAAATGTGACTCTTGGAGTTTCAGAACAGAACCTAGACATTCATCCAGATCAAGGCACTGTTGCCGAACGTGCAAGTTCAAGGCTGAGGAGGACGAATGACCGCAGTGTACGGGTAATTTCTGGCGATGCCAAGGATGCGAGCCATGTAAATGGATCATATCCGAGCAAGCAGAAATACAAGCTTGATTTATTAAGCTTACATGAGGATCATGAGGACGACGAAAACGCAGAAATTGGAGTTCGGCAACAGTGCCATCAAGGTATTTATGTAGGTGTGCATGGACCTAATTACGAAACCCACTCAGAGATAGCTCTATTTAAAAGCATGGGTGCAAGCGCTGTTGGTATGTCTACTATTCCAGAAATAGAAACTGCTGTTAAAAATAATGTCAAAGTAACAGCGATTAGCATTATCACTAATGTCTATGGAAAAACAGTAGATCTAGGGCATGAAGGCGTGGTTCAGGCAGCTAAAAATGCTAGTGAGAAATTAGCTAGATTACTATGCCTCAGTTAAATAAACACTTACAGAGAGAAGTTCTCCGCACTAGCGAAAAGGGTGACAAAAACATAAAGACTAACATTATCGGGCAACTTGTTACTAGAGGTGATAGAGGCTTTTCCATACTAGAGATGGTAGTCGCCATCACGATTCTAACTGTCGTGACCTCTTTACTTTATCTCTATAACAATAAAGGATTTCTCTTCTTCGATAAAATATTTACTTTCGATAGAATACAGTTAAACAGCAAATCTGCTACGGAATTACTATTAAATAATCTGCGCGAAGCCAGCCAAGAATATATTTATATAGGAACTGGTTTTAACAGCAGCATTCCTCTCCCTGATGATTTAGTTAATGGTTCTGAGTATATCTATTTCGCTAAATTCATCTCAGATAAAGAAAACTCTGAGATACAGGGAATTAAAGATAGTATAAACAGAAAGACTAACGGTCACTATGACTACTATCTAGCTTATCAAGCTCAAATAGAGAATGGTCAAGGTGCATATTATGAAGATAGAGCTCGCTTAAGAACTATCATTTTCCCCGATCAAACTATCGATCATACTGATTTTAATCAAGAAGACTGGCCTTTTCTGCCTAAGATAAATAACGAAGATTTGAAAAAAATTAAAAACTTTGGGTTTCTTGATTATTTAAAACTAGGTGGCAATAGCCCTGTCTTCAGCTTAAAAAATTCTGTAATAGATTTTAATTATTTAGATGGTAGTCAGTTACTTGATAAGAAGACCATTCTAATTAATATTAAAATGACGGATGGTAAACAGAGTGTCATTCTTGAGACTTCTAGTGCTGTGGTGCCGAGGAATTAAGTGTTCTAATTATTTTAGTAATGCAGAAAAATTGCAAGAGCTGAAACCTCCACTAGGCAAGGACTTCAAGAGCGCTATTGCAAATTACACACATGATGCTAAAATTGCAATAAGTGATAAAAAGAGAAATATTACCTGATTTAGTAAATGAACTTGATAAACCTGAAGTTCTGATTTTAATTGGGGCAAGGCAAGTTGGTAAGACACACTTATTAAATGAATTATATAAATTAGCTGAATCCAAAAAGAAAACTGTTAAATACTTTAACCTTGAACTCCCCCTAGACAGCAGAATATTTAATCAAGATCTAGTCTATCTCTATGAAGAATTAACCTCTGATACTGATTATTTGTTTATTGATGAATTTCAGTATTTTGAAAACGCCTCAAAATTTTTTAAAGCTATTTTTGATGATAAAAAGATCAACACCAAGGTTATAGCCTCAGGTTCTTCTTCCTTAGAAATCCATAAACATCTCAAGGAGAGCCTTGCTGGAAGAAAAAAAGAAAAAATTATTTACCCACTCTCTTTCCTAGAATACAAACAACTTGATACCAATTTTGAAGATTTTCTGCTCTATGGCGGAATGCCTGGCTTATCTAAATTAAATCAACGTAAAGAGAAAATAGAGCTTATTGGTAATCTTCTGCAAACCTTTATCCTAAAAGATATTAAATCATTAATTTTAGAGGAAAATGTACCAGCCTTTAATGATTTAATTTATCTATTGGCTAACTATCAAGGGCAGATAGTTTCAGTCAATAATTTATCTAATGAATTGAGGCTTGATAATCGCAGCACCGAAAAGTTCTTATATATTTTAGAGCAAACTTTTGTATTACATTCACTAGCAAGCTTTTCAGCGAATCTAAGCAACGAAATAAAAAAATCTAAAAAATATTTTCTTTATGATCTTGGTATTAGAAATTTACTTTTAAATAACTTTAAGAATATTAAGAAAAGAGAGGATAAAGGCCAGATCTATGAAACTTATGTACATAATTTCTTTAAACAAAATAAGCCTATCAACTCAGAGCTGAGATTCTGGAGAACTCGTAATGGTGAAGAAGTAGATTTCATCTATATTAAAGATCAGGATATATACGCTATAGAAGTTAAATCAAAACTCAAAGATATGACCATTCCCGATGGCTTAAAGAAATTTATTAGAGCTTATAATAAAACTATTAAAGCTTTTATCATTAATGAAAACCTTTCTGGAAGTACCGAATATGAGAATATATCTATAGAGTTTATCCAAATAGAAGAACTTGAATCAAATAAAAACATTAGAAAAATCTTAAAATCTTAAAATCTAATTAAACATAATGGTAAAAATAAAAAAAATTCTTATTCTCCTCTTCCTTGCAGTCATAAGCTTTCAGCTTACAGCCTGCACCGAGATAAGTAATAAAACTAACTGCCTGAATATGAACCTCGGCTTCGAACCCGAATCTCTAGACTGGAATCAAGTCAGTGACGCTTACTCACCTACTATAATTTCTCAGATCATGGATGGCTTAACTAGTTTCGATGAAAAAGATGGGGAAATTACAGTAAAGCCAGCTTTAGCTAAGTCTTGGGCTATTAATTCTGATGGTACTGAATATACTTTTCACTTAGATTCTCGGGCGAAGTGGTCTGATGGAAAACCGGTTTTAGCACAGCATTTTATCGATTCTTTCACGAGAGCTTTAAATCCAGAGACAGCTTCACCTTATGGAGACCTGCTTTCAGTGATAGATGTAAATAAGTCTAAAGCCCTAGATAATGAAACCCTTTTAATTAAATTAAAATTTCCTGCTAATTACTTTCTCTTCTTAACAGCACAATGCTTTACCTATCCTATCCGTAAAGATCTTATAAATAAATATGGTGATAACTGGACTGAAGCTAAAAACATGGTTACTACTGGACGTTTCAAGCTAGATAAATGGCAGCATGAATATAAAATCGTTTTAAAAGCTGTCCCAGACTATTATTTACAGAATGAGATAAAAAGTAATATTAATGAACTTAAGTTTTTTATGGTGCCAGAACAGTCCAGTGCCTTCACTCTCTTTAAAAAAGGACAGTTTGACTGGATAGACGGCGGCTCTGTGCCAAGCTCAGAATTTAGTAAATTAGACTCTTTAAATCCCCAGAGATCCTCACTGTTAAGAAGTACTTTCCTGGGCTTTAATGTCCAGAAAGCTCCTTTTAATAATCCTCTTCTGCGTAAAGCCTTTTCCTATGCGATAGATAGAAAAGAGCTGGTGAAATTACGTGGTAGAGGCGATGTCGCCACTGCATCATGGATACCCCCTGGTCTAAAATCCTTTCATAATGAAAATCGTGGACTAGAATATAAACCAGATGAAGCTCGTGCTTTACTGAAAGCCGCTGGCTATGAGCATGGTAAGAATTTCCCTGAGGTAGAATATCTATACCCTAGTAGAGAAGATGCTAAAGCTTTGGCTGAAATTATGCATTCTATGTGGAAAAAAGAATTAAACATAAATGTAAAACTAGTAGCCCTAGAGTGGAAAGTCTTCTTAAAGACGCTCACCGACAATCCTCCGCATCTTTATCGCATGAGTTGGGGTGCAGACTATCCAGAACCAAGCACTTTTATGTATTTATTCAATAAAAAATCTGCTATAAATCATGGTAGGTGGCATAACGCTAGATATGAGGAACTCGTAAATTCTGCGGTACAGAGCTTAAATAGAGAAGAAAGTATTAGGCTCTATCAAGAAGCTGAAAAAATTTTATTAGATGAAGAAACCGCTATCGCCCCATTATTCGTTAATAGTCAGGTATTATTAAAACACGAGAATATTCATAATATAAGCCCCAACTCTCTAGATATTCTCTTTTTAGAAAAAGTAGTTAAGCAATGAAAAAAATATACGGCGATATTAAGAGAAAAATCCTAAACAAGGCAGATGACATACTCTCTGATGAAGTTAAAGAGGAGCTTGGCATTAAAAAAATTGAGCTAAATGACAAGATTAAAGAGAACTGTAAAGATTCACAAATAGGCTTCTTTCAACCCATAGATTCTCAGCTATTAAATTCTAAAGAAGCCCAGAAAGTAAAGTCTGGCAGCATAATCGTAATCACGATTTTAATAGCTTTCCTATTATTTCTTTTTTTTAAACTTATAGTTCCTAATGATAATTATCTAAATGAAAGAGAAGGTATTACTGTTGTTGATGGCGATACCGTTCGTAAAGAAATTCACCCAGACATTAAAAAATCTAAAGTAAATGAGATTCAACAGATGCCTCTCTCTGAGAGTGATTTAAAGGTAGAAGATATTAAAGTTGCTAGCTCTAAAACCACTCAAAAAGCAGCTAATAACACGGATAATGATCCTATTGCTCAGATCGAATCAGAAAGAGCGAAAGAGCTAGAAGCTGCTAAAAAAATTGAGGCACAGAATTTACTCAATAAGCAAAATAGCACAAACAGTCAAACTACAACTAACAGTTACACAGTACGTCGCGGAGACTCACTTGCTATTATTGCTCAGAGAGTTTATGGTTCAAGCAGCATAGCAAATATTGAGAAAATTAAACAAGCTAACAGAATTAGAAATCCTCGTTCTCTTCAGGTAGGGCAGAAGTTAGTGACTCCGTAGGAACACTGTAGACCTAAATACCTAAGTTCATGAGCAGGATGACCTAGAAAGTTGGATTATACCACCATCTCTAAGCGGGCTGTGTGCCAGACTGGTTATTAAAGTTATTAAAGCTACTACCCACACGAGAAGCAGCTTGTTGAGCGGTGCTTGCAGCTTGCCTGCCCAAATTACTTAAAACATCTCTCGCCGTAGCACTTAGATTTTGTCCGTTAGAATTTTTATATGCATCAGCAGTTAACCTCTGATTTAAGAACTCAAAAATCTCTTTTTCTAGTTCCTTTGGTAACTTCATCGCTTTAATTTCACTAACTATTCGCTTATGATGGTCTTTTTCTACACCCACTTGCGCGAGTTTAGTTTTCAGAAGATAGCCAGCCCCCACACCTAAACCACCTATAATCATAGCTAATTTTTTCCAGCCTAAACCTAGGTACAGTAAGCCCGCCAAACCACCTGCACCCCACATTAGAGTAGTACCAGCTTTATCCAGAGCAGCTCTGCCTTTGCCAATGATATTTTCAAAGGCATTTTTACCTGAAGGCTCATTGGGATCTTGATTAGAATTGGTTTGTGTTTGATTCTTGGTAAAATTCGTACTCGCTGAGGGGTTAGTTTTGGAAAAATTCTGTCCAGTTCGGCGGTCATAATTAGGACCTGCATTTTCAGTAGTAATATTTCTAGCGTTATTCCCTCTAGGATCGCTAGGATTTAATACCTCGACTCCTGGTGTAGGAGCTGATGTAGACGAATTTCTTGGAGTAGTACCTACTCTTGACATTGATAAATCTTATTTTAGCATAAATGTATATACCTATTTATGTTTTTATTATATTTTGTTTTTGGAGAATTTTAATATGGTTAAAACTGTATTAATCTCTCTTATTTTTGCTGTAGAACAGGCTGCTTGAGATTTACTTTGTTGGTTTGGGTTTAAACTATCTTATTTGCAGCATTTTCTCCCATCGCTAGTTTAGTAACTAATTCTGCTTCTGGCTTACTTAAATGATTAAATGGTCTATTCTGAATATATGTTTCGTGCTGATGCTGAGTATTCGTAATTACGTGATTATCTATGGTCGGGATCATTTCTTCCAGAAACCCTTTAAAGAAAGCTGCATAACCAAGCTTATTAACTATCTGGAACCAATTATGCAGCTTATGAGTTATTGAATTTTTTTCACCCATTGCCAAACCAGCACCTCCTGCGGCTACCATGATTCCACCCCAATTTTGCCAAAAAGATGCTTTTCCAGGGCTAAATATCATTTGCTCACCATATCTGTCTGTAAATCTAGTCATCTCCCCATCTATATTTAAAGCAGCCGTTTTTGCATGATTAATTAAGGCTATACTTGGTAATACATTTGAAAGTCCAGTGAAAACCTTAGCAGCAGTGTCCGCCTTGAATATCTTCGCTAGAACCCCAGACATGGCAGAGAACATAGTAGCTGCGACAACACCAGCAAACACGTGAGGCTCACTATGAGGTGCGACGTAAGCCCTTCCATTATTTTTACCCATCTTAGCTCCGATACCATGGTTAGAACCTGGTATCATGTTTTTTAACACACCTGTACGCAAACCGGGCTCAGTAAAGAACTGTTTAGCCATAGTTAAAAACATTTTTAAGTCTGGTACGACAGTAGCGACAAATTCACCGAGTAGGGGAATCTTATGAAGATTTCCTCCCATAAACTCACTTCTAAAGTAATTTAAATCTTTTCTTCTCTGATCTGTTAACTTACTTGAGGCAATACGAATATCATAAAATTCATCAGGATTCTTAAAAGCCTTGTAGGACGGTGAATCTTTAACTTCATCTTTCCTGTCTACGTATGAATCAATATTCAAACTATTATTCATCCCACCATTAACGGCAACCCCTCCCGCACCTACGTAACTCATAGCTCCAGCCAAGCCAGAACCCACAGAATCTTTTATAAAGCTAGCTGATTCCTCTATTATCTTACCTACAGGTCTAAGAGTAAATTTATGAGGAGTCATCATGTAGAGAGCGATACCAGTAAATAAAGCTTGGAAACGCCCTGTCCATTTTTGGATTCCCATCCCCAATTTTTCACCTTGAGTATTCCCGGCGATAGTAGCTGCACCACTAAGAAGTCCACCTGCTAATAATCCACCGATAATTAAATTTATAGAGGTCTTAAATGATTTAGTTGGTCTATCTAAGGAAATTACTGGTCCAAGTAATGGAATTTTTGCAATAATGCTATGCAGAGGACTCCTCTCAGCAAAGGGTTTAAGATTACCACCCTTTTCCTGATTCTCTTCTCGAATCATCTCCCATAAACCTGGGATTAACGGAGTGGAAGAATCAGTAACGTTACGTTTCTCTTGAAACTCTTTAACCCAAGGAGCATTAGGATCGACTTCCAGAGAAGCTTTAGATGGATTCTTTAAACCAACTATTTCTTTCAAACCAGCTAGTAACTCTGGTTTGTTATATTTAGTCGCAATCTCCCTGATAACCTCACCCCAAATACCACCCCACATGGCATCGTTTAGTGTTACGGTTTTTTGTTGAGAAATTCGAGGATCAGCTGGATTAGTATAATGCTTAATTAATTTATCAATTAATGATTTTCTGTCAATTTCCTCACCAGTCTGAAGAAACTTAAACTTACCAGGAGAAATCTGCTGTATCGCAAATTCATGATCCTTAAACCTCTCTGTAGCTAGTAAATCTAATAAAGCTCCACCAATGTGTTTAATTACATCTATCTGACCACGT
Organism: Candidatus Caenarcanales bacterium; assembly: GCA_947459525.1. GTDB lineage: Bacteria > Cyanobacteriota > Vampirovibrionia > LMEP-6097 > LMEP-6097 > LMEP-6097. The sequence goes on from CANHDW010000009.1 coordinate 10,703, forward strand.
GCAATAAAAGCTGCGCCACCAGAAAGAAGTCCATATGCTAATAATTCTTTATCAGAAGGACTATCACCAGAAGCCATCAGAAATCCAGGTGGGGCATCAATATCAGCTTTACTTGTATTAGCTGTGATTTCACAGTATGGATTTGGCGTATTTGCAATAATTTTTATAACCTGCTCTGGAGAACCCTTAGGAGCTATACCTTTATTTTTAGCTTCCTCTAAACCATCAGCAAGTGCATTAAAATCTTTATAAACTTCGCCTGTAATCGTATTTTTGGGATCTTCACCTGAAAAGTCTATATGAGAAGCTGAAATACCATTAATGTTGAAAACATCTTTATCTTTAGGAATATTATACTTAGTAAACAAGAAGTCCTTAAGCTCTGGCGATCTTAAGCTTTTAACCGTAAGTTTAATTAAATCTAACTTAGCCTGTTCGTCAATAATATTATATGGATCAATTGCATGTGGAACAAAGCAGACTATTTTTCCATAACGTAAAGCCGCACTAAAGGTTTTTATATTAACGGCTGTATTGCTAGGATCTTCAAGAGCTGCTAGAAGCTCCTTATGCTTACTGCTCATTGGAATATTAAGAGCTTTGAGTTCCTGTGCATATTTGTGATCTGACCACTTTAATTTAAAAGCTTGCTCAGTTAAATCAGTAAATTTTAAATAATCTTCTAATTTACTTTCATTTCTAGTACCCACTAAATATTCTGGTAAAGATTTATATTCTAAAACCCTTAATCCCTTACCCTTCATTACCTCGTTAAACTTATTAAGATAATTACTTGTCCGATTCATCTCGTCAACAATTTCGGAAAATTGAATTACTTTATCATTTAATTTAAGAGGCTCACTTGCCTTATGCTTAATCGCTCCACCAAGACCCACTATATTTAAAGCTCCAAATAATGGATCTCGGTGATTATAAATTCCAACTTCATCAAAACAGTCTGAAATCTGTGAAACAGTCCTATAAGAGGGATGCGATTTACCATTATGTACAGGTCCTGGTCCTTCTGAACCTTGTACGCTCATATTTGCTAATACGCTCACCCTCTGTGAGTTGATGGCAGTTTTACCACCAAGCATATGAGTCGCCCAAATTGTCAATCTCAAAGCTGCTTTATCAATCAATGAACCAGAAGAACAACTGTTTTGTGTTTTTATTAATGTCTTGTTATATACGCAACCGTCGCCATCTGTAGATATAAAAGGTGTCCATCTTTTCATCCATTCACCAAAAGCTGAAGGATCATCCTTGTCATATTGATTTAAAGCGTTTGACAGCGATTTTAAAATTATCTTTCTTGCAAGTAGGTAGTCTTTAGTTACATCTTGCTTGTATGTTCCACTAGTTCCCTCTGTTGTTTCCAAAGGTATAGAAACCTCAGAATCCTTTTTGTTAAGAAGCTCTGTAGCTACAGTTCCAATTTGCTGAGCAGAAGGCTTGTATTGATCATATTTTTGCAGAAGTTCTGCACCACCAAGCTGGTGTTTTTGATTAGCGACTATAACTTGTTCTGCTTTTAAACCCGCCTCTAATTGAGCCTTCTGTACCCTTAAATCAGGACTTCCAGCCGTCTTAGCATCTTTCGCCGCCGAAAACTGAGCAGCTCCACCAGCATTCTCAGGGATAGTAACTCCTTCAAAAGGATCTTGACGACCAGCATTAGGCTGTCCGCTTGACTTTCCACTTAACTGAGGATTTGAATTTTTAGAGGGGTTGTTGTCAACATTGACAGGAGGCATCTATTTCAAAACTCCCTTGTTTTGATAGGGTTAAAAGCTAATACGTGATCACGGTGTATTAACCCATTACATTATAACTAAAAACATAACAACTTGTTAATACTAAAAGTTAAAATTTTTTTTAGAAAATCTTTGGAACAAAGCATTTTTGCACTTAAATAAGAAAAAAGTTATAGTTTTTAAAGGAATTTCACATAAAATGAGTCCTATTTTCGTTTTCAAATGCCGATTTCTGTATCAAAAAAAATATCTATTTTAGGCTCTGGCTCTTGGGGTAACACGCTTGCCTGCCATTTTTCTAAGGATTTTGATGTTTTGCTCTGGGATTATAAACCTGAAAGAGTCGAAATAATGTCTAAATCTCGCTTATTCGATAAGCCAAAGGAAGGTATTTATCCTGAAAATATAAATTTCACCGCAGATTTAAGAGCTGCTTTAGAATTTAGCGACTTTATTTTCAGTGTTATACCTCTAAAAGGCATTAACCAATTAGCTAAAAATATCTCTAAAATCAATAATTTAAAAATTCTGGACCCTGCCAAAGACTCCTATTTAAATTTAAATCTTAAAAACCCCCTTAAGTTTTCAAAAAAGGTAATTATCAACTGCTCAAAAGGCATTGACCTAGCGAGTTTGAAGACACCTAGTGAAATTTTTACGGAAAAATTAAAGAATTTTCATATTTCCACCCTATCTGGCCCGAACCTCGCCATAGAGGTTTTAGCAGGCGAGCCAATGATATCGAGCATCGCAAGTTCAGAATTAACTGTAGCTGAGGGCCTTCAAGAAGTATTTTCCTGTAGTCGCTTTCGCCTCTATCCCAGTAATGATATAGTTGGCGTAGAATTCTGCTCGGCCATCAAGAATGTAATCGCTATCGCAGCAGGAGCTTCTGATGGATTGGGTTTCAGAGCTAGTACTAAAGCAAGTTTAATAACCCGAGCTTTACATGAAATGCGTGAATTAATTAAGCTCAAAGGTGGTCTGGAAGAAACTTTATACTCGGCGGCTGGATTAGGTGATTTAATAGCAACCTGTAGCTCAGAGCTAAGTAGGAACTATCGTGTCGGTTATTTTCTTGCCCAAAATGACTCACTTGATGAAATTTATAGAAAAATCAATGCCACCGCTGAAGGAGTAAATACTGCCTTCGCTCTAAAAAAATTAGCCCAAACTGAAAACTTAAGAATTCCAATTTGCCTTGAAGTCGCTGATATGCTTTCTGGAAGCAAGAATCCGGCAGAAGTGGTCAATTCATTAATGTCAAGAAAAATAAAATAAAACTATTGTTTTATATACATATTGTTGTTATTATGAATCCTTACTAAAAGGATAAGTATGATATAGCGATGTTTGGACCACACTTAGTAATGGAAGCCTATGGCTGCGATAGACGTCTTATGACGGATATAGAATCGATGATTGATCTCCTGGATTCGTTGCCCGAAAAGATGGATATGACGAAGATAATGCCCCCTTATGCATTTAAATATAAGGGTAAAGTTCCAGAAGAATGGGGCTTAAGCGGTGTGGTACTAATAGCAGAGAGTCATATAGCTCTTCATACTTTTCCAGACCAGAATGGTTTTCTGACTGTAGATATTTTTAGTTGTAAAGATTTCTGCATAGAGACAGCTATTTCTGAGATTGTTAAAGTTTATAATCCTACTCATTGGGATCACCAGTTGTTCATGAGAGGTAGAGAATACCCTAGATCTATTGGTAAAGCTGGTCAGATTATTGAGACTGAAAGACTTCAGCATGCTCAGAATCTTCACCAGTTTGGTAAAACTCTAGCTCTTAACTAAAATGCCTAGGCATTTTTAGCTGGTGCTATTTAAGTGAGCTTAACTAATAATCCAAAAGAGTTCTTTCAGTGGCTAGAAACAGCCACCGAAGGGACTCTTTTTTATTTTATTTCCGAATGGCATAAGAAAGGTGAGAGCAGTGAAGAACTTATTAAGTTTATAGAATTTCTTCGAGAAAAGGCTCCGCCACTCAAACTCACTTATAAGACTCTTGCGAGAGAGGATCATGAAGACGACGAAAACGCAGAAATTGGAGTTTCGCTACACGCCCATCTTGCCTATGACTGTGCTGGTACTGGTGGCGATAAATCTCATAGTTTTAATATTTCTACCGGCACAGCCTTTCTTGCTGCTTACGCAGGCTTACCTGTAATTAAAAATGGCGGTCGCTCAGCTAGTAGTAAAGTAGGTTCAGTCGATGTCCTTTATGAATTAGGTCTGGATTTAGATATTAGTAAAGAAAAAAAGCTAGAAGCCTTTCAAAAACTAGGTTTGAGTTTTTTTTCCAGTAAAGTATCTAGCGAATACTTACTGCCTGTAAAAAATTTAGCTAGAAAATATAAAGAATCCTGCTTTATAAATTTAATCGCTCCATTCCTCTCACCAATTGAGCTTCAGGGACAGATTATTGGTATCGCTCAAGCTCGCTGGATTCCAGTAATGAAAGAGATAGCCCGATATTTTATAAAAAAAGGCTACCGCCAAAAATTTATCCTAGTACACTCAAGCGAAGAGTTTTTAGAAAATCCTCTTAAAGAGCTCAATGAGGGAAATACAGAAATTAGAGATTCCGAGCAGTCCCTTAAGAGTACTAAAGCTGAACTTTTAAGTTCATCAGTCTTAGATGAGTTTAATACAGCCATGCCCTCTAAAATTATTTTCATTTCTGAGTATAAGGACGACGAAAACGCAGAGATTGGAGTTCCGCAAAAGTACCTTGAACAGGAATTTATACTCAACCCCGCGAGCAAATTATTTTCAGAACTAGCACTAACAACTGCGAAGCTTAAGGACTTAGAGGGGGGAAATACTGCAGAGAATGCTCAGATATTACTAAAAATCTTTAAAGGAGAGGCTCAAGACCCCAGATTAAAGATTAAAGCTGAGACTCTCGCCCTCAATACAGCCTTAATGCTTCTACTAAAAGAGAACTTCAGTCTTTTTTACGATGAAAAGAGCTTAGTAAAAGAACTTACAGAGAATTACATAAAATTAAAAAAAAATCTTGAGACTCAGAATTTATATAAATTCCTAGGAGAATTACGCAAGTATTTCACAAAAGAAAAATTATGAATTAAGATGTATACATATGTTCTCTAAATTTCGCACTAGTCTATTTATAATTTTCGTATACATTAGCGTTTTTGCTAGCTCAATGTCGCTTTTAGCTCAAGAGGTGAAAGCACCTCAGGACTATGCTGCTGATAAATTAGCGAACGCTGATGCACAGCTTACTAAACTCATCGAACAGAGAAATGCTTTAAATTCTTTAATTAAAGCTGTAAAGAAGGATCTTAAAGCTGCAAAGATAAGAGCTAAGGCAGAAGAAATTCAGATTAAAGCTAATGTAGCCAAGCAAGACGCAGAATTTATGATTGAGCAATCTGGCGTGGCTATTGATCTTCCTGATTTAACAGCTAAAAAACCAATTCCTCGCAGCCCTCTTCTAGAAGATATTTCAGCAAAAGCACCTTCTTCTAGCTTTGCCGAAGACAGTTTCGATAAAGTAGACTCTGTTTTCTTTCCAAGCAATAACAGTATTAACGTTAAATCTAAAAAAGACCTACCCTACTACATTAAATAGTTTTGAGCGACTTTAAAAAATACAGTTTAATCTCTCTCTATGCATTTCTAGTATTTGCTTTACAAATATCTTTTTTTTCTAGATTTACGAATATAGACCTTAACTTCATCCTAGTAAATATCGCTGTCTTCTCGGCTTTATTTAATTTAAAAGAAAATTTAGTATTCCTGTCTACAGCAACTATATTATTACAAGCTTTTACTTTTGATAAACAGTTTATCTGGTTTCTGCCATTACTGTCTGTTCTACTAAAGCTTTTCTACACTAAAGAACTCAAAGATCCACTCTGGCTTTGTGTTTTTTATTCAGTATTGCTTAGTGCTATCTACTGTTTTATAAACCAAGATACTTACAGCTATTTTCATAAAATATTACTGAGCCTGCCTTTTAATGCACTATTCGCTGTAATATTATATTTTCTTTTTAAATCTCTGATTAGCACTAAGGATAAATAATTTATGTCTTTAGAGACTATTATTAAAAAATATGGAGCAGAAAATATATCTTTTGCTTTACTGAAAAGGGCTTCTACTAAAGAGAATGACGGAAACATAGAGAATGGACTTGTACAAAGGTCCCTAGAATTCGAAAATATACTTGAACATAACCTAGACAGCTACTTTCATCCAGCTAGTCTTTTAAAATTATTCATAAGCCTGATGGCAAGTGAGCTTTTGCTGCAAAATAATCAATTAGAAGTCAGAAAAACTGAGTATGAAAAAAATGAATTAAGCAAGGCTATTCACGAAAGCATCTCTGCATCAGATAACGATGCTCTCGCCTTCCTTGTCGACTATTTAGCAGCTTATCCGTGGGATTATAATCTCATTAATATAGAAAATACCCTGAAATTCACTCCAGATAAACAGTCCCAAGATATTTTAAATGACATACTTAATAGCCGCCTTGAAATTAATAAATTCTTTTTGGAGAAAGGTTTTTCAAAAAAAATAAACCTTGTTAATAAATGCTTTGGTTTTGATTACTATGGCAAAGAAAGACAGATCTATGAAGCTCTAGAACACAATCAGATCAATAATCGAGATCTAATAAAATTGCTAATCCTTATAGAAAAAGACTTCCCTCTTATTCTTAATTCCATGAAGCGAACGCTTGAAAATAGTGAAGATCATGAAAGTGCAGAAATTGGAGTTCCGCTACACGCCTATGATATCCCTAGTGGCATAATCAACACAGAAGATTATCAAGTTCAAGCCTTCTCTGCAAAAGTGCTTGCTGAGGAATTTAAAGTAAAAAGCATTTATTCTAAAGCTGGCTGGAATTCTAAAGTTAGACATGATGCTGTGTTATTCAGCATAGAGAAAAACGTAGAAAATGGCGCTGTGCAGCAGTCTCAGTATATTTTAACTGTACTAACTAAGAACCTCAGCCATGACGAAGAGATTTTACAGGAAATCGCACGAGAAGTAATCTTGACCTTAAATTAGGACTCTTCTGAATTCATCACCCTGCAACAGCTTCATCCAAAGCACTCTGCTTAGCACCGGTCTGCCCTTGATAATTACTCTTTGAATTCTTTTTTTTACCGTAAGGATGAGTAACTGGTAAGTTACGCATAAATATCATCTGGGCTATAGGCTTGCCCGCTATAAGCTTCAAAGGCGCCTTTCCTTGATTAGTTAACTCAACTACCCCTTCACCCTCAAAACCACTGTCAAAAAGCCCAGCAGACTCCACATAGAGCCCTAAACGCGCCCATGAACTTTTCCCCTGAAGATAACCATGTATAGTATTCGGAAAATAAAAATATTCTCTAGTAGTGCCTAAGACGAAATCACCGGGTGCAAGAATCATTTCATCAGCATCAAACTCTTCAAAGCTTCCATCTGAACGCTGCTTTGCAAAGTGCTTACCGATATGCACATCTAGGCTATTAGGCTGTATCGCCTTCTCTTCTAAATTATCTACTCTCAGGAAACCTAATGCTAGATAGAGTCTCATCTGCCAGTCTACTAAATTCCCTGGACTAAGAAACACTAAATATAAGCCAAAAAGTATTATTGGACTAATTAATAAAGAGATGTAAAGAAGTATCAAAGGATATATACTCATAAAATTACGCCTTAAGTGCCGCTCCCACTAAATTTTTCAATTCATCTACCTTAGAGCTTCTTGACATAGCATCTTCTAGGCTGATGACCTCACGGTTATAAAGTTCTGCTAGAGCAGATTCCAGAGTCTGCATACCGATATTCTTACCAGTCTGAATCGCTGAATAGATCTGCGAAGTTTTAGATTCTCTAATTAAATTAGACACACCAGGTGTAACTAACATCGCCTCCATAGCGACTACCCTTCCTTGACCATCACGTCTAGCAAGCAGGGTTTGGCTGAGTACAGCTTTCAATGAATGACTAAGCTGGGTTCTCACCTGTGCCTGCTGCTCAGCTGGAAACACATCTATAAGCCTATCTATAGTACCTGCTGCTGATGAAGTGTGCAGTGTAGCGAAAACTAAATGCCCTGTTTCAGCAGCACGCACTGCAAGTGAAATAGTCTCTAAATCACGCATCTCACCAATTAAAATAACGTCTGGATCTTCTCTCAAAGCTGCTCTAAGAGCATTAGAGAAAGAATGCGTATGATTACCTATCTCACGCTGATTAATAATACTCTGCTTAGAAGTGTGAATATACTCTATCGGATCTTCGATGGTAAGTATATGTTCAGCACGATTAGTATTAATCCAGTCCACCATCGCTGCTAAGGTAGTGGATTTACCAGAACCAGTAGGACCAGTAACCAAGACCAGACCACGAGGTAGCATGACTAATTTTTTTACTATCTCGGGTAATCCAAGCTCTTCAATAGATGGTATTTGATAGCTAATCATCCTCAAAGCCACACTGTAACCGAGCCTATCTTTAAAAACATTGATTCTAAAACGACCCACACCTTCTATACCATAAGCACAGTCGACTTCCCACTCATTTTCTAAAACCTTTAACTGATCCAAAGAAAGAAAACCATCACAGATACTCTTAATCTGCTCACTAGTCAGCTTCTGCATCTCAGTTCTTCTGAGGACACCATTAATTCTAAGTATAGGTGGCTCTTGTGGAGTAAGATGTAAGTCACTTGCCTTCGCTTTCTTTACTAGATCTAATAATTTATTAATCATAGAGTACCTTTCATCTTAGCCTAAATGCTTAAACACCTTATATGCAGTATCTAAAAGTGGTGCATAATCTTTAGCTCTAGATTTTAAAAGTAAATAATTACCCTTAAACTCAGCGATTAAATACCAGACCGCTCCGCTACTAATTAATGCCTGACAGACCTTCCCTGTGCCAATAGCTTGTGATGCTTGGCTAGAATTTTTAAATACCGAGATAAGCTCATCTTTATTACTCTCATCCCAGAAAAAAACAGATTTCTCTAATGAGGTGAAATTATCATCCAAGCACAATGCTGCCGTAATATCTTTATTAATATATTTAAGTAAAGTCTCTTCTAAATTAGAAAGCTTAACATTAGTATTACTGTAAGTCTTCTGTGAAAACTGTTCTAAATAAACATCGAAAATTTCACTAACTTCGTCTTTAAGCTCATTTGCCATTCTGCGAGACTTTAAAGCCTGCTGCTTATTTTTAATCTGTTCTTCTGGAACTTCTGCAATTAAATTAGAGAAATCAGCTTTTTTAAAACTATTTACGGTAGTTTCCGAATCATCGAAAATAGTCTTCCAATGAAGTCTTTCTTTGAAATAAATCATCCCGAATACTAAAAGATTTATGAGAAGTAACACATAGGCATTCACTAAAACCGCTGAAGGAGACTGCCCTCCACTATTATCAGCAGCTACTTGGTTTACTAAAGGCTCTTTAAATATAAAGGCTGGGTTTCCCTCTCCGAGTGGCACGAAAACTAAAAGTAAAAAGAAAACGGCTATGATGACTAAAAACTCTGCTGAGAGCTTTATTACCTTTTTATTATCTACCGATGGAAACATAAAGCTAATGCTTAAAAAAGCGAAAGCTAATTCCCCCATTAAAAGATTTAGTATAGAGATCTCTGTCACCAAGCTGCTAAAAGCTGAGAGATATGAAAGCACTGTCATTAGAATTAAGACAGCCACAACTAATGAGACTATGCGCCTACGCATTAATCCTCTTAAAACTGAATTTAAATCAAACCCTGAAAGCAACTGATAATTCCCTTATTAAAAACTCTTTTAGCTTTACGACCTCAGCATCTATCTGTTCTCTAGAATACTCTTGCTCAGAATGCCATCTAAGCCTTAAAGTAAAACTACTCTGATAAAGATCTAATAATTTAATATCCTGAAGATCTTTAGATTTAAATTGCTTAATACCATTCACGATCTCAGCATAAGTGTGCCCCGAAGCAGCATCTACAGTAATATCCCTTTCTACTGGAGGGTTTTTAATAATCTTAGCGAATTTACTTTTCAGCTTACGTGGCAGCTCAAGCTCAATAAAATAGAGCTTCTCTGGCAGTTCTAGCTCATCTACTTTCTGTGGATGAATCTTAGCGATATAGCCTATCTCTTTACCCTGATATATGACCTTAGCAGCGATACCAGGATGCATTAAATCAGTTAAAATACTTTCTGGATCTGAGTTAAGAGGTGTTTTTTTAATAGTAGATTCTGCATCTAAAGTCGTGAAACTCACATTCTGATACAGTCTTTCAATAATTGATTTAAATTCATAGAAATCCTTCTCTCGATGTAAGGGTTTCTGCTCATCAGTCCATGATTTCTCTAGCTTCGCCATTACTATAGCGACTTTCTCTACTTCCACGGTGTCGCTTAAATCGTATTTATGGCTCGGCTCGACTTCTACGTTTTTGTCACGCTTGTAAGAAATAAGAGAGTCAAAAAACTCAATAACAACAGGACCTCCGACTTCTGCGTTTTTGTCACGCTTATAAGAGTAAGTTTTACCAAATTCGAACAGCTTAATATCGGTAGTTCTGTCGTTAGCATAATTTTTAGAAACAGCCTTTATTAAAGATGGTAATAAAGAAGTCCTTAACACGGAATAATCTTTAGATAATGGATTTAACATCTTAATCGCTGACTCAGAGACGGATGTATCGCTAACTAGGCTGCTTAAAATCACTTGGTTAAAGCCTTCTGCTATTAATAAATTCTCTAATTCATCTTTAGCCAAATTTGGGACTTGTCTTGCATCATGCTCCGCATCGCTGGGAATTCGGCCAGAGGATATAACATGCTGATGTGGATGTACCGCTCCACGGAGATTCGTTAGTTTTAGTTTTTTTGCAGCAGGCTTAGCTGAAGTTGAACTTGTACGAGTCTCTTCTTTCGCTTCGAAACTAGCTTGCATAGGCGGTAACTGAGCTGGAATATTATCATAGCCATAGATTCTGACTATCTCTTCGATAAGATCTATTTCACGCTGTATATCTTTAGTTCTAAAGCTTGGTACGGAGAAGGTATATGATAATTCTGTTTCACCCACATAGCTAATACCCAAAGGAGCTAAAAGCTTTTGCACCTCTATAAGTGAAAGATCTATTCCGATAAATCTCTTTATCTGAGATAATCTTAGCGAAACTTCTTTAATCTCTAAAGCCTCATCTCCAGCTTTAGCTAAGTTACCTAAAATAGTAAGCTTGCTATCTTCGGCATTAGTGGCATCAGTAGCTAAATTACTTAAAAGATCAAGCGACATTAATATCGCATTTAGAGTATTAAGTTTATCGACACCTCTCTCGAAGCGTTTCTTAGCTTCACTATCTATACCAGCAGCTCTAGCACTGCGTCTTACTGTCGCTGGATAAAATACAGCTGACTCGATAACTATATTATTTGTGGCAGCAGTAATCTGTGAATCAAAACCACCCATTACCCCAGCGATAGCCACTGGACCAGACTCATCAGCGATAACTAAATTAATTTCACTTAATTCATAAGTCTCACCATCTAAGGCTTTCATGCTCTCACCTAAATTCGCTCTGCGGGAAATCAGTTTAGAACCTTTTAATTTATCTTTATCGTAAAAGTGCAGCGGCTGACCTAAAGTTAACTGAACATAATTACTTATATCCACCAAATTATTAATCGATTTCATGCCCATCGCATTTAATCTATCTTTTAGCCACTGCGGGGAATCCTTCACTTTAAGTCCTGAAACATTTAAAGTATAAAAAAGTAAAGTATCTTTATTATCAGTTATCTCTGGCTCTATAAAAGCAGTATTTTCACTAGCATAAGCCTGAATCCCTTTATTAGTAAGCTGTTTTAATGGGCGCTGTAACAGAGCAGATATCTCTCTTGCTTGCCCTTGTACAGAAAGCGCATCACCACGATTACTTCTAGCTCCTATATCTAAAACAGTATCTTCTTCTATGCCTAAAACCTTTCTGACGGTAGTTCCTAAAGGAATATCTAAAGCTTTATTCTCTATATCTGCTCTATTCGGATCGAAAAATAAATATATGCCATCACCCTGCTTCGCTTTAATTTTCTCTACTTCATCTTCACTAAACCCTAGTTCCTCTACACCACAGAGCATCCCGAAGCTTTCTACATCACGAATTTTACTAGGCTTAATTTCAATAAAATCACCTTTAACGCTTTTTAACTTCGCACCGATAGTCGCTACTGGTACTTTCTGCCCAACAGCTATATTTTTTGCTCCGCAGACTATTTGTTGAATATTTTTAGTACCATCAGCATTTAAGCCGACAGCCGTTTTAGTAACCTGTAATTTATCAGCATTCGGATGGGGCGCTATCTCTAGAATCTCACCTAAAACTATACGCTCATCTATAGAATCATTAAAAGCCTCATAGTCCTCGACCTCAAAGGCTCTCATAGTTAATTCATGCACCAGATCTTGCAGTGGTACATCTTTAATATCAACGAACTCATTTAAGCAGTTTAAAGATACTTTCATGCAAGTTACAATATTAGCAATATGACGTTTATGAAGAAATCATTTTCATCTTTTTTGGTTCTAATTAGCTTAATTAGCTACCCTTTAAACTCCTCGGCCGCAAATAGCCCAGCAGAGCCACATGAATCTCTAGAATGGTTTGAGCTGATGCAAGACTGGCTAGATAATAAAATCGATGAAACTACTATAGAACTTCATGAAGAAATGGATAAAACTTTAGAAACAGCTGAAAAAACTAAAAAAGAAGTCCGCAAGGATATAGAAAAAACTAAAAAGAAGAATCAAGAAAAAAGGGCTGAGCTGCAAAAGAAAAAAGAAGCTCATAAAGAAAAACTGAAAAAAGAACTGGATGCTGGCAAAGAGCTTGGCGGTGAGTAAGACTGGGAAAGTAACTACAAAATATCTGTTATGATAAATTAAAAGTTAAAATAAATACCGAACTAAAAAGGTGAAGAATGAGTAGACTGTTTGAATTTGATTCATGTGTTTCAAAGATTTTTAATCAAAACTGCTTAGATGGACTCATAGCCCTAGAAAGTAATTCTATTGACCTCATTATAACTTCTCCTCCCTATGCCGACCAAAGGTCAGCTACTTATACGGCAATAAAGCCAGATCATTATGTCGAATGGTTCTTGCCAATAACATCCGAATTATTTAGAGTCTTAAAACCCACTGGCACTTTTATTCTTAACATCAAGGAAAAAGTTGCTAATGGAGAAAGGCATACTTACGTTCTTGAATTAATCCTTGAGATGAAAAAACAAGGTTGGTTATGGACCGAAGAATTTATGTGGCATAAAAAAAACTGTTATCCAGGTAAGTGGCCAAATCGTTTCCGTGACTCATGGGAGCGTCTCTTACAATTCAATAAAGAACGTAAATTTAACATGTATCAAGAAGAAGTCATGGTTCCTGTTGGGGACTGGGCTCAAAATCGCTTAAAAAATTTAAGTGAAACCGATAAAATTCGAGATCCTTCTAAGGTCGGTAGTGGGTTTGGTAAAAATATTTCCAATTGGGTTGGGCGAGATAAAGCTTATCCAACAAATGTACTCCATCTTGCAACAGAATGCAGCAATAAGTCACATAGTGCTGCTTTCCCTAAAAGCCTCCCCGAATGGTTCATTAAGCTTTTTACAGAAAAAGGAGATACTGTACTAGACCCATTTTTAGGATCTGGAACTACTTGTCTTGTTGCAAGCTCAATGAAGCGTAACTCAATTGGTTTTGAGCTTGAAGAAAAATACTTTAATATTTGTGTAGAATCACTATCCCAGTTAAATGATAGTAATAAACAATTATGCCTGTTTTAGATTACAACAAAGTCGAAGTATTTATCCAAGATCATGTCATTCAGCCATTTTACGAAGAAAAATTTAAAAAACTACAAAACCTACAGTTAAAAAAATTTCTTTCAAGAAAAAATCCTTATTTATATAAAGCTAAAAATGCAACTATCGTCAGTGAACTGGTTGAATCCATGCTAGATTCTTATCTCTCATCACAAGAAGAAACTATTTTAGGAAACCTTATGGAAAAATTAGCCATCCATATTTGTGAATTAGTTTTTAATGGAAAAAAAGCAGAAGAGAAAAAATTCAAATCAATTGATCTCATTTTTGAAACAGATCTTAGCCTGTTCATTGTTGGAATCAAATCCGGACCATCTTGGGGGAATGCAGATCAAATTAAAAAAATGCAGGAGAATTTTAAAAAAGCAAGAATCATTCTTCGAGAAGAGGGCATTCAAAAATCAATAAAAGCTATCAATGGTTGTATGTACGGCAAAGAAATTAGAATTTTAAATGACAATGTAGATCCAGACATGCATTATGAAAAAATTTCTGGACAAGCTTTCTGGGAGCTTATTTCAGGAGACGTGAATTTATATAAGAAAATTATCAAACCGATGGAACTACGAGCTAAACAGAATTCAGATAAACTAGATGTTTTATATACACAAAAAGTCAATGGTTTTACAGATGACTTCTCAGCAAGTTTTTGCACTAATAACCTAATAGACTGGGAAAAACTACTAGATTTTATTTCAAAAAATAAATCATAATGATTCGTAATTTATCAGCATTCCAGCCCCAAACTCCAAAAATTCTATTAATTTTTTAGACTAGAGCTCCAAAACACTCAAAAACTGGGTAAAATATTACTATTCAAGAAAGTATTTTAAAACCATGGATATAAAAAGAGAAGTACAAATAGATAAACTTCTTAAAAAAGGCAAAGCCTTACTAATTTATGGTGCAAGGCAGGTTGGGAAAACCACTTTAGTTAAAAACTTTCTTCTTGATAATAAATCTAAATTCAGGCAGCATACTGGAGAAGACATTCAACTACAGATTTTATTTAAAGACCTTTCAACATATGACTTAGACGAGTTTGTGGAAAATTTAGAAATTCTCATTATAGATGAAGCTCAAATTCTAGAGAATCTCGGCAGAGGAATTAAATTAATTTTAGATAGAAACCCAAAGTTAGCAGTAATATTAACAGGTTCATCTTCGTTTGAATTAGCAAATCAGCTCAGTGAACCACTAACTGGCAGGAAAAAAACTCAGTGCCTCTTACCTCTTAGTATTAAAGAACTCTCTGAGCATTATGGTCGATATGAAATTAAACATAAACTAGAAGAATTATTACTCTATGGCTCATACCCAGAAATCATTACGACTAAAAATAAGCATGAGAAGAGAGAACTGATCCTTGAGATAGCTAATAGCTATTTATTTAAAGACATTCTGAGTTTTTTAAATCTAAAAAAAGCTGATGTACTTTATAAATTAACGAAATTACTTGCTTATCAAATCAGCTCAGAAGTGAATGTTAATGAGCTTGCGAGCAACTTACAAGTAGATAATAAAACTATTACTCATTACCTAGATATATTAGAAAAGTCCTTTGTTATAAAAATGATTCCAGCCTTCAACAGTAATCAGAGAAACGAAATCAAAAAATCTAAAAAGATATATTTCTTAGATCTCGGTATTAGAAATGCTTTAATAAACCAGTTTCAAGATATAGAGCTGCGGAATGATAAAGGAGCCTTATGGGAAAATTTCGTTTTTCTGGAACTCTATAAGCGAATCGAATACGACAGAAGTTTTAAAACTATCTATTTTTGGCGAACTCATGAACAGCAGGAAATAGATTTTATTCTAGAAGCAGATGGTTTACTAGAACTCTACGAAACGAAGTTTAATGCTAAAAAAAGCACGAAGATCCCGCCGCAGTGGCTAAAACATTATCCTGAATTTCAAGAATTAAAGCTGATTCATACTGGGAATTTTATGGATTTTTTTACTAATACAGATTAGATATTAAATGCATTAAAAATCATTAAAAAACCTTAAAAGAGTTTTATCTATTCGCTAATCTGCCCTTTAATACTGCTAGGATTATGAGCGTCTTATTTTAAACAAAGGAGTTTAAATTGGATAGACGTAAGTTCCTAACATTAGCAGGAGCAGCAGGAGTTATAGCAGCATACCCAAAAGGAACTGCGGCTCTTAGATCTGAAATATCTGATAATTACACTGCTACCGCCAAAGCTCTCAGAGAAGAGATGCCTAATAACGGTGTGAATAATGACGATGAAAACGCAAAAATTAAAAGTAAGCAATCCCCTGACCGCCCAATAGCTCTACACGAGAGAGTTTTAGAAACATTAAATCCCACTGTTACGGAAGCAGCCACCTCAATCTTTAGCCAGTTTAAAGAAGCTTCTCTATTGATCGAAAAAAATATAAAAGCTAATACAGTTGGTCGCTTAAACAAAGAAGAAACTATTTACTCTAATGCTGATAAATGGGCATCTGCCACTATGGCTGCTCCTATATGGGCATTAAGCCTAGCAAGTCGCACGTTAGGTGACTCTATTACAGCAGGAATTGAATTGAGTAAATCCGATAAATCTTCCCTCAGCAGCATGTTTGCATATAATGCTCAAACTTTTTCTATCACTTATATTAAAAACTTTCTTGTCGAATCACTACGAAATTTACTCATAGAGCAGATGAAATTAAACAATGAGCTAGACCCTCGTCGCATAAATGCTCAAGCTGTTTTTGAAGATCTAAACGGAGATTCTCTGAAAATAAAATTTTCTGAAAATCTTCAATCAATATCTGAAATTCCCAAATCCTTTAGCAAGGCTTCTACTAATAGGAAAATCTTAGATAGTGGATCAATCGGCATAGGTTTTCTGCTAAGCCCTATTAATACTGGTCTTGGTAAATTTATAAATTCACTCGGTCGCCAAAGAATAGTCGGTGAGAATGCTTTAAGAAAAGAGCTGGGATCTGAAAATTATAATAAACAAGCCAAAATAGCTGTGGCTAATGCAATTACTTACCCTTTTTTTAATTTAATTAATGGAATATGCCAAGAGCTAGTTAAGAAGACTATTACACTTGATAGCAGCTCACAGTTAGCTCAAACTAATTTCAGAGAATTAATCGGTAACCTATCAAGCTTTTTTGGATATATGACTCTAAAAGTACCTATTCAAAATGAGCTTGAGTACGCGATGCATAAGCAAGAAGAATTCCGGACACCTTTTAAGGAAATTGCTGAATTGATGGAGCCGACTTCCAAAAAATCCCTAGATTAAAAATATTTCAAAGAAAACCTTATTTACAAACAATTTTAGACTAGAAGAAACTCTAAAAGATTCATTAATAAAATGCCTTCAATATTGGATGCAGGCTTATTATCCATAGATAAAATATACTTGGGATAAGCATCTTTGACCTGCCTTAAAGGTTCAAGTTCTCTAGCCAAGACTTCTTTACTTGAAAGCAAATATGAAACCTGTATGTAGAGCTTGATATCATTTTTAACAGCAATAAAATCTATTTCTAAATCGCCTATTTTACCCACCGAAACTTCATAGCCTCGACGTAACAATTCAATAAATACAATATTTTCTAAATAATCATTAATATCATCAAATTTGAAGCCTAAGAGTGCATGCCTAAAAGCAATATCCGCAAGGTAGTACTTTTCATAAATCTCTAAATGCCTTTTACCTTTTATGTCGTATCTACTTACTTTGTATAAGAGGTGTGTTGATTCAATATAGCTTAAATAATTTAATATAGTTTCGACACCAACACTCAATTTTTGTGATTTTAGGTAATCCGAAATAGACTTAGCAGAAAAAGTACTACCAATATTATCAAAGGTAAATTTAATCAAAGCCTCTAAGAGAGATACATTACGAACTTCAAATCTTTTAACGATATCCTTTAAAACAATAGTATTCAAAATAGAATTTAGATATTCGTAAATTATCTCCCGCCGCAAATCAAAATTATGAATCCCTGGCAAAGAGCCATATTCCAAGTATTTATAAAATTCTTTATCACTAGATTGTTTCTTACGAAATTTTAAAAACTCTTTATAACTCAATGTGTATAAGGAAAAATTAATATATCGTCCTGTTAAAAAAGTAGCTAATTCCGAAGATAAAAGCTGGGCATTAGAGCCTGTAATAAATATTTCAGCCTTATTCGCTCCTGAAATAGATCTAATGCAGCGTTCCCATTCTTTTATTTCTTGAATTTCATCTATGAATAAGTAATAATGCTTAGCTTTTTTATTAAATAAATTTTCATCAATGAAATTATTTAAATCCTTATAATCTCGAATATCGTCAAACTCTAAAGATTCTTTATCAATATAGAGATATCGCATACCCTTTTCAGGTAAATCACTGATCAACTGTTTTAATAAAAAACTCTTACCTGAACGCCTCAACCCAGTTATAACCTTAACAATCGGCTTCCCAAGAAAGGCTTCTAATTTATTATTAAAATCATCTCTTCTAATTATCGCCATAATTTTCTATATATAAAAAACTTACCACAAATTATTATAAATTTTCTATATATAAAAAACTTACCACAAATTATTATAAATTTTGTGTATGTAAAAAACTTCTGAGAATATCTACCAATCTCAGCCCTATATCCGTGATAACTAATTAAGCTAAAATGTCTGGGTTATGCCTATTCCTAACTATCAAGAAATAATGCTACCTATTTTAAAGTTTTTTACTGATGGTCTGGAACACAGCCGAAAAGAATTACATGAATTTATTTGTGCTGAGCTGAACTTATCTCCAGAAGAAATCAATGAATTATTACCCAATAAATCAATGACTAGAATAATGAATAGAATTGGCTGGGCTAGAACAGGCCTAGCCCAAGCTCAATTACTTAAAACAAAAAAGAGAGGTGTTTATGTAATCACGGAAAGGGGTTTAGAACTTTTAAAAACAGAGCCTAAGTTAATTAATAATAAGCTTCTGTTTACCTATCCAGAATACGCTCTTATTTATAACAAAAAGAAAATCGATCAAGACGACACTATTAACAATCTCGATCAAAGGCAATACTGGCTTATCGCTGCTGGAGATAAATCTAAATTTCAAAATGATTTTTTTGAGAACGAATATATAGGTATAGGTTGGCATAAAATTGGTGATTTAAATCAGTACTCTAATAAAGAGGAAATAGAAAAGGCTCTATCATTTACCGAAGAAGATATCTCAAACCCAGCAACTAGACCGACTAACAAGGCTCTTGCCTGCTATCAGTTCGCAAAAGAAATACAAGAAGGTGATATAGTAGCTTTAAAAGAAGGCCAGCAGAAGATTATAGCTATAGGTGAAGTCTGTTCTGACTATATTTATAAACCTAATGCGGAAGAACAATACCATAATCAAAGAAGTGTTAAATGGTTAGCAAAAGTAAACTATGAGCTAGCTGAAACGGAAAGAGTCTCACGGAAAACACTTACTAATATCACCTCCTTCTCTTCACTGGTAGAAATTATTAAAAAGCTCATCAGCAATGGAGACAGCCTAAATGAGAACGATATTTTCCTAACTCCTAATGAATTAACAAAAATTATTAAGCTCTTAAAATACAAGAAAAATATCATCCTACAAGGCTCTGCTGGAGTGGGTAAAACCTTTATCGCTAAAAAGATAGCGAAACTTTTTAGTGAAAGCTACGATAGCATTCCAGAACCTAATGGGTCTGTGCATCAATCGCCTAAAATAGAAATGATACAGTTTCACCAATCCTATGGCTATGAGGATTTTATTCAAGGCTTCAAGCCCAAACAAGATGGCAATGGCTTTCAATTGAGTAATGGTATTTTTTATAATTTTTGCAAAGATGCAACTGAGAACCCTGATGCTGACTACTTTTTAATCATCGATGAGATAAACAGGGGTAATTTAAGTAAAATTTTTGGTGAGCTAATGCTGCTTATCGAGGCTGACAAGAGGGGAGAAGACTATAAAGTAAAACTCACTTATGGTGAAGATTTCCACATACCTGAAAATCTCTATATTATCGGCACTATGAATACAGCAGATCGCTCACTTGCACTTATCGACTATGCCTTAAGAAGACGTTTTGCCTTCATAGAGATAGAACCCGCTTTTAATACTGCTGCTAGAGATGCTTTCAAAAGATATCTACAAGAAAATTCCGTCCCTGAATATCTTGTAGAAAAAATCCTGAATCGAGTAAATTCACTTAACG
Source organism: Candidatus Caenarcanales bacterium (assembly GCA_947459525.1). Lineage (GTDB taxonomy): Bacteria > Cyanobacteriota > Vampirovibrionia > LMEP-6097 > LMEP-6097 > LMEP-6097. Next base: position 30,557 of record CANHDW010000009.1, read on the forward strand.
AAGATATCTCGAATGAAAAACTCTTAGGTAAAGGCTTTCAGATAGGTCATAGTTATTTCTGTAATTTTAATAATCTCAATTATGAATCAGAAGATAGTGATTATGAAGAATGGTATAGAAATATTATTGACTATGAGATAAAACCACTATTAGAAGAACTTTTTTTCGATGATTTAAAAAAAGCTGAAAGCCACTATATGAACCTTATTTAGTTAAATATATGTCTTTTAAAACTAAATCTAAGCATCCCATCCCCATTAAAAATATTTTTTATATGCTTACTTACGCATGGGATCTATATCAGGAAAGATCTTTAGATGAATTTTCGGAAGAGGACTCACCAGATATCTATAACCTACTAGCTAAGGTATTTCTATCTTCGGTTAAACATCTTTTAAAGAAAGGCTTAGAGAAAAGCTATGATCCTGCTCTAGAATGTAGTTCTACTCTCAAGGGAAAACTTGATTTTAATCTATCAATAAAAACCCAGTCTTTTTTAAATGCTAAAGCCTGGTGCAATTTCGATGAATTGAGCTGTAATACTTTAGCTAACAAGATTTTAAAAGCAACGTTAAAACAGCTACTGAAGCTTAATTTAGATGAGACTCTAAAAGCAAACAGTCTGGAGTTATATCTAAGACTGAATCAAATAGAGGATTATATAATTCAAAAAAATGATTTCTCCTCTATCAGACTAAATAAAAATAATTTTCACTATAAACTAGCTGTTAATATAGCGAAACTGATTCATGAAAACTCATTAGCTTCAGAAGACGCTCAAAGACAGCTTTTTAAAGATTTTGAAGATGAGAAATTCATGTGGAAACTTTTTGAAAGTTTTATTCGAAATTTTTATGATAATGAACAGAAAAAATATAACGTGAGGCGAGAACATATAGACTGGCAGCTTAAAGCAGCTGAGGATTCGGGTTTGAGCCTATTACCTAAAATGGAAACAGATATATCCCTAGAATCAGCTACCGAAAAGATTATTATAGAAACTAAATTTTATAAAGAAGCTCTAGTATCTAAAGAAAATACTTTTAATCAAGCGCTAAGAAATAAAAAATTCCACTCTAAACATCTGTATCAGCTATTTAGCTATATGAAAAATACTGAAGCTAAAGGCGAAGACAAGGCTCTGACTGGGATTTTACTTTACCCTACTGTAAATTATTCACTAAATGAAAGTTATTTTATCGGGGATACTAAATTAAAAATCTATACCATTAATCTGAATCAGGCTTGGGAAGGGATTCATAGAGACTTATTGGAATTGATCTGATAAAAATCATTATAACCTTAACGCTCTTTAAAATTTAAAAGGAAAAAGGCATTAACCATTCTGGTTTTTTATGCAGCTCATCAAAAATAATCAAATCTAAATCCCTGTCCCAGATTTTGACTTTTTCTCAAGCTACTGCAAATTAGTCGCAACTTTTTTGCAATTCAATGCAAATTAGTCATTTCATTAGCAAAAAAATCACAAGATCATTTCCCCTCAAACTTGCTAAAATAGCTTATTAATATGCCTAATACTCTCTTCGATAAAGTCTGGGATGCACACGTAGTGGAAGCACTTCCTGGAGATAATTACCTGATATTCATGGATAGAATAGTGGCTCACGAGATCACTACACCACAGGGTGCGATTCAAATCGATGAAGAGTTCGCTGGCAGAATTTTTGATGCTAATCGTATTTTAGCGATTAATGACCATGTCGCTCCAGCAAAAGATACAGCTACAGCGATTCAAGCAAGTGTACTTAGAAAATGGGCTAAAAAGCATGGCATAAGACATTTTGATATCGGTGAAAATGGTATCTGCCACGTAGTCGCCCCAGAAAGAGGCTATGTTCAGCCAGGGATGACGCTTTGTTGTGGGGATAGCCATACCTGTACTAATGGAGCTTTCGCCTGTTTCGCTCTAGGAATCGGGACTACTGCTAATGCTGGAGCTATGCTCTCTCAGTGCTTATTACTGAAAAAGCCTAAAGTTATGCAGATTAACCTTACTGGGAAACGCCGCCAAGGAGTTTATGCCAAGGATATCATTCTAGCTATTATTAATAAAATTACCTTTAAAGGCGGTACTGGCTTCGTTCTAGAATACACTGGTGATGCTATCGCTGACCTAGACATGGAAGAACGCATGACTATCTGTAATATGGCTATAGAAGCTGGTGCTACTAGCGGCATGATAGCTGCTGATGAAGTGACTTTTGAATACCTAAGAGGTAAAGAACAGATAACTAAAGATTCTGCTGAATTCGAAGCACTAAAAACCAAGTGGGCTAAATTCACTCCAGATGCGGGTGCTACTTATGATGAAGTCGTCGAAATAGATGTTTCTGCACTAAAACCTACAGTTACTTGGGGGATTAATCCTGGTGAATCTAGCAGTTTCGATGGTGTAGTGCCTGCTGATGCAGATCCTAAGGCTCTAGAATATATGGGACTTAAAGCTGGAGATAAATTAGCTGATCTAGACATAGACCAAGCCTTTATCGGTAGCTGTACTAACGCTAGAATTTCCGATCTTAGAATCGCTGCGAGCATTTTAAAAGGTCAGAAAGTTTCTATCCCGACTATTATTACTCCGGGGTCTCAAGAAGTTAAACGCCAAGCGGAACGTGAAGGATTACATGAAATATTTCAAGATGCTGGAGCACTCTGGACTCATGCTAGCTGCGGACCTTGCCTCGGAATGAGCATGGGTGTAGTTGCACCACAGGAAAGATGTATCTCTAGTACTAACCGTAATTTCCCAGGACGCATGGGTGCTGGAGCAAGAACACATTTAGCTAGCCCTGCGATAGTCGCTGCGACAGCGATTAAGGGTAGGATTACTTCGCCTGAGCTTTTATTGGCTGGGGTGTAAAAAGCTAGCTTGGATTTAAGTTTCGCAATAAATCGAATTAGTAATAATTATGTAGCCATAGCTAGCTTGGGTTTTGATACTTATCTCTTTACTTTATGCTCTTTAGATAAACTAGATGTTAGTTACAGTCCTTTTTTTTCATTGAATGGTGAAGTTAATAAACAAGAATGTTCTATAGACCTTACTAAAAAAGCTGAAATCAAACAAAGACAAGCAAATCTCCTTTTATTGCAAATAATAAGTGGACTAGAAGTCGCTTTAATGCAGGCTTGTATTGTTACAAAATTTATTGAAAAACATCTTGAGAAACCTTTATCCAATGATGAGCTTGAAAATCACGATAGAGAATATCTGAAAAAACCTTGGGGAGAGCTTTGGAGAAGCTTAGAAAAGTCTTTTTTACTTAAAGACCTAAGCGAAGATGATAATTTTAAAAAATATTTTACTGAAATTAAAAATCATGCAGAAAAATTATATAAATCTAGAAACGCTTTAATGCATCGAGGCGGCATAGTAGCAGAGCAGGATATATACCCTAAGAATGCGGAATCCCTAGAAATCTCTTACCGTAAATTAATTTTTAGCTCGCAAGGTACGGAAACGGGTCAATCATATAATCTTCAAGAAATGATAGCTAATGGAACCCCAATTTCTGGACCATTTAATATTATGGTTAAACCTGAAACAATCACTGCAAAAGAATTTAAAATAGGCGATCAAATAAACTTTGAAGACCAAGATCTAAATTCTATTTATGAAACCTTTCAGATGTTTACAGTAGTTTTACAAAGTCGCGTCACCACTATCATTACGACTCTTAATTTCATTCAAATTATTGCAACCAGTAAAAAAACCAAACGAAAGTATACTTTAAAATAGTAGAACTAAACTAAACCATACTTTAGAATAGTTCTAAAAAATAAAGTGAAATTCACCACTGCACTTTAGAAATCAACCTAATTAAACAAATCTAGATTCTTAGCAATAAAAGCAAAAGCCTTAGAAGCATTTCTATTACCGATATTAGTCAGCATTAAAAAAGTATGCTCATCACTATCTCTTCTAATAACCTCTGATAACCAAAAACCATCTGAACCCGTGTGATTAAACACTGTTGCACCAATGTCCTTAATTTATCCTAGCATTCAAAGACCAATCTTACTTTTACTCTATCTACAATAGATTAAATAAGGGTATAATTCTATTACTAATAGAGTAAATAATATAGTCACTCTATTAACAATAGAATAAATATGGTCTTCAAAGTCAACGATATCAAAGAATTACTAGTATTGCAGATGAAGAGGTTTGGCTCAGCAGAATTAAACGTCATCAGAGAAGATGCCCTTAAATTAGTAGAAAAACATATAAAAGCTCCTCAAGCAGTGGTTATTAGTGGCTTAAGACGAGCTGGTAAATCCACATTCCTGCATCAGATCGCCCATAAATACTATGAGAAAAATGCTTACTACTATATTAATTTTGATGATGATAGATTCACAGACTTCACAGCCAGTGACTTTAACGCATTACTAGAAATTTTAATCGAACTATTTTCAGAAAAAAAAGTAATCTTTTTCGATGAAATCCAAAACATTGACAAGTGGGAAACCTTCTGTAGAAGGCTTATAGATAATGGCTTTAAACTTTACATCACTGGATCTAACGCTTCATTACTCAGTAAAGAACTTGGCACTAGGCTTACAGGGCGTTATTTTCCGCTAGAGCTTTTTCCTTTTAGCTTCGAAGAATTTTTACGTTATCGGAAAATTGATATTAAAGAGATATTAAAAGAGAACCGAAATGTTTTAGACACTAAAACACGAGCCTTATTAAAAAATAAGCTTAAAGAATATATTTTAAAAGGCTCTATCCCAGAGGCTTTAAGATATCCAGAGTTACCTGTATTGAAAAGCCTATATCGAGATATTCTCTATAGAGATATAGCTACACGTTACAGAATAGAAGCTGATAAAACCCTGCGCGAGCTTTCCCTTCGAGTTTTCACTGATATTACTAGCCCTATACAGTTTTCTAAAATTAAACAGCAGCTCGGTATCGGTAATGTAACGACTGTCACTAATTACATTTCATATTTAGAAAACTCTTGGCTAATTTTTTCTATAAATATTTTCGATATTTCGATTAAAAGGCAGCAAATCGCTCCTAAAAAAATCTATGCAATAGATACAGGTCTCGTACACGAGATAACCTTTAAATTTAAAGAAAAACAGGGAGTCCTGTTAGAGAATCTAGTTTTTTTACACCTGCGCAAAAAATACCAAGAGGTTTTTTACTATAAAACTAAATCTAGCTATGAAGTAGATTTTTTTATTCCAGAAGCTGCCCTGCTAGTGCAGGTTTCCTATGACATTTCAGATTTAGAGACCAAGGCAAGGGAAATCAGATCACTAATAGAAGCTAAATCTGAATTAGAGGCAGATAAAAAATTTAAAATTAAAAAACTCCTAGTAATAAACTTTGAGCTTAAAGATCAGGAAAAAATCCAGAAAAATACTATAGAAGTTATTCCAGCTTATGAGTTTTTACTTTCCTAGTGAGTCTTAATTATATGCTACAGTTTTACATGTAATACATAATATGTTTTATGATTACTAATTAACAAAGATGTTTATTAGACTTCCTTCGTTCAGTAAAACAACTCAAACAACGGATCGCAACGCTTCTCAGAGTACTGGTGCCCAGCAGGCTTCCGCAACAACAGATATTCAACCTAGCCCTAAAACTCAAGGACGTAATTCTTCACAAGGCACCAGTCGCAGCCCTCAAACCCAATCCCTATCAGAATCACAACAAGACTTTAACTGGCAAACTGTTAATTTAGAAAATTTAAAAACTGCTGGAATACTCTCCACTGAAACTAAAAAAGTCGCAGGTAAAGATATGACTATACAAAGCTTCTCGCTGAACGATAAATCAGCCAAAGTAAGTATCAGCCCTGAATTAGGAGCAAATGTATTAGGTCTCGAATTAGCAGGTGAAAAGGTTATCAGCTCACCAGTCCTAGAAAATAAAGCCAAAGGCAATAATGTAAGTCAAATGGAGGGCATGGCTTTAATCAGCCCACCTAACAGAACTAATAAAAGTGAAATTTATTATCCTGACGCTAAAGGCAAAATACGGAAAATTAAATTAACAAATCGCTGGAATAAAAACTTTGAGTTTAATAAGGGAAACATGATTCATGGCAGAATGCATAAAGAGAAGTGGTCTTTAAAAGAAGCTGTGACTAACAGTGCTGGCGATCTTAAACTTACTTATAACTTTAATACTAAAGATGATCCTATTTTAAGTAAGAAACTCGGCTCTGCCGAGTTCTCTATGACTTACACTTTAAGTAAAAATCCTGAAACAGGCGTGCCAAGCTTAAAAACAGAAGTCACTGTAACTAATACTGGAGATAAAAAATCTCCAAATGGTGGTCTGTATCCATTAATAGGACTGGGTTTCCATCCATATTTTAATGTCGATAAAGAGGCTAGCTTTACTGCACCAGTAAGAGAAAGGCTAGAACTAGATAAAAAGCTTATACCGACTGGGAAATTAGAAAATGCAAGCAGCGATATTAACACTGGCAGAAAAGCTTCTAAAGCAGAAGGCTTTATAGATGCGACTTTTACCGTTAAGCCTAATGCTAAAGGTGAAGCAAGATCCACTATCACTCAAGGAAACGGCACTAAAATACATATAGACCCAAGCAGTGAAATGGGCTTCGTAACTATCTATAACGGTGAAACCAATAAGAAAACTGGTCAGAATAAGCTCTGCATAGAACCTCTTAGCTGTGCACCTGATGCTAGTGAATTAGAGTGTGAGAATAAAGCCACAGACGCAGCATTAAAACCTAATGCCATAACTTTAAAACCACAAGAGAGCCACCAAGCTAGTTTTACCATTAGCGTAGAAAAAACTTGACTTAACACATTTATTAATTTAAGATAATCAGAATATTTATGGTTCTAACAGCAAAAATTCCTAAAGAAAAAATAAAGATAGTGATTTAGCTCTGGCCTTTGTAAGGGTATTGTGCTTAACTAGAGCTGTTGAGAGAGAGTAGTCTTAATTTAAATAGCTTACTGAGTGGTTTTTCAAGTTCCGTAGAGAAGATA
>CANHDW010000010.1 GCA_947459525.1 Candidatus Caenarcanales bacterium
ACTCTTTAATTCATGGCAGGATTTGATTACTTATCTCACTAGCCCACCGAGAGAATATATCTACGATCCTACCTCTAACTCCTTAATACCTAAGCCTAGCTAATATTCCACTACCTTCCTTTAGATTTTCTTTAGGAATTTTTGCTGAGTATTCTTCTCACATAATATTATCTTTTAGTTAAGGAGGCTGACGCCCCTTCCTTTTTCTTCAAAAGTACTAAAAAAATTATTAAAGTAGCTTAGTACTGAATGTTAAAATCTTTAATATAAAGTGGTCTAATTAAATTAAGATCATATTTTCTATAAACCTCTATGAGTAAAACAGTTAAATTCTCAGTAAAAAGACAGGACGAACCGAGTTCTAAGCCATACCTAGATGAATTCGAAGTTCCATACGAGGAGGGCATGAACGTCACGACCTTATTAATGGCGACTAGGCAGTTTCCTGCTACTTGTGATGGTAAGGCTACTACACCAGTATCATTTGAAAGCGCTTGCTTAGAAGAAGTCTGCGGTTCTTGTACTATGATAGTTAACGGAAAAGTAAGACAGGCTTGTACCGCTCTTGTAGATAAGCTTTCTCAGCCGATTAAATTAGAACCTATGACTAAATTTCCAGTCAGAAGAGACCTAGTCGTCGATAGATCACAGATGTTTAATGCTCTTAAAAAAGTTAAAGCTTGGATAGAGATAGATGGTGTCTACGACTTAGGCGAAGGACCTAAAGTCTACCCTCATGAACAAGAAAAGAATTATGTACTGAGTAGATGCATGACTTGTGGCTGCTGCTTAGAAGCCTGTCCGCAGTGGACTAATGATCTGGAGTTTATCGGCCCTCAAGCGATTTCTCAAGCTGTATTATTTAACAGCCACCCTAACGGTGTTAGCACTAAGGGTGACAGAATAGAAGCCTTAGTAGATAATGGTTTAAATAACTGTGGTAACGCACAGAACTGTGTAAAAGCCTGTCCTAAAGAGATTCCTCTTACTGATAGTATCGCTAGAGCGAATAGAGAAGCCACTGTTTATACGGTCGAAAAATGGTTAATCGACGCAGTAAGCTAGATAAATTTCAGACTTCGCTGTTCTTTATATTTCCATGGTTTTTTGGGTTTCTCTGCTTCTTTTTAGGGCCTTTACTCGCTAGTCTCTGCCTGTCTTTTACTAATTATGATGGTTTAAATATTCCAGATTTTATCGGGCTTACGAATTATTCTAGGCTTTTTACAGATGGGAGTCTTTACACTTCTTTACGAGTGACGCTCAGCTTCGCTATCATGAACCTCTCTCTAGGAACTATAGTCGCTATCGCCCTAGCCATACTCTTAAATCAAGAAGATATAAAAGGCTCTAGCTTTTTTCGCACACTATTCTATATTCCGACTATCATTCCTATCGTCGCTTCTAGTGTTACTTGGATATGGTTATTTAAAAAAATTCACACTCCTAGCTTCCTTTCAGATGAAAATTTAGCACTGCCAGCTTTAGTTATAATTAGCCTCTGGTCATTAGGAAACCCTATGCTGATCTACTTAGCCGGGCTTAAAAATATCCCGACTTATCTTTATGAATCTGCTGATATAGACTCTGCAAGCGAATGGCAAAAATTCTGGCATATAACTTTACCTTCACTTAGCCCAGTCATACTGTTTAATGTCGTTATAGGCATAATTCAAGTCTTCCAATATTTCGTGCCAGCCTATGTTATGACCTCTGGTGGACCTAAGAATGCGACTCTTTTCTATTCACTCTACATATATCAAAAAGCCTTCGAAGATTTCGAAATGGGCTATGCGAGTGCTTTAGCGTGGGTTTTGTTTTTAATTATTACGGGTTTTACTTATCTAGCTTTTCGAATTTTACCGAAATCAAAGCATTAGGGCGGCGAAAACGCAGAAAGACGAAAACGCAGAAAATGGAGACCACCGCACAACGTGCAGTTTCAAGGCTGAGGAGGACGAATGACCGCAGTGTACTGTTAGTACATGAGGATCATGAGGACAACGAAAACGCAGAAAATGGAGTTGTGCGGTGGTCTCACAAAGCAAGTGGATGCCTCTGGCAAAAAGCTTCTATACCATCACAAGCCCTTTCCAATGCCGGCACATTCTGTACCATCGCTATACGAATATGACCTTCACCATTAGCCCCGAAAGTCACTCCGGGAACCACAGAAACACCAGTCTCCTTTAATAACTTAGTCGCAAACTCCAACGAAGTTACATTAATCGGCACCCAGACATACATAGCTCCTTTCGGATTCATCGGCTTAAAACCAATATTTCTTAAGCGTGGGACTAAATAATCTCGCCTTCTTTCATACTCCAAACGAATCTCTTCTCTGTAATCATCACCTAGATTAAGTGCTGCGATACCAGCTTCCTGAATACCCATGCAGACGCCATAATCTAAATTAGTTTTAAGTTTATAAAGAGTATGAATTATCTCTGGATTACCACAAGCAAATCCCAGCCTCATTCCAGCCATATTATAAGTTTTAGAAAAAGTATGAAACTCTATCGCTACATCCATAGCTCCCTCTATTTCTAGAATTGAGCTTGATTTATGCTCATCGAACCAAATCTCAGAATAGGCTAAATCATTAAGCAGAATGATGTTATATTTTTTACAAAGATCCACTGCTTTCTTAAGGTAAGCCTTATTCACAGAGGCTCCCGTAGGATTATGCGGATAGCTAAGAATCATAATCTTCGCTCTAATTAAAACATCCTCGGGAATAGCATCTAAATCACCAACATACTGATTTTCTGGTTTTAAAGGTAATTCATAGACATGCCCGCCAGATAAAACTGTCGCACGCATATGTACTGGATAGTAAGGGCTAGGAGTGATAGTTATGTCACCTTCCTGAATATAGGCGAAAGCTAGGTGGCCTATTCCTTCCTTAGATCCTATTAAGGGTAAGACATGAGTCGCTGGATCAAGCGTAACCGCAAAACGGCTGGAAAACCACTCACAGATACGTTCTTTAAAAGCAGGTAAACCACTAAAAATGGGATACTGCTGATTACGCAGCTTATGCATACCATCGTATAAAGCTTTAAGTACGGTCGGATGCGTAGGACGATCTGGCGAACCTAGGCTTAAATCTATAAGCTCTTTACCCTCGGCGGCGACTTCCATTTTCAGCTCATCTAACTGCCCAAACGCATATGGAGGCATGTCTACGAGCCTTAAAGATGGGAGTACCCTATAATCCGAATAAAGTTTCATTATTAAGATAATTATAGAGCTAGAAGCTTGAACGAGTTTTTAAAAAATTCTGTGAAAGACCGAATTTATCTGTAAGTCTCTGTTTTCATTTTAGAATAAAGGTTAAACCATAGAGCAGCTTTCTCAGCACTCGTATTAAGAGAAATAGATTTAGACGAAAGATTATCAGACTCTTTATTTTGTTTATAAACTGGTCTTATTAATCCTAAATTCATTTTTCTATCCCCTTTGCTTAATCTCTCTAAATATATAAAGAAAGCTCGTTACTATTTTTGATATTTATTTTGAAAATCTTTTTTAGTAATTAATCTAAGTCTGCTCTGTGAGTATTAAAAAGTAATCTAAACCAACTGAGACATGAAAGATACAGATTTTACAAACTCTTTACTAGTTCTTTCATTTAAAGACTTATAAGTTCCAGCTGCCCCGCGATCATAATTACCCCAGAAGCGATTCCCTTGTTTTAACCAAGCATCATTTCTACGCTTTTGATAAGACTTGTTCTGTATTTTTAAAAATGAATTAAACCAGAGAGCGAATCTTTCGAATTCTGGATTTCTCTCGAAGGATTTAATACCTCTATCTCTGCTATCTTCTTCTAGCTGGTGATAAACTGGTCTTAATAATCCTAGTGACATCTTGAATCTCCCTAATTCATAGCATTTTAGCTTTGACTATATAAAGTAATAGCCTGCTATAATTTGATAGGAAGTATTCCATGACTGACACAGATTACTTAATTTACGGTTCTGTAGTCACTTTTATAGTGTTAATACTGAATTTTTTGGCCTTTTTTTTACTACCACTGGTGTTAAGACAAGTTCTGCAATACAAATTATTTGATAATAAAAATTTAGAGAAAGCTTAATCTTGGGTATATCCTAAATAATATGAAAATAGCTGTAATCGTTAGCCAAGTACCTGATACTACGACTAAAATAGAGATCGGAGCAGACGGGAAATCTATCAGTGAAGCAGGTATAGACTGGATTTTAAATCCTTATGCTGAATTCGCTGTAGAAAAAGCTTTAAAGCTTAAAGAAGCTAATGACGCTGTCTCAGAGATTATATTAGTAGCCTTAGGTCCAGAGAGAACCGTCTCTGCTATTCGTTCAGGATTAGCGATGGGAGCAGATCAGGGTGTCTTACTTAAATCAGATAAATTAAACGCTAAACCTTTAGCCGAGAAAATAAAAGAACTAGGTGTAGATTTAATTCTCGCTGGTAAAAAAAATATAGATATAGAAGCAGTATGGCTAGAAGCTGGAGTAGCAGCACATTTAGATATACCTATGCTGGCTAATGTAAATAAAATCGAATGGGAAAATGGTAAATTAGTCGCTGAAAGAGAAGTGCCTAGTGGCGTCGAGAAATTCGAATTAAGCCTACCAGCCTTAATAACCTGTGATAAAGGCAAAGATGAACCAAGATATGCTTCAGTAATGGGTTTAATGAAAGCTAAGAAAAAACCTTTAGAAGAAATAGATGTGAGCATAGAAAGTGCTACTGGATTAAATCCTGTAGAAGCTAAGCTGCCAGCTCCTCGTACAGGCGTGAAAATTTTTGAGGGACCTGCTAAAGAGACGGCTAAGCAGCTTTTAGATGCTCTGAAAAATGAAGCTAAGGTGCTTTAATTGATATTATCTAATATATGTCCTTCTTTAAAAAGATTTTAAGTAAGATACCTTTTCTAAAAGGCAATGAGAAAACTGAAAGCAAAGAACAACTCAATTTAGCTGAAAGCGGAATCTTAGCTAATATATCGGAAACAGATTCAATACCAAGTAATTCTTTAAATGCAGTACTAGAAAGAGTTTTACTTAAAAAAGAAGACCTGGAAAATCTAGAAGAAGAACTTATTCGCTCTGATTTAGGCGTAGATTTAGCTATGGATTTCACCGAGCTTTTACGTAAAGAGCTTAAAGCCCAGAAAGAAGTTTATAAAGATGACTTACAAGACAAGCTCAAAGAGTTTCTGCTAGGAGCTTTTACAGAACTTAAGATTCAGAGAAATAAAGCACAGGTAAGCCCTCTCAGCGAAAAATCAGACCCCTTTAAATTTACCTGTCCCGAAAATGTGCTGACTGTCGTTATGATACTTGGCATTAATGGTGTCGGGAAAACCACTAGCATAGCTAAACTCGCCTATAAATACAAAAACTCAGAAAATAAAAAAATATTAATCGCTGCTGGAGACACGTTCAGGGCAGCGGCAGAAGACCAACTGCGTACTTGGGCAGAAAGAACGGGTGCTGATTTAATCGAGATGCCGCATGGCTCTAAATCTAGTGCTGTCGTCTATAAAGCGATAGAGAAAGCTAAAAATGAAAACTATGATCTTGTTTTAATAGACACCGCTGGTAGACTGCATAACAAGAAAAATTTAATGGAAGAATTATCTAAGATTCAAGAAGTGGTGAAAAAAAATCTAGATGGTCAAGCTTACCATTTGGAGACCATGCTAGTTTTAGATGCTTCTATGGGACAGAATTCTCTGATACAAGCACAGACTTTTAATGAGCTTTGTGAAGTGAACTCTATCATTCTGACTAAATTCGATGGTTCTTCTAAAGCAGGTACTGTCTTTTCTATCGCCCATAAACTTAAAATCCCCGTTAAGTTCTTAGGCGTGGGTGAAAAGATGGAAGACCTAGAAGAGTTTAGCCCAGAGGCTTTTACTAAGAAGTATTTTTAAACGAGAAGCTGCTAACAAGTTTTTACCCCCGATGGGGTATAAAACAGGTTAAAATAGCGGAGTTTATACCCCATCGGGGGTAAATGTCGCTTGGGTGAGAAAATTATACCCAAAGTGGTATAATTTCACTATAAAACACTTAAATTAGACCCGAAAAGGTATAAAATGCTGTTATCTATTTTCATAAAACAAAAAAGAAAAATCGCTAAACTCACACAACTAGAACTCGCTGAGAAAGCTGGAGTGGGCTTAAGATTTCTTAGAGATTTAGAGCAGGGTAAAGAAACTTTAAGGTTAGATAAGGTAAATCAGGTACTGAGTTTATTTGGTTATGAAATGGGACCAGTTATATCTCAGCTAGGTGATAGTTAAAATGAGAAAAGCTGAGGTCTTAATGCACGAGGAACTTGCAGGCTGGCTAAGTCAAGATGAGCGGGGATATCACTTTCAGTATGCAGAGGAATACCTTAAGTCAGAAAACCCTGTAGCAATAAGCCTTACACTACCCATTAAAGAAGAGGCCTTTAACAGCTCTGTGTTATTTCCTTTTTTTGATGGGTTGATACCTGAAGGTTGGCTTTTAAATATAGCTGAAAAAAACTGGAAACTTAATCTTAGAGATCGCATGGGCTTGTTAATGGCTTGCTGCCGAGATTGTATTGGGGCGGTGAGTATTAATCCATTAATAGAAGAATCATGAGTAATCGATGCTTATACTGCTATTTAGCTTTAGCTGATGGTGAAATTGATTTTCATCCGAGCTGTAGTAAAAAAATATTTGGAACTGCTGTTCCGCCTCTAATGCCTTACTCAGAAGAGAATCTAAATGAACTAGCTGAGCAAATTATCAAGTCACAGACCACTATAACTGGGGTTCAGCCTAAACTATCTCTGCATTTAGCTTCAGCGGAGAAGCCTAACTTAGTAAAGCGTTTTACTATAGTAGGGATGTGGGGGGATTATATTTTAAAACCAGCATCACCACACTATCCTGAATTAGCAGAAATAGAGGATTTGACTATGCACCTCGCTGAGATCGCTAAAATTAAAACAGTACCTCATAGCTTAATTCGCTTATCCTCAGGTAATCTTGCGTATATTACTAAAAGAATTGATAGGCGAAAAGGGGGAAAGCTCCATATGGAAGATATGTGTCAGCTCACTGAAAGGCTTACAGAAGATAAATACCAAGGTTCTTACGAGCAGATCGCTAAAGCAATTTTAAAATATTCTGTAAATCCAGGACTTGATTTAGTTAATTTCGCGGAATTGGTTTTATTTTCATTTATAACTGGAAACGCTGATATGCACCTGAAAAATTTCTCTTTAATTTACCAAAGAGATACGGGGCCTGTGTTTTCACCAGCTTATGATTTACTATCTACAGTCTTAGTAAATCCTGATGATGACGAAGACTTAGCTTTAACTCTTAGTGGCAAAAAGAAAAAAATTAATCGTGATGATTTTAATAAAGCTTTTAATACCATGGGCTTAGAGGAAAAACAGCAGAAAAATATTTTTAAGAAAATGGAGAAAGCTCTACCTAAATGGTGTGAATTTATAGAGCTAGGTTTTTTAAGTAGGGAGATGAAAAATGCTTATGTAAAGCTGTTGGGGGAAAGGTTTGGGCGTTTGGGGTGTTAAAGTTATAAATTATGGTAAGTCCGTTTGATACTCAAGAACTTCAGGATTTTAACAAAAATCTTCCTAAAGAAAATATAGAAGCTAAAAAGATGATAAATCAGGAGCGAGGCGAAGATAAAAAAGCAGATGCATATTTAGCAGCGGCTCTTAATAAGGTTATCACGAGGTTATACAGAGTTTTTAATTCTGATGGGCTTTCAAGACTAAGCCTTAATAAAGAAAAAGATAGGCACACAGAATATCTTAAAGAGATAAAAAAGAAAATCAAGAATGAGAGCGAAAAAAATAATTTAAGCTCAAATAAACTCTCTAATTATCTTTTAAGTTCTAGATTACAAGATTTGAAAAATGAAATTATCAACTTAACTGAATTTGATAATAAGATAACATTACTTGAGAAAATAAATGAGATTCTTTCAGGGAGCTATTCTCATCAAAGCTTTCTTTTAGTGTATATTGAAATCATTGATAAAATCAGGCTGTATCTTAATCATTATAAAATTCAAGATACAGCTGAGGCTGAGAGTAGAAAGTTAGAAATTTCCTTAAGTGAAGTAGATATAAGATTTTTAGAAAATTTAGTGAACTTAGCTAGGACTCATAATAATTCTAGTTTAGATTTAAATATTGGAAAGTATTTAAATCACTTTCCTGAGGCTTTAAAAACTAATTCAGACAAAGTATCTTTGAGGAAAATAATACTTTTCTTCATTTCCTTTACTTTAAAGCAAAGTGAACTGAATCATTTATTAGACAGGACTTCAGGCTTAAAAGACACTAGTAAGGATGATGCTAATAATCATAGATTGGTTTTAAATTATTTCTGTAAAAGAGATAAAAGAAAAGATTTTTATAACGAGTCCACTTATTTAGAAGATATTTTAAAATCTTACTCCTGGCTTTATTCATTACCAAACTCTTATAAACAGTGCTTTTTTGAGCAGGATATAAATTTAATTAATAAGAATTTTCAGGAATTAAGAAATGAATTAGTGGTGAGTGATAATACGGAAGATACTGATAGTGAGAATAACTTAAATCATTTATGGAGACTTAATCAGGATGCTGCTTTTAGCTTATTTTTAAGTTTCTGGAATATGGGGAGGGTTAAGAAAAAGTACTCATTAAAAGAAACAAAAAATAGCTTGATACTGGAAAAGATGGCAGCTCTTGGTAATTTTAAATTAGAGTTTGCTTTAGATACCGTTTTAACTAAAACTCGAAAAACTAAAGAGGGATTACCTTTAGAGCCGGAATTAAAGAAAATATTCATTTTTAAAGATACTCTAGAAAAAGATGAGTTTTATCCATTCAAAGAAAATACTTTTCATGATAAAGAGCGAAGTGTAATTGAGAATAGGGTATCAAAAAATAGACTTTATCTTTCTCAAAATAATGCTTTTTTTAGAATTATTCTTGTGGGGGAAAATGATGATAGGGACAAGCTCAGTGTAAATTTTAGAATCTCTAAAGCGAAATTGATATCTCTGATGAGCCAAGTAATAAAAGATGGTTCAGTAAATGAATCATTAATAGAAGACTTTATAGGACATTGTCTAAAAATTGCTTTTGATGATAAATACTTAGCGAAAGAGTTAGCCCCGAAAGGAAATCTTGCGGTGGAAGATCGAGGTTTATATATAGCTTCATTAGAGAAGCTAAAGAGGAAATCGGAAAAACCTTTAGATGAAAAGATGTTAAGTAATATCAAGCATAGAAAAGAAATGTCTAAAAGAATTTTAGACAAAACTGAGCAAGCCACCCGAGAAGGAAGGAATATATCTAAGCCTTGTATAGATTATGTTATAGGAGTAATTAATAGTTATTTAGATGAAAGCTCGCTAAAAGCTTTAAAACAAGAACTCGCTAAAGACAAGTCTAGAAAAGAGAAAATAGGGGCTAAGTTTAGGAAAATTTCATCTAGAAAAGATTTTGATAAGATTCGAGAGCAATTAATTTATTTTCGTCGTAAAGAAAACCAGGAGGGGTTTATCGAATCACTCAGAAAAGCAAATCCCGAGCTGATAGCATATTCTTCAAATATAGATAGCTTAGATAAATTGATTGAAAGCTTAGACAAAGCTTATATCAAGTTTCTTAGTAGTATAGAAGCTAATCTGAGCAATTATTCTGAAGAAGAAAAGGCATATCTTGCTAGTCATAGACTAGGTTTAGGAAAGGGATCTATTTATCAGATTCAAAATGATGATGCAGATAAGCAAGATGCTTATATTAAGGCAATGCGTAAAATTCAGTTCCCAAGAGAATTAGAACTAAATACTACTAGTGAAAGAATAAAAGCAGTCTATGAAGCTGACGAAGAGAGATACAAGTATTTTGAAAGCGTAAAAGATATTTATCAAATGATTATCAAGGATAAGAAGAATATTCATGACTTAATAAATAAGCTAAAAGAGCATTTAAAAAATCACCAGCAGCCTGTGAGGTTTTCAGGGTGCCTTAGCGTAAATAGGATAGCTGAATTTAGTGAAAAAGAAGATTCTGAGTCTGAAAAAATTGATAAAGATGCGAGATTAGAGAATGTAAAATCTAGTGTCGAAGCGGATTTACAATCAATTTATCCGATACTAAAAGATATAAAATTTAATTTACCAAAAAAGCAGCAAAGTGAGAAGATTAATGATAAAGAGATAAGATTAATTAAACAGGATCTTTATCTAGACTCATTTGTAAAGGACTATATATATTTTCTTCTTCAGAAGATTTCGAAAAATGAGTCCTCTGAAAATATATTTTATAAGGATGAAATTGAAGATAAGAATAAGAACAAAGATAAGCGTTTAGAAGTTTCTATTAGCTTTTTAAGTACTGATGGAAAGAAATTTCCTCTTAATGGTTTAAAACCTGTGATGAAATTTACTTTTAAGAATGGTAGTCTAGATTTAAGATTAGATAGCTTAAATACGCTTCTAGTTTTAGTGAAGCATTATAGAACTAAAGATTTGGCTTATGTTTTATTTAAACTCGCTGCTAGTAAGGGAAATAAAGAGCTTAGCTATAATGAAATTAAAGATAAATTTGATGAATATTATATTCAGTTAGATCAGTATTTAAGTAAGATTTTAGAGCTAGAAACTAAGATTTATGATTTAAATTATTATTTCCAAGATTTAACATTCTTAGAGAATAATTCTCAGCCTAAAACAGGCTTTAAGCCTTATGCAGATTGGCTTGAGACTAGAATAAATGAAAAGTATTCAGGGAACAGCTCTGATAAAGAAAAGGTTTTAAAGAGTACTCAGATAATTAGCAATTTACGTAATAGCTGTTGTCATGATGCTATCGCAGATTTTATTCTAAGTGAGAACATAGATTCAAGCTTCGCTGACTTAGAGTGGTTTATTGACATGGTAGAATCTAAATGTTCTGCTAAACCAAATTAGCATGTTTGTTATATCTGTGCCGAATTATACTCTTATATTCGTCTAGGTAAAACGGCACTGCAAGTGCGGTGTAGTTAGAACAGCCTGTAGTTTCACTAATCTCTTTTCTAGGGTAAAACGGCACTGCAAGTGCGGTGTAGTTAGAACGGTTATGTCCTCTTCCAAATTCGTAACCTTGGTAAAACGGCACTGCAAGTGCGGTGTAGTTAGAACTGGCACTAATTACCCTAAAATCGGCGATGAAGGTAAAACGGCACTGCAAGTGCGGTGTAGTTAGAACGATTCCTCGTAACTGCAATTTAATTCAATCGGTAAAACGGCACTGCAAGTGCGGTGTAGTTAGAACTTAACCACTCCACTAATACATACGATACAGGGTAAAACGGCACTGCAAGTGCGGTGTAGTTAGAACACGAACGATTATTGTTTTGGATGATTGATCTATAAAGCTTAAAATGGAATAATTATATTTGATAGAACCCTCACAAGGTTAAGCTTTATGAATTCCTGATAATAGTGGGGGGCGTTTTTTAAAATTAATTTTTTTGATATGGACTTCACGCGATAGCTTATGCATATGAGCGTACACCAGAGAAGCCGAAGAACCGTTACTGGTTATGTTTCAGAGACTTTAGTCGAGTAAGTTTGTGAATCGTTATCAAGATGACTTCCTAGTAAAAAGATGCCCAAAAGCCTAAACCTTTGGGCATCTTTTTTTAATCTTTACACTAATTAACTTAAGCTACTGAAAGCCCTGCCATAAGCTGCTCTTTCTCTGGGTGAGCAGCAATGAGACTCTCTTCACTATCCACCACAGTATCAAAGCCTGAACCAGATGGGATAAGACGTCCGATAATAACGTTCTCTTTAAGACCGTGTAACCAATCCGTTTTACCTTTAATCGAAGCTTCTGCGAGAATTCTAGTCGTCTCTTGGAAAGAAGCTGCTGATATAAAGCTCTCTGTATTTAAGCTCGCCTTAGTTAATCCAAGTAGAACGTGTTTATATTGAGCAGTAATCTTACCTTCTTCCTCAGCTGCTTTATTAATGGTTCTTACATAATTAATATCATGTAATTCACCTTGAAGAAGCTCAGTATCACCTGGATCATCGATTCTTACTTTACGGGTCATCTGCCTAACTATAGTCTCAATGTGCTTATTTGCAATTTCAACACCTTGAGATACATATACTGACTGGACTTCATCGACTAAGAACTGTTGTAAATGCTCTACACCCTTATACTCAAGAAGGTCATGAGGATTAGGCTGACCATCTGTAAGAAGGTCTCCCACGTTAATTTTCTCACCATCATTAACGACGATATTCTGACCAACAGGGATCACGAACTCCTTACGTTCATCAGCAGTTTTAATAAATATAGTCTCGACACCATCTTCATTAAGAACTTCAGCCACACCAGATACATCAGAGATAATTGCTGGCTCTTTAGGCTTTCTACCTTCAAGTAATTCTTCTACCTTAGGAAGACCTTGGACGATGTCACCAGTCTTAACTTTTTCATAGATAATAGTAGCGAGCTGGTCACCCTGCTGAACTAAAGAATGGTTATCCACGTGTAATCTAGTACCAGAGCTTACAAGGAAAGGACGTGCCTTTCTGATGATAACGGTGTTTCCTTTAACTTCAGTTACTATACCTGGCTCCTCAAGAGGCTCTGAATTACCTATCGAATCACCTTTAAGAACGTAATCCCCTTCTTTAACTTTAGGAGCGACCTTAGAAGTAACAGCGAAACTAGAAGCATCGTCTAGGATTAAGATTCTAGATTTATCTACTTGATTTACGAAAACCTCACCAGAAGTCTGAGCGATAGATTGAACTTTCGCTACAGCTTGATTCGCTTCAACGAAGTCACCTGGCTGAACAAGAATCTCAGTAATAGTAGACGCTGTTCTTTCAGATCTTAGAATAATATTTTCTTGGAAAATAATGTTTAATGTCTCAGCTTCAGTATCGAACTCTACGATTCCCTTAGAGTCTTGGTACTGATCTTCACAAGAGAGTATTAAGCTAGTCTTAGTGAGTGCTCCACCATTAAAGTTACGAACTTTATCGCCATCTCTGTAATGCATTTGCGTTACAGGATAAATATTAATCGCAGCATCAGTAGTCTCAGCAGTGAATTCCACTTCACGTGGCTTAATATCATATAGCTGAACGTCTCTAAGTAAAAGCTTAGTTTCGCCAGTTTCTTCATGGCTAAATAGAGTGATCATGCTTGGTTTAGTAGTCTTAACGTTAGGCATAATCTCTACGCCTTCTTTAACGATGTCTCCATCAGCATACTTAAGAAGCTCTGGGTCTTCTATGTCAAAAAGGTCTCCTGGAGTGACTGTTACTTCATGAATAATATTATTTTCAATGGTAACTCTAACTATACCGTCAATATTCGCGTAGACGTCTTTAACAACTTCCGTTCCAGCTTTAACGTGAGTACCAGTCTCAATTATTGCAAGACTCGCATCTTTAGAAAGAGAATGAATCTCCTCTGGAATAAAAATTACCCTTCCATGCTTAGTAACGATCTTTCTATCATCTATTTCTAGATCATCGTATCTGATTTCACCCGAACAAGGTAAATGTAATGAGAGCTCGTCATCAACGAGTTCTGCTAAAATCTTACCGTTTTCGATAGTCTCACCATTTACCATCTTAAGGACATACTTCTCATTAGCAAGAACCCAAAGATTGCCTTGCTGATTTTGCTGTAATTTAGCATTGGAAGAACCAATCGAAGCATTAATTACGTTAAGAAGTCTTCCTCTCGCTAGTTTATTTACCTTTCTAGAACCGATTTCGGTTTCTTCAATAATTAGATCCGCACCATATCTTATCTCACCACTATACTGGCATTTTAAAATAGTCTCAGAGATAGTATCACCCTTCTTAACCATCTCTCCATCTTTAATAATTAACTGGCTACCAGATGAAAGAGGTAATACCGTACCAGCCTCAACCCAGATAGTACCTTGCTTATTAGCAAGTTTAGAAATGTTACCCTGTCTATCTTTAGTCTCATCAACACCGAAGTCTTTAAAAACTACTAGACCAGACTGCATAGTAATAACGTCTTTAGAAGCCTTCTCTGTAAGAAGTTTCTTTTTACTTAAGTCTGGAACCTCACCAATAATCCCACCTTTATCAATATGAGCTCCATCTTTAACGATAAGTCTTGCACCTACTGGCATATTCATAGACTCTGAACCTATGGAAAGCTTACCTGCACTAAGTGTTTGATAAACAATATCACCATACTTAGTTCTAATTTCTCTAACTTCAAAGCCGTATTTAACAGTACCAGAAGCTGTAGAAGTATAATATTCTCTTGCTTTACTATGACCAGCTACCGCACCACCCGTGTGGAACGTTCTCATCGTTAACTGTGTACCAGGCTCACCAATCGACTGAGCTGCAATAATACCTATCGCTTCACCTAAATTAACAGGTCTGTTATCCGTAGAAGACCAGCCATAACAAGTCTTACAAACGCCATATTTAGCTTCACAAATAAGTGTAGATCTGATTTTTACAGATTTCAGGCCAGAAGCTTTAATCTTTTCAGAAGCCGATCTATTAATTATAGTACCCTTCGGCGTAATAACTTCTTTAGTCTCTGGGTTAGTAATATCTTCAGCAGCAGTTCTGCCGATAACTCTAACATCGATACCCGTTACAATCGTCTCTCCATCATAAAGAGCACCGACTTCAATAAATTTCTCAGTTCCGCAATCATCTGTACGAATAATTACATCTTGGGCTACATCTACAAGTCTTCTTGTTAAATAACCAGAGTCAGCTGTTTTTAATGCTGTGTCTACTAGACCCTTTCTCGCTCCAAATGCGGAAATCACATACTCTGGAACTGTAAGACCCTCTTTAAAGTTAGATTTAATCGGAAGGTCAATAATTTTACCTTCAGAGTTAGCCATAAGACCCCTCATTCCGACTAGCTGACGTACCTGTGAGACATTACCTCTCGCACCAGAAAATGCCATCATATACACTGGATTTAATCTATCAAAATACTCTACAACGGCTTCAGTAACTTTATCATTAGTCTCAGACCAAGTATCGATAACCTTGTTATAACGCTCTACCTCAGTGATCTCCCCTCTCTCAAATCTCTCAGTAGTCTTAGCTAATTCAGCCTCAGCTTCAGCTACTAACTCAGCTTTCTTTGGCGGAACAGTTAAATCTTCAATACTGATAGTAACAGCCGCTTGGGTAGCAAACTTGAAACCTAAATCTTTAAGATTATTAGCTAGAACAGCAGTAAGTTCAGCACCAAAGTTCTCATAAACCTTAGCAATCATTCTGCCTAGTATTTTTTTATCAACGATTTGATTAATGAAAGCAGGTTTTTTTTTCTCTCTAGTTATTCCTGGTGCCACTTTTTTTTCTTTTGTTTGCATGGTGTTTATAAACCTTTCCTCTAAACTTAAATAGCTACTGCGTCTTTTTCAATCGAATCTACGATAGTCTTATTGAAAATAATTCTACCTACTGTAGTTTCAATGATCTCAGGTGAGCCAGAGTCAGTCTGAGTAGTTCTAAGCTTAACCTTAGCGAATAGATCAACATTCTTAGTATGGTAAGCAGTGATAGCCTCTTCTTCATTAGAGAATACGCTACCAGCTCCTTTAAATAACTTAGAATCCTCTGAATTAGGCTTATCAATAGTTAAATAATAAATACCTAAAACCATATCCTGAGTAGGAGTGATTACTGGCTTACCTGTCGCTGGTGAAAGTATATTGGTATTAGCCATAACTAAAGTTCTAGCCTCAGTCTGTGCTTCGATACTTAATGGAACGTGAACTGCCATCTGGTCACCATCAAAGTCAGCATTAAAAGCTGAACATACTAATGGATGTAATCTGATAGCTCTTCCCTCAACGATAACTGGTTCAAAAGCTTGGATACCTAATCTGTGAAGCGTAGGGGCACGATTCAAAAGAACTGGATGACCTTCTACTACCTCTTTGAGAATACTCCAAACCATCGGAGAGCCTTTCTCTATAAGCTTTTTAGAAGCTTTAATATTTTGACAAATCTGTCTGTCTATCAGCTTATTAATAACGAAAGGTTTAAATAACTCTATCGCCATCTCACGCGGAAGTCCACACTGATGTAATTTTAGCGAAGGACCTACAACGATGACTGATCTACCAGAGTAGTCAACACGCTTACCAAGAAGGTTTTGACGGAAACGACCCTGCTTACCTTCAATAATATTAGAAAGAGATTTAAGCGGTCTGCCATTCGTACCAGTAACGACTCTACCTCTTCTACCATTATCAATAAGAGCATCTACTGCTTCCTGAAGCATTCTCTTCTCATTACGGATAATAATTTCAGGCGCGCCCATATCTATAAGTCTTGCTAGACGGCTGTTTCTGTTAATAACTCTTCTGTAAAGATCATTCAAATCAGAAGTAGCGAATCTACCACCATCTAACTGAACCATCGGTCTTAAATCTGGAGGACATATCGGCAGAACATCCATAACCATCCAACCTGGATCTGTCTTAGAGTTTAACAGTGACTGAACTAATCTTAAACGCTTAACACATTTAATTCTCTTCTGCTGTGAACCACCTACTTCAGCTAACTCAGCTTTTAAATGATCTCTTACCTTTTCTAAACCAGGCAAGCCTAGTAGCTCACCTCTTTCAGCTCTACTGCTTGCATTTGGGTACTCATATTTAGGCTGAGCTAAATCTTCTAATAACAAAAGAAGTGCTTCAGCACCAATACCCACCTCAAATTGAGCAGTTTCATTATCTAAAAGCTGCTCGTATTCTTCCTCAACAATAATTTGATTTTTCTTTAAATTCTCAACGTTACCCGGATCTATAACTAGATAAGAGTTAAAGTAAACTACTTGCTCAAGATCCTTAAGAGTCACGTCTAAAAGTAAACTTAAATAACTTGGGATACCTTTTAAAAACCATATATGTGAAACAGGGGCTGCAAGAGTAATAGAACCCATTCTCTGTCTTCTTACTTTAGATTCAGTAACTTCTACTCCACATCTTTCACAGACTATACCTTTATGGCGAATACGCTTATATTTTCCACAAGAACACTCCCAGTCCTTAACTGGACCAAATATTTTCTCACAAAATAAACCATCTTTCTCTGGCTTTAAAGTTCTGTAGTTAATAGTCTCTGGCTTAGTTACTTCACCATAAGACCAACCAAGAATTCTAGAGGGAGAAGCGATCTGTATCTTAATACTATCGAAAAGATCATTATCAGCAACTAAACTATTTTTTTCGATTTCACGAATTTCATCACTGTCAATATCATGCTCAAGTGCTTCAATCGAAGCGATACCCAAAGCGTCTAATTCATTACCAATTTCATCTGACATCTTAAACTTAACCTAACCCTTTTCTAATATTTAGTTAAAAGTAAACCCTGACTTAGTTTCAAGCTTTAATCCTACTTCCTCACTGGACTTAAGATCATTAATAGCTTCATCTAATCTAGGTAAATGATTCTTAGTCTTCATGAAATCAAACGTAGAATCAGAATCTAAATTCACTTCCTCTAAGTTAGAATCACCATCAGAGTTTTTAACTGATTTCAGAGCATGAATATCAAGACCGATAGACTGTAATTCTTTCAAGAGTACTTTAAATGACTCTGGAACTCCAGCTGGAGTAATATTCTCACCTTTAACTATCGCTTCGTAAGCTTTAGCACGACCTACCACATCATCAGATTTACGCGTAAGCATTTCCTGAAGAGTATAAGATGCGCCATAAGCTTCAAGCGCCCAACACTCCATCTCACCAAGTCTTTGACCACCAAATTGTGCTTTACCACCAAGAGGCTGCTGAGTAACAAGGCTATAAGGACCAGTAGACCTAGCGTGAATCTTATCGTCAACAAGGTGAACTAGTTTAAGAATATACATAACCCCAACTAATACAGGATTATCAAAATACTCACCAGTACGACCGTCTATTAACTTAACTTTTCCGTCAGAACCTAACCAAGAATACTTACCATTCTCTATAGTTCTAGCTTTCTCGACTTCTTTCTTAATTAAATTATCAGAAGCACCTTCACCAAACATTTCATCAAAAGAAGGAACTTCATAAGCATGATCTAAAATCGTAGCCGCCATACCTAAAATACATTCATAGATCTGACCTACGTTCATACGCGAAGGAACACCTAGTGGATTTAGAACTATGTCTACTGGTGTACCATCTGGCAAATGTGGCATATCTTCAACTGGAAGAATTCTAGAAATAATACCCTTATTACCATGTCTACCAGCGACTTTATCACCAACAGAAATTCTTCTCTTCTGAGCTATAAAGACCCTAACTATTTTATTAGAAACAGGTGGTAATTCATCACCTTTATCTCTATCATAAATTCTTACAGCTATAACTCTACCCTTCTCACCATGCGGCACTCTGAGTGAATTATCCTTAACATCTCTAGCTTTCTCACCAAAGATAGCTCTTAGAAGTCTTTCTTCTGGTGGATTATCAGATTCACCTTTAGGAGTAATCTTACCGACTAGAATATCATTCTCTTTAACCATCGCACCGATACGAACGATACCATTCTCATCAAGGTGCTTAAGAGCATCTTCACTAATATTAGGAAGTTCTCTGGTGATCTCTTCCGCTCCTAGTTTAGTCTGCCTAGCATCTATTTCATATTTCTCAATGTGAATAGATGTGTAAACATCCTCTCTGACTAGTCTTTGGGAAATAAGAACCGCATCCTCGAAGTTATATCCTTCCCAAGGCATAAACGCTACAAGAAGATTTTTACCTAATGCTAATTCACCTTCACAAGTCGCAGCACCATCTGTAAGTGCCTGACCAGCTTTCACTTCTTGACCAATCTTAACGATAGGAGTCTGATTTAGACAAGTATCTTGGTTAGATCTCATGTACTTAAGAAGATCATAAGTCTTAGAACCTTTTCCATCTTCCGTAAATTTAATCCTGATTCTTCTAGAATCAACGTAATCTACGATACCGTCATGATCAGAAATAACTACCATGCCACTATCTCTAGCTACTTGCCCTTCTATACCAGTACCTACAAGCGTTCTTTCCGCTTTAAGCAATGGAACAGCTTGACGCTGCATGTTAGAACCCATAAGCGCACGGTTCGCATCATCATGCTCCAAGAAAGGGATTAAAGAAGTACCAATCGAAACGATCTGAATAGGTGAAACACCTACTAAATCTACGTCTTCACCTTTAGTCTCAATAAATTCATTCTTATATTTAACTGGAACCATCTCGTTAGTGAAATGACCAGATTCTTCTATACGAGTATCGCCTGTAGCGATCTTAGAATTATCCTCATCAGTAGCCGTATAGTACTTAACTTCATTCGTAACTATGCCGTCAACTACTGATCTATATGGAGTTTCAATAAAACCAAAATCGTTAATTCTTGCATGTGAAGCTAAGCTACCAATCAGACCAGCGTTAGGACCTTCTGGAGTCTCTACTGGACAAAGTCTTCCGTTTTGGGAAGGGTGAATATCACGAACCGCAAAGCCAGCTCTTTCACGAGATAAACCGCCAGGACCAAGAGCAGAAATACGACGCTTATGAGTTAACTCTGCAAGTGGATTCGTCTGATCCATAAACTGTGATAACTGAGAAGAACCGAAGAACTCTCTAATAGCAGAAACTAACGGCTTAGGGTTAATCAAGTTAGCTGGTGTCAGACCTTCCTGCTCCTGAAGAGTCATTCTCTCTTTAATGATTCGCTCTATTCTACTTAGACCTAATCTAAACTGATTCTGCAGTAATTCGCCTACTGATCTAACTCTTCTGTTACCTAAGTGATCAATATCATCTATCTGAGCTTCATCAAAATTAAGCTTAACTAGATAATCAATAGCTGCAATAAAATCTTCCTTAGTAAGAACTCTTAAATCCTCTGGGGCATTAGGTCCTAACTTTTTATTAAGTTTATATCTACCAACAAAACCTAAATCATACTTCTTAGCATTAAAAAACCTACTTTCTATAAGCTGCCTAGCACCATCAACAGAAGGGTGCTCACCTGGTCTCATTTTCTTATAAAGTTCAATCAAAGCCTCTTCCTCATTAGAAGTCGGATCTTTTTCAAATGTCTTAGCCAAGAAATCATAATGAGAGAAAAGATCTTTCATATCCGCCTCAGTGTAACCCAATGCTCTAAGGAAAACCGTTACTGGAATTTTTCTTGTTTTATCAATTTTAATATAGATGTAATCAGAAACATCGGTCTCTAACTTAATCCAAGCACCTCTATTAGGAATCAGTGTCGCGTTAAATATTCTCTTACCGCTTGGTTCGATTTCTCTCTTGTAATAGATACCAGGCGATCTAACGATCTGAGAAACAACTACACGCTCAGCACCATTAACAATGAAAGTACCTCTTTCAGTCATCATCGGTATTTCGCCGATGAACATTTTACTTTCTTTAATTTCACCGCTATCTCTGTTTACGAAACGCACTTTTATATATAGCTTTTTAGTAAAACTCTGCTCATTTAGCCTAGCTTCCATAGGAGTCTTAGCCTTATTAGGCTCCTGATGCTCCTCAAAAGTATAATGATTATGTAAAAAATATAATTCCAATCTGCCTGTATAGTCAGTTACTGGCGAGAAATTCTCTAACTCTTCAGCTAGCCCCTCTGTCAAAAACCTCTGGAAAGATTGCTTTTGAATTTCGGTTAGATCTGGTAACTTTATTGTTCTTTGTCCCTTATAGGCTTTGACTTTAGGGATCTTACGAGAATAATTTTTTGTTATCATAGAATGCCGAACGAGGCCCCAATAAGGGTATCCTACTATTGAATTACTTATAATAACATAATGGAATATTATGCCAAGCTTGATGAGCTATTCTTTATATTTTATTTCTAATTTTATATATTACTGATTAATATATCTATGTTCTTTTTTTTTTAGAACCAAACAATAAAGTCCAAATCGAAAAATCCTCAGTTATTTTTCTGATATTTTCCGTAGATTCCTTTATACCTTTTCTTAGCTGTGGATCATTAACAAAAGAATTCGAAGCCTTAATAAGATTTTTAATATTATCCGCATCTTCTTCGCCAAACACAGCATTTACTCTATTCGCTAAATTCTTAATCGCCTCAGAAGATTCAAGATTAACCCTAATCAAACTATCAAGCCTAATCGGCTCTAAACTTATAAAATGTGGTTCATCATAATTAAATTTATCAAGAAACTGTTCTTCTATCTTAATCGAAGTAAGATCCACGTATTGCTCACCAATTAAACCAGAAGGCACTATAGTAACCTGATTCACTAAGCTTATAGGGACATCGTCCATAGTCACTATAGCCTGAACCGCAATATGCTTTCCTTTTCGAATATGGTGCTGATCAGTAGCCAACCTCGCAAGCCCAATCTCTAATTGGGCTTGGTTAATTTTCTCTCTTGCAAAAACTAAATCCTGAATACTTGAACTAGTAAGTAAACGCTTACCTTCCTGAAGATGAATATTACCTATTTCAGCTATCTCTTTACTCGGCAATGGCTCTAAGTCGATATCCTGACGAACAGGTTCAATCGATTTCACCAAGCCAATCTTAAGCCCATGCCATCTTAGAGCAGAGCCTTCTTCTAAACCATTAACATTCTCAAAATAAAAAGTAAAAGTTCTAGATTTATTAAAATCGTGTCCCTTCAACCAAAAAATAAAAGCAAGTAAAGCAAAAAGCCCAAGCGTAGCTACAAAGCCTATTCTATTTAGATCTTTTTCTTGAACCGCTACCACTCTGTCTATTCTAAATTATATGTAGGGAAATGTTTTAGATTTTTCCATTTTCAAGCTTTTTTTACCGAGCCTGTCAAAATATCTTGGAACTTTTTAGGTAGAGCTAAAGCTAAACGACCAGCACTACCAGCAGCCAACTCATTTAATAAACTAGGCAATTCCCCTGCTAAACCATTATGCTGAAAATGTTTCTGAATCAGTGATACCATATTTTTAACTAAATTTTGCGTGGGCTTCAACTTTATCAGGGGAAAATCGTCAGCTAAATTAGGAGCTAAATTATTTACAAACTCTGAGTAATGAATTTTAGCTTCTTCAAGAAAAACCTTCTTCACCTGATCATTTGGCAGCAAGCTATTTGGCATCATAAACAATTGAATCAGAGTATTATAAGCTGGATTACGAACAGGTACTTTAGTTGAAATAACATGCCTAATATCATTTTGAGCATGATTATCAGTACTAGGTCTGTA
Source organism: Candidatus Caenarcanales bacterium (assembly GCA_947459525.1). Taxonomy (GTDB): domain Bacteria; phylum Cyanobacteriota; class Vampirovibrionia; order LMEP-6097; family LMEP-6097; genus LMEP-6097. Next base: position 22,268 of record CANHDW010000010.1, read on the forward strand.
ATCAATTCTCTCACCCATTAGACTCTCAGCCAAAGCAGTTTTGTAAGCATGAAATTTCTCATGCAAATCCTCAATCCGAGTATCAGCAGTCAACTTAAGGGCAAGCTCTAAACCAAAAGAGCCAAATGGGCCATCTGGAGAAACTATTTTCATTAAAGCCTTATGAGTAACAGATGGATCCGTAGGAAGTGCAAATCTACTAAAATTAAGTCCTTCGATAGAAAACTTTTCTGTACCAAAACCAGCATTATTTACATGCCAAGTCAAATCACGAATAAATCTTTGCGTATTAATTTCCATTTTCAATTCATCTGCAAAACTAACCTGAGATGAGTTTCTTGAAGACTTTGGCAAAGATAAAATCTCAGCAATTTCAATAGCCTTGTCCCAAGTATTTTCCACAGCATCAGCTTTTTCAATCATATTTAAAACAGCCTGCCTGAATAATTCCGGGTTTTTAGCGGCATGCTTTTTTATTTCGCTAATATTTTTCATATATGAATCTGCTGAAAATAGACTAGCTATCATCATTTCCACTTGCTTAAGACTAAGCGAGATATGCTCTTTTTGATGAAACTCTCCTAGACTGCTCCTATCAAGGTCGGCTGCTTCTTTGACCCAAGAACCACTTAATTTTGATGAACCAGCACCACCAACAACAAGCAGAGGAAGGGCTGAAGTCTTGCTAGGTAGTCTCATATTTCACCAAACCGGGCTTTATGGTATCAATTTAAGCAAATCAAACCCAACTAGGGATTACTTGTTTAATTAAAAATAAACATTAACATTTCTTTCATAAAATCACAAGTCAATTTATAGAAGTAAAATTGCACTAGTAAAAATAATGTGGAAAACTAATAAGTTTTTTTCAGCAACAAAAATATAAGCAAGTTAAAATAGTCAGCTATGGTTAAAGTCGCATGGATTCAGGGAAAATCTCAGGGAACTATAGAAAAAAATCTCAGTTACCTAACGCAAAAAATTAGAGAAGCCTGCTCTAGTATTAAACCAGACTTAGTTATACTTCAAGAACTCTGCCTTACTGATTATCTAGCGATTACTGAAGCACCTGAGAATTTCGATCTGGCTTTTCATAAAGATGCGGAGGAAATTAAACACTTTTTAGCTTTAGCTAAAGAACTATCCATTAATCTGGTTTTTCCTTTTTTTGAGAAAGTCTCTCCAGCAGTATATTTTAATAGCCTCTATGTCATAGATAGAGAGGGTCAGATTAACTGTCATTATCGTAAAATGCATATCCCAGATGATCCGGGTTTCTACGAAAAATATTATTTCAGAGCTGGAGATAAAGGTTTTCAAGTGGCTGATGTTAAAAGCTCTGATGGAGATAATTTTAAAGTCGGCTGCCTAATCTGCTGGGATCAGTGGTTCCCTGAAGCTGCTCGCATAAATGCTTTAAAGGGAGCTCAGGTATTAATTTATCCTACTGCTATAGGCTGGGATGGCACTGCTTCGCCAGATGTTTACCAAGATCAGCTTGAGGCTTGGTTTACTTCGATGCGTGCTCATGCCATCGCCAATCATGTTTTCGTTATCGCTGTCAATAGAGTAGGCAAGGAAGGTCACCTAGATTTCTGGGGAAACTCTTTCTGCATAGATCCTTATGGCAGAATTCTAGAAAGAAATGGTCAAAATGAGACTATTAGCCATCTTGAGCTGGATTTAAAAGTTATCGATGAAGCGAATCGTTACTGGCCTTACTTTAGAGATAGGCGAGTAGATGCTTTCAATGATCTGCTTAAAATCTGGGTAGAGTAAGTTCGCCGATTTTTAAATCAACTCATAATTAGTTAAAATTTTTTTTGAAATAGAAAACACCTAAAAGAGAAACAGCATGACCACTACATACATTAATAAAGAAACGCTAGTCCATACCCCCGCAGAATGGTTAGAGCAAAAAGCCGTCTGGCTCAGCTTTCCACATAATAAAATCCACCTCAGCTCTAAACTTGCAAGTGAGCCTGATAAAGACGGTCTAACGTTAATGAAAGAATTTTTCTGGAGATTTATAGACATAGTCCTAGATTATCAAGACATAAAACTACTATTCGATACTGAAGCCATGTTGATGGAGAATATCGATAAACTCACTAGCTTTGCTGCTAAACCTTTTAAACTCATATCTCTAGTAATCCCGAATAATGATATTTGGATTAGGGATTTCGGTCCTATATTCGCTATAGATAAAGAAACTGAAGAAAAAATAGTAGTAGATTTCGCCTTTAACGCTTGGGGAGAGAAATTTCCGCCCTGGGATAAAGATAACGTTCTACCAGCGGCAGTAGGAGAATTAGAAGGGTTAACTGTAAAATCTTACGATAAATTTTTAGAAGGTGGGGCTATAGATTATTCAGAGAAAGGCTACCTACTTACCACTCGCCAGTGTGTCTTAAATACTAATCGTAATAAAAACTTTACAGAAAAAGATTTTGAAGAGCTTCTGTTTAACGCTCTTGGTATTAAAAAAGTAATATGGCTAGATAAAGGTATCGCCAATGATCATACTGACGGGCATGTAGATAACACAGCTAGATTTATAGATGATGAAAGAGTGGTACTTTCTTATACTGAAAATCCAGCAAGCCCGAACTACGATATCTCTAAAGAGAATTTTAAAACGCTAGAAGCTTTCTCTGACTTAGAGGTAATTAAATTACCTCTTCCTGAGCCAGAAGGATTTATAGAAAAGGCTTTAGCTTATTCATATGCTAATTTCGTTTTCTTAAATGGAGCGATTATCGTTCCTACTTATAACTGCCCGCAAGATCAGCAAGCGATAGATATTTTACAGAAGCTTTTCCCAGACAGGAAAGTTATCGGCTTTGATAGTTCACTAGTTATCCAGCAAGGTGGTTCACTGCATTGTATGAGTAAGCAGGAGTTTGCGTAGGTTACAGCAGGGTAGCTAATATAGTTATGGATGAAGCAGAGTTAACCTTCTCAAATTTCCTCAACCTTGAGGATAATAATCAGATTATTTTTTCTGGTAAGTTTGGGACTGGTAAGACTCATTTTCTAAGAAATTTCTTTTTTGAGGAGACAAGAAAGAAGAAATATGAAACTATTTTTCTCTATCCTATTAACTATCAAGTTTCAGCCAATGAAGATATTTTTGAGCTATTAAAATACGACATTCTCAGGAATCTTATAAAGCTTTCTCGTTGTTTAGAAACTGACTTAAAAGGTGATTTTAAATGTTTCTCTAATAGAGGTCCTCTAGAGAAATTTTTCACAAAACTCCCTAAGATATTAGGAGAAACTGTTTCTGGAGCTAGCCTCAGCGTTCCTTTTCTGGATATCCCTCTTAAAAAGCCTTTTTTTGAAGCACTGCAGGAGTGTTTTTTAACAGAGGATGCCAAGCTTGAAAAAATCCAACAAGAGACAGAAGAAAAATATTTAACTTATGAACAAGGTGAACTTATAGAGCTAATTAAAAGACTAGTTGAAGCGATCAAAACCCCAGCAGAAGCAGAGACGGAGACAGCCCAAACTAAAGATAGTGCTAATAAGAAAAAAACGGTTCTTGTAATTGATGATTTCGATAGGATAGATCCAGAACACATTTTCAGGCTTTTAAATGTATTTAGTGCGAATCTTTATGAGGAGTCAAATACTATCTCTGACGCCATTCAGAGAATAGTTTCTAGTAGATACGGCTTTGATCACGTGTTACTAGTCTGTGATATAGAGAATATAAAAAATGTTTTTCATCATAAATATGGTGTTGAAACGGATTTTGATGGATATATTGATAAATTTTATTCAAAAGCTATTTTTGAATTGAATAATGAGAAGGCTCATATTGAAAAAATAGAATCTATTGTAAATGAGTGTTTTGAGAAAAATTCTAATCTGTTTCAATTTGATGTTCAGCAGCGAATTCAAACAGATCGAGTTTTACAGGAAGATTCTCAAAAGCAGTTTACTTCTCCTCTTCATCCTAATTTCCCCAAGATATTAGAGAGAACAGGACCCAGAATAGAACAGGATCTGAAGGGATGTTTAACAACGATGCTTAGTATAGCAGTGCGATATAAGAAAATTTCTTTTCGAGATATTTTGAGGGTTTACAATTCAAAACTTTTCTCTGAACGTAGTTATTCTGATTATCATTATTCTGTTTCCATAAGTAATGTACAGTATGAATTTTATGCACCAGAAATTATGATATTGGAATTTCTCTTAATAGTTTTTGGTAGAAGTAAGGATCTAATTGATTATTTAACAGATTTAGAAAGTACCATAACCAAAACCACCTGGAATATAGAAGGAGAATTAGAATCATATCTTTATTTGAATGATTTTTCTCTCTTAATCCTTTTTGGAGAAGAATTAAAGAAGATCACTAATCCAAGTCAAGGTTCATTAGAGGTTGTTACTATCTATCCTAATAATCGGAAATCAAATTTGTCCGTTAAGAACAATCTTATTTCCGCGAACTATAAAATAGTTTTAATTCCTTATTTCAGTGGTAGCGTCAATTTATACAAACCCTGTATAAAACAAGAGTACTCATCCCCCACTGTTTGGGGTCTCAATTATCTTGCAGGAGCAGTAGAAGTTCTTGCACAGAGAAATTTATTGATTTAGTGTTTGAATATTGGGGTATTTATAGTACCTTATACTTATTGCATTACTCGGTTTAAAGTTTATAGAAAGAGGTTTTAATATTCTTGATGGATATTATCACGAAATTCAATCAAGGAGGAAGTATGGCTGAAATAATAAGGGGATGTCGGGCTATTAGAGTATTATTACGCCCATAGGATATAACAAAATTTTGTGAGGAGTTTATTTAGCAGATTAAGGTAAAATTCCATTAGTGCCCTCGTAGCTCAGCAGGATAGAGCAAGTCATTCCTAACGACTAGGTCGGAGGTTCAATTCCTCTCGAGGGTGCCATTTTAGAAAAATTCTTTGCAATCTCAGAGATCGCTACGATGTGAAATAAAATAGGCTAAATATGCAAAATTTTTGCAGATTTAGTGCATAATAAAAATATGGCAATAAAACGCTTACTGAAAGAGCATCTTCTTTATCTTGCAGGGAAATATCCCATAATTACCATCACTGGGCCAAGACAATCTGGAAAAACTACTTTAGCCAAAATGGTTTTTCCAGAAAAAGCGTACGTTAACCTAGAAAAACTAGATATGCGAGAGATGGCAGAAAGTGACCCCAATGCCTTTCTGGAAGAGTATCCTAACGGGGCTATTATTGATGAGATTCAAAGAGTGCCTAAATTATTATCCTATCTTCAGGTTTTAGTGGATGAGCGCAAAGAGAAAGGACTCTTTATAATCACAGGCAGCCAGAACTTTGAATTGATGAAGCATGTAAGTCAGTCTCTTGCTGGTAGAACAGGACTAGTAAAGCTTTTGCCTTTTAGTTTACAAGAGTTGAGAAAAGTAGATAAAGCTGAAACAAATGACTGGGCGGAATTAATTTACAAAGGATTTTATCCAAGAATCTACAGTGAGGATATAGAACCTAGTATTTATTATTCTGACTATATTCAAACTTACTTGGAGAGAGACTTACGTGATTTAACAGCTGTTCATGATTTAAGATTATTTAGAAATTTTTTAAAACTCTGTGCAGCACGCATCGGTCAATGCCTTAATTACAAGAATATCGCTGATGATCTAGGAGTCGCTCAGAATACAGTAAAGAACTGGATTAATCTCTTAGAGGTTTCCTACATTATTTTTCTGTTACCACCATATTTCGCTAATATAAAAAAGCAGATCATTAAATCACCAAAATTATATTTTACAGATCCAGCTCTAGCAGCGAGTTTACTTGATAACGAAAGTGCCAAACACGTAAAATCACATCCTTTATTTGGTAGCTTATTTGAAAACCTCGTAGTAATGGAGTTTGTGAAATATCGTTTTAATCAAGGCAAGCAGAGTAATCATTATTTTTATCAAGATAGAACACATGAGATAGACCTTGTTAGTAAAGTTAGTGATAAGTTAATTAGTACAGAAATCAAATCAGCAAAGACTTTTCATGAAAGTTTCTTTAGAAACCTTGATTATTTTGAGAGTATTTTTCAAGATCAGCTAATTAAAAAAGCAATAGTCTATGGCGGTGAGAAATCTCAGAATAGATCTAAAGCCAGCATTATTAACCCTTGGGATATAACAAAATTTTCTGAGGAGTTTATCTAACAGCTTTTTTAGTTCAGGTAGAATGTAGAATTATGTCTCTAGATCTAAGTTCTTTCAAGAAAGCTATTCAACAATTAGAGGATAGTCTTGATATTTGCGAAAACAAATCTGCAAGAGGCTTTGATTCACGCATAGAAAAGCAGTTAAAAGCTGGAGCCATTCAGGCTTTTGAATTTACCTATGAACTAAGCTGGAAGCTTATCAAAAGATATTTGGAAACCACAGAACCAAGTCCAGATTTTGATGATATTACTTTCAATGACTTAATTAGAAAAGGATATGAAAAAGGTCTTTTACTAAATGACCTTGAAGCATGGAAAGCTTATCGAAAACGTAGAGGAATTACAAGCCATACCTATGATGAAAACAAGGCAGAGGACATATACCAAAATATTCCTGAATTTTTAACTGAAGTGAAATATCTTTTTAAGCAATTAGAGCAGCGAGGATTAAATGCCGAATAAATTATTTATTGAAGATAAGCATTTCAACATAGTTTTAGGCATATTAAAAAAATATTTAATTGATCAAAACAAAAACATTAAAGTTTATATTTTTGGCTCTCGCTCTACTGGCAAGAATATCAAAAAAGGGTCTGATTTGGACTTGGCTTTAGATAATGGTTCTGGGCAGTTAATTGATTTGAAACTATTAAATCAATTGGACTTTGATTTTGAAGATTCTGATTTACCCTATAAAGTCGATTTATTAGATTTAAATTCTACTAGTCAAACTTTCCGTGCTGCGATAAATGATGAACTTACAGAGATTCTGTTTTGAAATAAATAATCAGCGTATTTAATGGATCTGATACAAGTTGATATGATATATAGATTTTGTCGACATGTTAATTAAATATGTCGATAAACAGTCAAAAAATCGACATGTTGGGTATAATAGAAGTATGGCTTTCAACCCAAAGGAACCTTTCAATGAGCTGCCTTTATTACCACCACGGTCCGAAATTGATACAAAGGCAATACTTTTAAAAACAATTACAGCTAGTAGAGTTTTATCAAAATTAAATGGCTCAATAAAAAAAATTCCGAATCCTACAATACTTTTAAATTCACTTGTTTTGCAAGAAGCGAAATCAAGTTCAGAGATAGAAAATATTCTTACAACGAACGACGCATTATTTCAGGCACTGGGTTCAAATATAGAAAAGATTGATAAAAGCACTAAAGAAGTTTTACATTATCAAGAAGCACTATGGCACGGTTACAATGAATTACGAAAAAGACCATTCTTGTCTACAAAACTTTTCATAAATTTAGTTCAGGTGATTAAACAGATCGATTATGGGATTAGAAAAGTACCGGGAACTAGAATAGTTAATTCCCTCGGAGAGAGTATTTATACGCCTCCTGAGGGTGAAGAATTAATTCTCAAAAAACTAAAAAACCTTGAAACCTATCTTAATGAAGATACTGGCGATATTGATCCTTTAATTAGATTAGCAGTGCAGCATTATCAATTCGAAGCGATTCATCCTTTCTATGACGGCAATGGCAGGACGGGAAGAATCATAAATATCTTGTACCTAGTAAATCAAGACTTGCTTGAGCTGCCTATCTTGTACTTGAGTAAATATATTATTGAAAATAAAAATGATTACTATAAAAAGCTCAATGCCGTTACAAAGCACGGGGATTGGGAGCCATGGATTTTATATATTTTAGATGCTGTCGAAAAGACGTCCCTGCACTCCTTAGAGAGAATAAATGCTATTGCTGATTCCATTGACGAGTGTACAGAGAAAATAAAAAAACAACTGCCTAAAATTTATTCAAAAGATTTAGTGGAGGCGCTTTTTTTACAGCCATATTGTCGCATCAAAACCATCACGGAAGCTGGTATTGCCAAAAGAGAAACAGCCAGAGAATATTTATCACAGATAGAAGCGCTTGGAATTCTTGAAAGCCGAAAAATTGGGAAAGAAATTCTTTTTATTAATAAAAAATTCT
>CANHDW010000011.1 GCA_947459525.1 Candidatus Caenarcanales bacterium
CTATTAATTATTACAATACCGAAAGAATGCATACCGCTCTTAAAGCTAGTCCAAATGAGTTTCTTGCTGCATATTATCAACAAACTGCTTAATTAAACTCATACTCCTAAAAGTTTAATTTCTTAAGTCGTAAATTAGGAAGTTGACAAGTAGTCTACAGAGAGATACTAGTAAGATTTACAGTATCATTGTTAAGCAAAAAAACTTATTTGTTGATTTTAATGTAGTTTCCGAATTTATTAATAAAACTCATAGGTTGCAATTTGCAGAGTGGAAGCAATTTGCAGAGTGTAAACAAGGGAAAGGGCTTGAGTATAAAAAAGATTTTAGAAACTCTCTGCAAGGTAAAAACACTTTAAATGATATTTACACGATCGTAAAAAACAATATTTTCAATCATTGTCAAGTTGTAGGTAAAGCTTTTCAAAAAGATGATTTGGAGGATTTTTTACAATTAGATGAGTTGGATTTTGTAGATAAGGCTATAAAATCTATTTGCCACGAGCATAATATGGTTTTGTTTACTAATGATATTGATTTTAAAAATTTAGGGGTAGATGTTTTAACGGCGAACTTAAAATTTTAGATTAACTATTTTTGTACGATTCTTTCTAATTTTTCACAGTTCTCTTTCTTTACTCCCTAACTACATTCCCACCAAAAATACTTATCCCAGCCTGTAAAACCTCATCTAAATAAGCTTCTCTGTCACAGCAGTTGTCATTAGAATCTTTTCCTGCACTGGAGTTAACAGAATTTATATTTAAATTCACATCAGTATTATTAGGAACATTTACAGCCATGGACGTGGTGGCAGCTAAATCTGTGACCCTTTCCGTAACTCTTACTGGCATTATTTTAGGCGTTACCGCTGACGGAACCTTTACCGAATCATTCACTTCACTATCCGCACCAGTCATTCCAGAATCTATCTGAATCTCAATAAACTTAATTTCTGGATTTAAAGCTTGCTTAATAGCCTGAACAAGCTCTTCATTTTTAGCTTCTAGTTTGATTTTTAAAAATTTAAATTTTTCAGGAATTACGAAAACAGCCTTTTCTCCACTGCTAGAGATCAGCTTGGCTTTACTGCTATTGATAAGCCCTTTAGTAGGTGGGTTTAAAAACTGCATGAAGTCATCGGCAAGCGTGCTATCTGGGACGGCAATCTCTTCTGTCTTTGAGAACGAGCTAGTATTAATCTTCTCTGAGTTCTCTATATTTTCTGCAACCTTAGCCTCAGTGCTTAATAAATTATTTCCGTTAAGCTCATTTCCACTACTTATGTCGCTGACTTTAATTTCATCTCTAGTATTAGCTTTACTTTCAAAGTTACTAGCCATTGCTGATTCAGCGAAGCTTGGTTTTTTTGCACTCACCGAAACAGCCACTGCTAGAGGCTTAACCGCCCCACCAGCGAGCCTATTCTCTAAATCAAGAATTCTTTCTCTTAAGTTTTTAATATCTATGAAATCTTCTCTAAGAGATAGCTTCAGGCAGAGTGTTTTAAACAATTTTTTAGCCTGAGAACTCTGCTTAAGTATCGCCTCATATTTAGATATTTCTTCTGCTATATAGAGGATTTCTGCTTTAGGAATATTTTTCTCATTAATTAAATCTATGCAGGTTTTACATTCTTCTAAGCCTTCATTTAGGCAGAGTTCTTCTAAGATTTTTATACTGCTTTGAAAAAGCTCGCCTGTAAGTATCTGCGGGTCTGGGTTTTTTAGGAAAATAGTTTCTATTTTATTTAAAAGCTCTAAGGTCTCTTTATTAATTATGGAGAAAAATAAGCTAAAGACCTCTCTTTCAGATACTTTCCCTAAAGTCCTTTCTATAATTTCTTTAGAGATGCTTAGATCTTCTTCATTAAAGACACTAACCTGCTCTAATATGCTTAAAGCATCTCTCAGGGCCCCTTCTGATTCTTCTGTTATAAATTTCAAGGCTTCATCGCTAATGTTAATCTGCTCTATATCGCAGATATTTCGTAATCTTTTAAAGCAGTCTATTTGGTTAATAGGCTTGAAACGGAATTGCTGACAGCGACTTACTATAGTAGGTAAAACTTTATGTGCTTCGGTGGTCGCTAAAATAAATACTACATTTTCAGGTGGTTCTTCGAAAAGCTTAAGCAGAGCATTAAATGCATCCTTGCTTGCCATGTGGACTTCATCGATTATGTAAATTTTATAATCACTATTAATCGTAGATAGGCTAGCTTTAATTACTAAATCTCTAGCATCATCTACTCCACCATGGCTCGCAGCATCTATCTCGACTACATCTAAGTCGCCACCATTCGTGATATTAATACAGCTAGAGCATTTACCGCATGGATTTAAAGTCGCTTTCTCTCCAGCTTTCTTGTTTTTACAGTTAAGTGATTTAGCTATTATGCGAGCAGTACTCGTCTTACCAGCCCCACGTGGACCAGTTAATAAATAAGCACTTGCTATTTTATTATTAGTGAAAGCCTTTTCTAAAGCAAGCTTCACGTCATCTTGCCCAACAAGATCTCCGATACTTTGAGGTCTATATTTAAGCGTGAGCATCCACTACATCGCCATTATGCTGTAACCACAGTCTACGTGAATTACTTCACCTGTAATACCGCTAGATAAAGGGCTAGCTAAGAAGAGGGCTGTTCCAGCAACCTCTTCTAACTCAACATTTCTTCTTAAAGGTGATATCTCTGCATGGCGATTCATCATAGTGTTTAAATCTGCAATGCCTCTTGCTGCAAGGGTTTTAATTGGGCCAGCAGAAATGCCATTTACTCTAATATTCTCTTGACCTAAATCCTGAGCTAAATATCTCACACCAGCTTCTAGGCTCGCTTTAGCGATACCCATCATATTATAGTTAGGCACTACTCTTTCAGCACCTAAGTAAGTAAGCGTGATAATGGAACCACCACCAGCATTATTCATAAGTGGTCTAGCTGCTCTTGCCATCGCAGTTAAAGAATAAGCAGAGATATCCTGAGCTATCGCAAAATGCTCTCTTTCTGTACTTATATAACCACCCTGTAAAGTTTCTTTAGGAGCGAAAGCTAGGCAGTGAACGAAAATATCTAATTTTCCATTAAATCTATCTGATACAGACTGGAAAGCGGAAGAGATCATCTCATCTTTAGTAACATCACAGTCTACTAATAAAGGGCTTTCCATGTCTTGAGTAAGTTCTAGAACTGTCTCTTTAAGCCTATCTCCTTGATATGAGAATGCGACTTCAGCGCCAGCTTCATAAAGCATTTGAGCTATAGCCCAAGCGATACTTCTTTTATTAGCGACACCAGATATTAGAACTTTTTTACCAGCCAAAATACTTGCATACGCACTACTAGATTTAACTTCTGTTTCAAGCATAGTTTTTCATTTTATCATATTACTTACCCTTGTTAGTTTTGGAAGAAGCGAGGTTAGAGACTAGGACACAACGCGCAGTTTCAAGGCTGAGGAGGACGAATGACCGCAGTGTACTTAAGGTACATGAGGATCATGAGGACGACGAAAACGTAGAAAATGGAGTTGTGTCCTAGTCTCTGCTATTATTGGTTAAAATGGTGAGTTTAGTAGTATTAGGTGCTCAATGGGGAGATGAGGGTAAGGCTAAGATCGTAGATCTTCTTGCTGAAAAAGCTGATTATGTAGTTAGGTATCAGGGCGGTAATAACGCTGGACACACGGTTACAGCGAATGGCAAGAAATATAAATTTCACTTAGTGCCTTCTGGGATTCTTTATCAGGGCAAGAAATGTTTTATTGGGAACGGTACAGTTATAGACCCTAAGGCTCTTTTGAGTGAAATGCAGGCTTTAGAAAATGATGGTCTAGATTTAACCAGTCTGAAAATAAGTCCATTAGCGCATGTGACTATGCCATATCATATTCTTATAGATGCCGCTCAGGAAGAGGCTCGTGGTGAAAATAAAATCGGTACGACGGTAAGAGGAATAGGACCTACTTACGCAGATAAAATCTCTAGAACAGGAATTCGTATTAAAGATATTTTAGATGAAACTCTGCTCAGGACTCGATTAGAGGCAGTGCTTCCTGAAAAAAATGCGATACTATCGAAGTTATATAACAAGCCAGAATTAGATTTAGAGAATGTTCTTGAGACTTATTTAGCTTATGGCCATAGTCTAAGACCATTTATCACAGATGTGTCTTTAGATCTTTTTCGTGCAGCTAAAAATGAAGAAAATATTTTATTCGAGGGAGCTCAGGGAACGCTTTTAGATATAGATCACGGTACTTATCCTTTCGTTACTAGTTCTAATCCTATTGCTGGTGGAGCGACTATCGGTACTGGCGTAGGGCCTTTAGCTATTAATGCAGTAATCGGTGTAGCTAAAGCATTCACGACTAGAGTTGGTGAAGGTCCTTTCCCGACACAGCTTGACGGTGATTTAGCTAAAATCTTAGTTGCAGAAGGTACTCCATGGGCGGAATTTGGGACTACGACTGGTAGAGCAAGAAAAGTAGGCTGGTTAGATTTAGTGCTTTTAAAATTAGCGGTAAGAGTTAATAGTATTTCTTCTTTCGCTCTGACCAAGCTAGATGTACTTGATGATATGGAGACTATTCAAGCCTGTATCGCTTATAAAAATAACGAGACTGGAGAAGTTTACTCTGATTTTCCTCTATGTGAAGATATGGCTAATCTTGAACCAGTTTATCAAGAGTTTGCTGGTTGGAAGAATGAAAGATCTCGCTGCCGTGATGCTAGATCTAGAAAGGATTTGCCTGCTAACGCTAAAGAATACTTGAGTTTTATTGAAGAGACCTTAGGCGTGTCTATTGATATTATTGGTGTTGGTCCGGATAGGGAAGAGATCATAATTGATAAATCTCCGTTTGCGAGAGCGAAAGCGGTTGTTTGATTAATTTCATTAATAAGGGTATCTTATTCTCACTCTGAGTTCTGGTTCTCTTTGTTGATAGTATCCTGAATAGTTTTTTCTAAATTTGGATAGTTGATTTTACTGTTTACCAATGCAAATATCGTGGACTCAAGATTTACCCTAAAATTCTCTGGATTCTCCTCATCTAACTCAATGCCAGGATTATAGGGTATTACTGTACCAACGAGAACGAGAGTTATATTTCTAGTTGGAGGGTCGTAGCTTGCCACTGGAGCAAGACTCGCTACTCCAATTATTTCTATTGTAGGATCTTCACCATCTTTATCATAGATAACCCGGAAAAGGGGACTGCCAGACTGCCCCGGAAGTCCAGCTAGATTAGTGTGGTAAAGATATCGATTTCTTTCATCCGTTGATGGGGCTACAGGACGGAATCTATCTGAAAGAGGAGGAGGATTATTTTCATTTAGGCTATGTTCCGTGAAATAAGTTGTATCAGTTATTTGTGTTATTCCAAGTTTTGGATTATATGTTATGGCATCTGCTCTTGTGCGAAAGTGTTCAAAAGCTCTAGTATCCATTGCCACTCCGCCAGGAAATCCAGCGTTAATTATTTGATCACCTGCCCCTGCGTACTCATTACTTAAAGGGACTGCTGGTATACTTGAATTGTCACTGATAAAGTACCCTATGGCTCTATCTTGGGCATTATCTCCTGTTGAGTTTAAAATATTTAATGGAATGGTAGTTCCATCTTTAAGCCTGACTTCTAGATTTTCAGACCTAGAATCTATCCTTAAAATAATAATATTATTATCTTATATAGGCTGATGCTGAGAAAAAATGACATCAGGATTTAAGCACGAATTAACTTCTTCATTATGTATAAACCAACAGCATTACTTAAATTAACTGGCAACACTCTAGACAGTAGTGCTACAAATGAATTCATTTTCCCATGAACCGCTACACCGCTTTTACCTTTTTTTAGAGTATCCAGCGTGAACTCTGCTACTTCTTCTGAGCTAGCAATAAAGCCTTCTGGTAAGCCGAGTGGATTTGCATTCGCGCTAGCGAAAAATTCAGTTTCAGTAACTCCTGGACAAATACATAGTACTTGAATCTTATTAGTTTTATCTTCCTTGAGTTCTGCCATTAATGCTAGTGAGAAGCTTTTAACATAAGCTTTCGTTGCAGCATAAGCTGCCATCAAGGGTACTGGCTGAAAACTCGCTGTGGATGCAATGTTAATCAAAGCTCCTTGTGCTGAACTCTTTAGGTCATTTATAAATAGCCTACTTAATTTACTAAGGCTATTTATATTAAGATGTAGCATCGTTGATAATCTCTTTATGTCAGAGTTAGCAAAGTAACTTAGGTCTCCCATGCCAGCGTTATTTATGAGAATATCTACGTTGAGGTTTTGTTCTTTTACTTTTCTAAATAGTTCTTCCGCAGAATTCTCTTCAGACAAATCTTCAGTAAAAGTGGTGATTTTAATATCACTGATAGTAGCTTCTATAGATTCTTTTAGATGATTTAATCTCTCTAATCTTCTTGCTGTAAGGATTAAATCATATCCATCTTTTGCGAAAAGTTTCGCAAGTTCATAACCTATACCACTAGAGGCACCTGTAATTAAAGCTGTTTTATTATTTCTCATTTAATATCAAGATACCATTTTAATCTGGAAAAAACTTTTCATGTCTCTTAACTAGTCCGAAATTAGGATTGCTAGGAATTTTCAGAATGGTGTGGCTATGCTAACTCTGGAATTTTATTAAAAACTTCACGAGTGAAATCTGCGACATACTGCATTATCCAGCCACCGACTAGTAAATAAGTGACAATAAGAGCTATTAATTTAGGAACAAAGGTTAAAGTCTGCTCATTGATCTGTGTAATGGCTTGAAATATGCTGACTAAAATACCAACAATTAATCCAGGAATTAAGATTGGAATAGAGATAATCGCTGATGTAATCAGTGTCTTATTAGTCAGTTCAAGTATAAGTGTATCGTTCATTATTTTACGCTTAAAGAATCTTTATCCTTAATTTGGATTGAAGCTGGTAACTAAATTCTCACAGATTATATTCCACCCGTCAACTAAAACAAACAATACTAGCTTAAAGGGCAAGGAAATGGTGGCTGGAGGCAGGAACATCAGACCGATTGAAACCAAGGCGCTTGCTGTAATCATGTCTATAACTACAAATGGTAAGAATAATACAAAGCCAATTTGGAAAGACTTCTTAAGTTCGCTTAGCATGAACGAAACCATTAATATATGAAGAGGCATCTCTTCTGCACTTTCTGGCTGCTCGATTTTGGCTATTTTAAAGCCTAATTTGAGTTCATCCTCTGGAGTTTGGCTAAGCATGAATTCACGTAAAGGTCCGATAGCATTGGTGATGAATTCTTTTTCATCTATCTGCTTTGCTAGAAAGGGTTGTAATGCTTTATCGTTTATCTGAGTGAAGTAGGGATTCATGACGACGAAAGTCAAAATTATGGAAAGTCCGATTAATACTTGAGTTGGGGGTAAGCTACCTAGGCCTAGTGCTTGCCTGAGAAGCCCAAAGACGACGACGAATCTTATAAAACTAGTCGTCATAAGCAAAATAGATGGAGCGATGCTTAAGATAGTTAAGAGGATTAAGATTTGTAGACCTAGCCCCACCCCTTGTTGATTGTCATTAAAGGATATATTTAGTCCAGGGGCAGCTTGTACAGCTAGTAAGCAGCTAAAAGAAATTAAAAAACTAATAAGACTGAAGCTTAAAATCTTTCTTTTTTGGATCAGTTCTAAAATTTTTTTAAGCATATAATCCAATTAAAACATAAAAGCCCTTAGGGAATTGTTCGCAATCTTTAATTTCTGCGTTAGTCTTGAACTCGCAAATTTACGAGCAGCACTCTGTGAATTTTGGAACTTTTGCGAATCTCCAATTTTTATGTTTTCTATTTAGGAAAAATATTTATGACGGAGTTCTATAACCCTCTCCTAAAACTATTTAACAGCTTCCGACTTAAGTACTCTAATTCTCTGAACTAATCTGCTTTTCAATCTAGCAGCTTTATTCTTATGGAAGGTACTGCCTTTAGAGGCTTTATCTATAGCTTGGTAAGCTTTCGCTAATTTTTCATCAATCGCTTTTTCATCTTTAGATGTCGCAGCGATTAGGCAGGCCTTAATAAGGGTGCGCACTTTAGACTTAAGCTCAGTGTTTTTTTTGTTATTACGAGCGTTAATTTCGTCTCTTTTTTTTGCAGATTTAATATTCGGCATAGGAAGAATCATCATAACATATCGTGTTATTCTTTTTTTAGGGAAGTGATGAAAAAATAGTTTTTCTTCACTAACTATTTTTTTAAATCTTATGTCTGCCCCTATTTGCATTTTTACTGAAGAACAATTTCCACATATGAGGAGAGCTGGTGCTCTGGCTGGTGAGATTCTACATTTGGTCGGTGAAAAAGTTCGTCCTGGGGTTACATTGCTTGAATTAGATACTTTTGCTGAAGAGTGGATACGTGATCAAGGCGCGACCCCCACTTTTAAAGGTTATATGGGATTTCCTAGTACCTTGTGTACCTCAGTCAATGAAAACATAGTACATGGTATTCCAACGGATAGGGAACTCAAGGAAGGTGACTTGGTCAGCATCGATGTCGGTGTTACTGTTACAGAAGACTTTAATGGTAAGCCTTTTACTTATGTTGGAGATAATGCTTTTACTTTTCCCTGTGGGGAAATCAGTCCTAAGAGTAAAAGACTTTTAAAAGCTACTAATGCAGCACTTTGGGCTGGTTTGGAGGTTATTCAAGCAGGTAAGCATATTAGCGATATAGCTGCTGCGATAGAGGCTGTTGCTAAGGAGTATAGATTTGGTAATGTAAAAGAGTTTGGTGGTCACGGAATAGGTCCTAGCTATCACTGTCAGCCTTTTATTCCGAATTTTTTAGAGTACTTTAATCATTTTCCTGATGATGAAATTAAGATTGGTATGGTGCTTGCCATTGAGCCGATGTTAAATATAGGAGGCTCTGCGATTAAGAAGCATAAGGATGGCTGGACTATTATGACCGCTGATAGGAAAAATTCTGCTCATTTTGAACATTCAGCTTTAATAACATCTTCTGGAGTTGAAATTATTACCGATGTGAAAAAAACTAAAAATATTTTTCATCACTTCGATGAATAAATGATATTTTTAATTTTTGGAAAAGACCTTTACTATTAAGGAGTATTTATTTGTCTAAAGAAATTATTGAAATGGAAGGAACGGTGGTGGAAACTGTTCAGGGAGCGAAGTTTGTGGTCAGGCTCGATAATGATCATGAGGTTTTAGCCAGTATCTCGGGTAAAATTAGAAAGAACTACATTAAGATTTTGCCAGGGGATAGAGTCAAAGTGGAGCTTACTCCGTATGACCTTAAAGTCGGACGCATTACTTTTAGGGTAATTAAAAAACGACCAATTGATGGAGAGGTAAAAAAAGAGGAGTAAACATAATCAAAAAATAAATAATTACTAATTTAGTTTAGGGTTATGTTAGAATTTTGATTTCGTTAAGCAGGATAGCACATGAAAGTTAGATCTTCAGTAAAGAAAATTTGTTCAAAATGCAAGGTAACTCGTAGAAAGGGTAGAGTTGCCATTATTTGCGAGAACCCTAAACACAAGCAGAGACAAGGATAATTTTTATGCCAAGAGTAGCCGGAGTAGATATACCTAATAAAAGAATAGTCATCGCCTTGACTTATGTATTTGGCGTTGGACTGTCAAGAAGTAAAGAAATTTTAAAGAAAGTTGGCATTGGAGAAGATGTCAGAGCTAATACTTTAACCGAAGAAGAATTAATTAAAATTAGAGATTGCCTTAAGACTTATGAGATAGAGGGTGATTTAAGAAGAAGAATCGGTCTTGATATTAAGAGATTAATCGAAGTTAACTGTTTTAGAGGTATTCGTCACAGAAGAGGTCTTCCTAGCAGAGGTCAGAGAACTAAGACTAATGCGAGAACTCGTAGAAGTAAGAAGAGAGTGGCTGTTCCTGGTAAAAAAGTAGCTGCTAAGAAGTAATTAGCATTTAGGATATAAAGGTTTAAAATATGGCGGTAGTTAAAACAAAAGATAAGTCAAAAGTAAAAAAAGCTAAAAGAACAGTTCAGAAGGGTGTAGTTCATATTAGTTCCACTTTTAATAACACTATAATATCTATCACCGATGTAGCTGGTGGTGTTATTGCTGCTTCCTCTGCTGGAGCAGTAGGTTTTAAGGGTTCTAAAAAAAGCACTCCTTTTGCAGCTCAATTAGCGGCTGAAGCTGCTGCAAGAAAGGCTGTTGAGCAGTTTGGTCTAAGAGAAGTGGAAGTTTTGATAAGTGGACCTGGTGCTGGTAGAGAGACTGCTGCTAGGGCTATACAGTTAGCTGGTTTAAGAGTTACTATGATTAAGGACGTAACTCCGCTGCCACATAATGGTTGTAGAGCACCTAGTGCAAGAAGAGTCTAAGTTGTTGATTAAGAGAGGATTTTAATATGAACATTGAATTAAAGATTGTTGTAGATGAAAGGCCTGGTGAAGATGGTACTCTAAGAGGTACTGTTATGCTAGAACCACTCTACAGAGGTTTTGGACATACTATTGGGAATGTTCTTAGGCGAATTCTTCTTTCTAGAGTTAGAGGTTCTGCTGTAACTCACGTAAGAATAGAGGGTGTGAACCATGAATTTACGTCCTTGACTGGTCTTTCAGAGGATATTTTGCATGTAATCCTTAATTTAAAACAGTTAGTGGTTAAGATGCATTCAGATGAGCCGAGAACCTTAACTTTAAAGGCTTCTGGTCTTAATACTGTTACCGCTGCTAAAATTGAATGTCCAAGTGATGTTGAGATTATTAATCCAGAATTAGAAATCGCAAATTTAGCCCCAGACGGCACTTTAAATGCTGAAATTACAGTATCTAAAGGCTATGGTTATGTACCAGCTGAGGATCATGATGCTGTTACTTCTGTCGATGTTATTCCTTTAGATTCAGTGTTTACCCCGATTAAAAACGTAGCTTATTCGGTAGAAGAAGTTCCTGGTCCTTCTGGTCAGTCTAATGATTTTGATAGATTAACGATGGAAATCTGGGCTGATGGCTCGGTTTCTATTAGAGAAGCTATTGGACAAGCAGCAGCTCAAGTTACTGAGATGATGAATGCTGTTGTTGACTTTACTGGTCAAAAAGTAGGCGTTATTAAGACTGTTCAAGAGGCTTCTGCTGTAGTTGAGCGTAAAGAAGAAGATAAAGCAGTGAGCGTTAGTGTTGAGGAGCTTGAGTTATCAGTTAGATCTTATAACTGTTTAAAGAGAGCTAATATAAACTCACTTTCAGATCTTTTAAAATTATCTGATTTTGATTTAATGAATATTAAAAACTTTGGTAAAAAATCTGCTGAAGAGGTGCTTGATAAATTAGAGACTATGGGTTATTCACTAAGAAACAGAGAATCATCTTTGAGTCATAGTTTGGATTACTAAATTTCTGAGTTTTAAAAATTTAGATATTTGAGGGTTAAAGAAAATGAGACATAGAAGAAAGAAAAGAAGAATGGGTAGAGCGGCGGATCAGCGTAAAGCTGCTCTTAGAGCACTTACTACTAATTTACTTAGAGAAAAACAGATTAACACTACACTTGCAAATGCAAGAGCGGTTGCTCCAGAAATAGAGAAGGTTATCACTCTTGCGAAAAGAGGAGATCTACATGCTAGAAGACAAGCTGCTTCTTTTATTTTTGATAAAGAAGTAGTTCAGGATCTTTTTGATGCTGTTGTGGACAGGTATAAAGAGCAGACTTCTGGCTATACTAGAATTATCAAAAATGGCTTACGTAGAGGCGATAATGCCCAGTTAGCGGTTTTACAGTTAGTTTAGATTTGATTTATTTATTTTTTCAATTAAACACTGCAAATTATTAACCTTTGTTATAAAATAAAGATAAGACCATACTTCTCCCCCCCCCCTGAGTATGGTCTTTTTTTATTTTAGTGAAACCTAGTTCGGAATTCATTTTAAAGAGAGCTTCTGTTGATGATGTAGATGCTATTTTTGCACTCCTAGATTTTTTTGCGTTGCGTAAATTATTATTACCTAAAACTAAGGATCAGCTTTACAGGCAGATAAGAGATTTTAGAGTTATTTACGAGACAAGGACGAATGATAACCAAAACGCAGGGAATGGGCTCGTGCATCACTCTCTAGTTGCTTGTGCTCATCTTGATATTTTTACAAATCAGTTAGCTGAAGTTAAAAGTTTAGCTGTTCATGAAGCTTTTCATGGATATGGTTTAGGGCGAATGTTAGTGGAAGACTGTGAAAATGAGGCACGCAGTATGCAGATAAAAACTATTTTTGCATTAACTTATCAAATAAAGTTTTTTGAGAAAATAGGCTATCATTTAGTCGATATTCAAAGCCTTCCAGAGAAAGTCTTTAAAGAGTGTGTGGTCTGTCCTTTTTATGGGTCATGTAATGAAAATGCTTTAATTAAGCGTTTATAGAGACTTCTGTATAAAGTGCATTCGACAAGGCTGAGATAGTAGTTTTTTTTAGTGACTTAATGACTTCGTTAGATTATCTACTTCTAAGACATTTTTATTTTGCTTAAAGAAATCTTTAATAGTTTTACAGACAAAGAGAATCTGCTCTTGATTTAACTCTGGGTGTACTGGTATGGAAAGCACTGAGTGAGAGGCTTTTCTTGCATTGGGGTAATCAAAAGGTTTATAGTTAAAGTGCTTATAGACTTCCTGTAAGTGTAAGGCTACTGGATAATAAATCTCTGAACCAATCTCGTGAGAGGCTAGAAATTCTTTAAGCTGATCTCTTAATTTACTAGAATCCTCTAAATGACTGCCAACTAAGATGCTGAACTGATGAAAAATATGTGAACTGTAATCTGCGATCTCTGGTAACTTTATAGTTCCTTCTGCTTCAAGATCCGCAAGTTCTTTGAAATAAATTTCTGCATTGATCATGCGCTGTTTATTCCATTTATCAATTAAATCAATCTTTATATTTAAGATAGCGGCTTGGATTTCATCTAATCTACTGTTTACACCAAGCTCAAGGTGATAATATCTGCGTTCAGAACCATGGGCTTTAATTCGTCTAAGTCTTTTAGCAAGCTCATCTGAATTAGTACAGATTAAACCACCATCTCCAGCGCAGGAAAGATTTTTAGTCGGGTAAAAGCTGAAAGTTCCAATGTCGCCCATAGTGCCAGCTTTAGCCTTATTAAAATTATTAGGGGCGTGTAGCGGAACTCCAATTTCTGCGTTATTTAAACTGCTGTACGTTGCACCAAAGGCTTGAGCAGTATCTTCGATAATTTTTAAATTATATTCTTGAGCGATAGATAGTATCTCATTCATCGGGCAGCATTGCCCGAATAAGTGAACGATAATTATGGCTTTAGTTTTAGAGTTAATTTTTTCTCTAAGTTTTTTAGGATCTATGTTAAAAGTTTTTAAATCTATATCTGCAAATACTGGAGTCGCTCCAGCTTGGTCTATCGACTCTGAGCTTGCAATATAAGTGAATGGAGTAGTAATAACTTCGTCACCAGCTTTAATATCTAAAGCGAGTAATGATATATAAAGCGCATCTGAGCCATTTGCACAAGAGATGGCATGTTTTACTGAAAGGTACTCAGCAGCTTTAAGTTCAAACAACTTAACCTGCTCTCCCATAATATAGTTACCACTGCGTAAAACATCAAGAACAACAGGCTCAACTTGGTCTTGAATCTGTCGGTACTGAGCAGGCAGGTCTAGTAAAGGTACTCTCAAGCTTTGGCTGATTTAGCTTTCTTCTGTTTTCTCTTAAGTAGTTTTGCTGCTCTTTTTACGCCAGCTTGCTGTTTATCAGGGTTAATCTTTTTAGACATCTTACAACCTCGGAAAAAATTATCTTAGCACATCACTTAAGCCCAAATACTTAAAGAAACTGGGAAATGAAGTGTTCACGAATTCGCTTTTTAATATTTCTACAGGTTTCGCTGAGTGTAAGCCAGCTATAGCTGAACTCATGGCAATACGATGATCTCCCTTGCTATCTATAACTACTATCGAAGCATCACCTCCAGGGAATTCTCTTCCCTCAAGGCCTTCAATAATCATGCCATCATCTGTCTCTTCAACTTTCACCCCAAGCTGCTTAAGCATGCTTACTGTAGTAGCTATTCTGTTAGATTCTTTAACTTTAAGTTCTTCGGCGTTTTTAATAACAGTAGTGCCTTTAGCTTGAGCTGCAAGAATAGCTATAACTGGAATCTCATCGATAAGGCGAGGGATAATATCTCCCCTTATCTCGCCTGCTTTTATATTAGAGCTTTTTACAATAATGTCTGCGATAGGCTCTTTACCTTCTTCTCGAAGATTATGAATACTGAAATCGATGTTCATCATCGTTAGCACATCGATAATGCCAGTACGAGTAGGGTTTATGCCGACATTTAATAGTTCGACTTCAGCATCTTCTACTATCGCTGCTGCGACCATAAAGAAAGCAGCACTAGATATATCACCAGGGACTTTTACTCTCTGTGCCTGTAGAGGTTTTTCTAGTCTTCTAATACTGACTTCGAGACTGCCGTGATGATAAGAAATAGGAGACTGGAAATAATCGAGCATTCGCTCTGAGTGATCTCTAGATTTTTCTGGTTCAATGATAGTGGTTACACCGTCAGCATTTAAACCAGCTAGTAAGAGGGAAGACTTTACTTGAGCTGATGAAACTGGTGACTTGTAGTTAATGCCTTTTAAATGAGGTGAGCCGTAAATTATAAGCGGGGCTTTACCTTCAGAAGATTCTATGTTAGCTCCCATTAGTGACAGCGGGTCTATAACTCTTTTCATCGGTCTAGAGCTGAGTGATTCATCGCCAGTGAGAACCGACTTGAAATTCAGTCCAGAGAATAATCCTGTAAGTAAACGCATTCCAGTTCCAGAATTACCTAAATAAATATCATTATTCGGAGCTCTTAAAAATTCCATGCCTTTTCCTTGAATTTTTACGATGGGATTTTCAGAGTCATGAAAATTAGTTTCTATTTCGACACCCAAGCTCTCAAAGGCTTTCTGAGTACATATGCAATCTTCGCCATTTAAGAAATTAGTTACCTCGGTTTTCCCTTTTGCGATAGAGCCTAGGATAATAGAACGATGTGAAATCGATTTATCGCCAGGAATTTTTATGGTTTTTTTAAAAATCCTCTGTTTATGAATTATGGGGTTAGACATTTTTCAAAACCTCATCTTTCCACGCAGAAAAATGATCTTGAAAATCTGTATCTAAATCTTTTCTAGCTAAAAATCTAGTCGCCCCCAGTCTCTCTAGGTGACCATCTAGTCTGCGGCCGCAACCACAAAAGTCAATATAGCTTTTATCTCCTAGGGCTAGAATATGGAAACGTAGTTTATCTAATTTAACTTCATCTTCTTCTGCTGTGTAAAGAGTTTCACAGAATTTCTCTGCATCTGCTGGTGCGTCACCATCTCCCCAAGTGGAAATGACTACAACGCAGTTCTCAATAGATTTTAAATCATTAATATTTTTTTGAGAAGCTGCTGCTAATTCGACATCATGTCCTTTAGCTTTAGCGGCTTTCGCAAATTCGTCAGCTAAAGATTCAGAATTACCTGTTTCGGTGCCGTATAGAACAGTGATTTTTTTACCCATAAGCTAAATTATATCAGTCTCTCAAATTCGTTATTTAATCTATTCTTAAGTACCCGCTGAAAAATGCTTAAAATAGCATTCAAAGACTTTTTGATCGATCTGATTTAAATACTCGGATCAAAAATATTATCGCCACTACTTGGTTGCACCGCATTCTCTTGCGTGTTCTTTTTAAGCTTTTGGCTGAGAGCCTCTTTAATTAGAAGGCGAATCTTAACACTTTCGGGATGATCTAATTTTCGTGGGTGTTCTGTCTCTAACTGAATGTCTAAAACTTTTTCACTGTTAACATTCATGACCACTATTCTACTAGCAAGTAATAGAGCTTCATCTACGCTATGCGTAACAAATAATATAGTCTGTTTAAGCTCTGTCCAGATTTTAATTAATTCATTCTGTAAATTCCTGCGCGACCAATCATCTAAGGCTCCAAGAGGCTCATCTAATAAAAGGATTTCGGGCTGCACGGCTAAAGCTCTAGCGATGGCTACTCGCTGCTGCATACCTCCGGAAATTTCATGGATTCGTGCCCGAGAATGTTCTACTAAATCTACTAATTCTAGGTAGCGAATGGCTTGCATAAAACGTTCTTGGTGATTAGATATTCTGTTTTTCAATCCGAAACTGACATTCTCGATTACATTTAACCATGGGAATAGTGCATAATCCTGGAACACGATAGCTCTTCTAATATCTGGCTTTAAGATTTTTTCGCCATTTAGTAAAACGGAGCCTGTATAGTTCCTCTCAAAGCCAGCTAATATATTTAAAAGAGAACTTTTGCCACAGCCAGATGGACCTAGTATGCAAATAAATTCTCCTTTATCCACTGATAAGTCGAAATCATTAAAAAGATTTTTAATAAAACCATTAGCTTTGAATTTTAAATTTAATTTATCTATTTTTAACATCGATATTAGTGGGTAAATGATTTATCAATTCAGGCTTAGGTGAAATTTAAGAATAGTGATTTGCGCTTTCCTCTAGTTTTCTAAATAAAATATTATCAGCGACATAGCCAATGACAGCAATGATCAACATCATAGCAATTACTTCTGACATATCAGAGAGACTTCTACCCAGCTCTAGTGTCTGACCCAGCCCAGAGCCGTTAATGAATAGCTCTCCAGCGATTAATGCTCGCCAAGCGAATGCCCAGCTCAGTCTCAGGCTGCTAATTAATTGTGGAAGTATCGCTGGGATTATAATACGCTTATAAAGATCAAAGGATTCACAGCCAAGAGAACGCCCAGCTAGTATTAATTTCGGGGGAATATTTTTTATAGCATTTTGTACACCAAGTGAGCAGGGGATAAAAGCTTCTAGGATAACTATAAACAATACTGCTGATTCAGAGATCCCAAACCAAAGAAGTGCTAAAGGAACCCAAGCTACACTTGGAATTGACTGTAAAGCTGTAAGGCTTTCTCCGATAGTATTACTTAGCTGTTTGAAGCGTGAGATAGCTAAGCCTAAAACGCTTCCTATAACAACTGCGGTGAAATAGCCTATTAATACTCGTTTGGAGGACTGAAATAAGGCTGGGAAATAGGCGCCATCGAGAAAACCTCTTTTAAGAGTATTAAGTACCATAGCTGGACTAGGTAGTAGATAATTAGGGTAAATCTCAAGTTTGCAAATTACGTACCAAAGCAGTAATAGGCTAAGTAAGAAGATTACTCTGGTTTGAGAGCTTTTTCCTGATTGCTCAGTCATGAGTAAAAATTATATCGGTTTATTCTGTTTTTGATTAAGCTTAATTATGGAAATTCGCCCTCGATTAACAGTAGAAGTTATTTCACCGTAAGTGCAGTTTTCTTCAAGTAAAGTTCTTATCGGGCTTTCTATATCTTGAGCATTAGAACGTACTTGCGGTGGCATGGTTTTAAAATAGTTTATTTTAGTCGCCATCTCCTCTTTAGTCTTATTAGTAAGAAGCGGGAGGTCGCTTAACTTACGTCTTTTAGAAGTCGTATCTGAATTTTGGTTATTATCGTCGTTATCGTTATTTACTGAGTTCATTTTTTACTTAATCTTCTATTAATTTATTCTTACACTTTAATTATTAAATTAAATTTATATCTTTCTCTTAATGTTTGATAACCTTTTACCCCTAAAATGGGCATAGAAAACTAAAGTTGATACAAATTTAACACTTATGTTAACGAAATTTTCTATAATATAATCTAAGTCAAAATTTTATGGATAAAAGTCTTGAGCTTTCTGAAAGTCAAATTAAGGGTTTTGTGAATCTATTAAAGGATTCCGAGGAGAAGGTTTTGTCTTTGATGGCTCAACAGGTCTCTAATATGAGTCCAGACTCATTAAAGATGATAGAGGATTTAGCGCAGAAGTCTAATGATGTAGATCTTTTAGATAACTGGTACCATGCTTCAAGATTAAGTTTGAAATATATGATAGAAGACTGGAAAAGGCTTCATCGTCAAGATTTAGAGAGGGGTTTATTCTTAATATCAAGAATATATACTCCATATTTAAATGAACAGAGATATATTGAAATTTTAGATTCTTATGCTAATCGTGCTGCAGAGAAGCTTTCTACTAAATCCACTAGTGATGAAGCTATAGAAGCCATTAATAAAGTGCTGTTCGAAGAAGAGAGATTTTCTGGTAATCAAGCGAATTACTATGATATTAGAAATAATTTTATTCACACGGTTATAGATACTAAGCTTGGTAACCCCATAGTTCTTTCATCTATTTATATGCTGGTAGCCAAGAGGTTGAAAGTCCCTGTAAGTGGCATTGGAGCACCAGGACATTTTATCGTTAAGTTTGCAGATCAGCTTATAGATCCATTTTTTTCTGGTAGAAGAATTACTAAAGAAGAGTGTGTTATTAGAGCTCAAGAGCTCAGCGTATTTTGGCGTGATGAATATCTAGACTCTATCGAAGATTCTTTTATTATCGCTCGCTGTGTAAGAAATTTAATAGCTATTTATAAGCGTAATAATGAGTCAGATAAAGCTTCAGATGTTTCTGAATTATTGAAATTGATTTAAGCTAACTATCCACTGCGGAAATACATAACCGAATCGAGTAGATCTCGTTAATATTTTCATTATTGGACGATAGATTCTGATATCTTCAATAAGCCACAGTGAACGCATTCTACCTTGGTTAAGCCTAGCCATCTCAAAGTAAGCTTCAGAGTCGGTTTTAGAATCATAGGCAAGTAAACCTAAGATTCTATAAGCTTCTGCAAGTTCATAAAAATCTAGAGTTTGCGGAAAGGCTATTTCACTAAATTTTTCTATAATATTTATTGAAATTCTCCGTGCTTCTTGTCTTGCGGACTCGGTTTTAAGGAAGTATAAATATTCCAATCTGCTCGGAAAGTAAGGACTGCGGTTATCAATTTTACTTAAAAGTTCGTTATAAATAAATTCTCTGATTTCATGATCATTTAAATCTAATTTATTCTCTCCATAAAATGCTTTTTTAAGCTCTATATGAGCTTTTTCGGAATTTGTGAGTCCACAAGCTTTAGCAGCTTCAAAATCTTGGTCGAAGAGGAGTAGAGATTTAAGATCACTTCTGAATTTATCATTTTTAGGGAATTTTTTAGTAGCATAATCGAGAAGTGGGTAAGCTCTCTTGATATCTCCATAAGCTATAAGTGCCGTGGTGAAAGCTTCCAAATTTTCTACATCATTTATTTTTAAAGAATCATACTTGTTGAAATCATTAATTACCTCATCAAGATTACCAATAAGTAAGAGATCTAAATTCTCTTCAGCACTATTGAATTTAGGTTTAGAAGCTTTAACGCTATTATTCGTTTCAAACAGGCTGATGCTAGAAAATTCTACTATAAGCAAGCAGAGAAGAACTATACAGAATCTGCCAAGCTTGTTCATATTTTAAAGAGATATTCTGCATTCTGTGTCGTGATATTCATAATTTCAGTTTTGCCTAGATTTTTGATTTCAGCAAGCTGTTCTGCTACATAGTTTACGTAACTAGGCTCGTTTCGTTTTCCTCTTTGAGCCTGTGGGGCAAGGAAAGGACAATCTGTTTCTACAAGAGTCTTCTCTAGAGGAACTACTTTAGCTACCTCTCTAAGTGATTTAGAGCTTTTAAAAGTGAGAATGCCAGACCAAGATATAAAGAAACCTAATTCTATACAGGCTAGTGCAAAATCTTGACTACCAGTGAAACAGTGAATGGTTCCATTACGATCAGATTTAGTGTTTTTAAAATGTGCTTCCAATATACTTAGTGTATCGCTTTCAGCATCACGTGTGTGGATAATTAAGGGAAGCTGAAAGCGTTTTGCAAGTTCAATCTGTCTATTAAAAATTTCTCGCTGTTTTTCTTGCTCTGCTTTAGTCGTGCAGTGATAGTAATCAAGACCAGTTTCACCAATGGCTCTTATTTTATTTTCTGGCTTGGCTAATTCTTTATCTAAAACAGCTAGTATGTCATCCTCTGATTCATCATCCCATGAATGAAACTCTGTCGGGTGGACGCCTATGGCTATGTATAAATTACTAAAGCCATTACCATTAAACTGTTTACTGAGTTTTAATAGGGTTTCCACTTCGTTTACTCTGCAACAGGAATGTAGTATTTTCCCTACACCAGAGTTAAATGCTCTCTCCATCACCTCTTCACGATCAGAATCATATTCGTTGAAATTTATATGTGCATGAGTGTCTATGAGGATAGGATTTGTCATTGTTTACTTAAACTGATCGTAATTACAATGACGTATTTTAGCAGTAAACTTTTTATGTTTATTCAATCTTTCTTCAATATTTTTTTTCTTCTTTTGAATTTTATCAACTATAAGCTGCCCACTCGCCCAGCTTTCTTGCATTTTCTCTTGATTCTTTTTACTCATTTTATGAGTTTTATTTAATTGATTAATTTGGCTGATAATCACTGAGCGAACAGCGAGCTTATCTAAGCACTGTTCTAAATCTTCGTCCTCTAGGGCTGAGTTTAGCTCTATATCAATATCTTGGAGTTCATTAATACTATCATCAAAATCTCTAAATTTTCGCATTCTAATTCTTTCTCCTTAGATTTTTTATCTGCCTAATGATGAGACTGCAGCTTGTTGTTGTTTCATTTCAGCATTTAATGAATCTAGCCTAGAATACTGTTTAGTTAATCTAGCTTCATAATCATCTACACTGTTATTTGCACGAACTAGGCTACTGTCAAGTGTTTTTTGCCGTGAATCAAAGGTAGTGCTCATGGCTTGTATAATTCCGCTAGAGCTATTAACATAAGTGTCCAACAGTGCATCAAGCTGTACAAGAATGCCACTAGAACCATCATCAAAAGGTGCAATTTCACTATCTGTTTTGCCATAAAGTAATTTATTTACTGCATTTGGATCTTGAGCTAAAGCTGTCGAGAATTTGCTGTCAAGACTATAACCAGAGAATTTATTGTCGACTACACTTAAGGTACTTTTAAAACCTATATCTACTAAAGATTTGTATCGATTGGGGTCGGAAGAGCTTAAGGATGTTCCCAGTAAGGCTTTGATTGAGCTATCGAGTCTTTTTCCTATTCTATTTTCCATTCCTCTAGCGAAACTTAAAGTATCATTTATTTGTTTAAGAACTGCATCAAGTCTACTTTTATAACTACTGCTATCTTCTGAAATTGTTACTTTAATTGGAGCATCTGCTTCGGTTACGGCTTTTAGCTCTAAGTTAATACCTGCAATAATCCCACTTACTGTATTACTATTGCTGACTAAGGTCTCGCCATTATTCTGAGTGGAAATCTGAAATTCTGCATTATCTCCTAAATCTTCATCATTTAAGGCAAAAACGCTTAATATGTTACTGTTACCTGAGCTTAGTGGAATAGAAAGTGCACCTGTTTGAGTGTTTTTTAAACTAAAAGTACCATTTAAAGTATCATAACTAGCTTTAGCTTTGACGTCGCCATCATTATTTATTTTTTGAATAAGTTGATCTATTGTATCGGTATTCGGAGCAAATGTAATTTCTTTACCATTTATAGTTAAAGAAGTTCCTGTTACTCCTATGCTAGAGAGTAAAGCCGTCTTCTTGGGAGATGACAGATTTTGTATGCCAGTCACGGAACCTGCATTTATTTTTGCGTTGCTTAAGCCTAATGCAGAAAGTAGATTACTAGTGTTTCCTGATGAACCCATGCTAGTAACTCCATTTAGGGAGACTTTCCCACCTGTGAGACTAGCCGTGACTCCAGTAAAATTATTATTTAGAAAGTCTAAAATATCTTGAAAGTCGGTGTCCGTACCTAATGTTTCGTTGTTTAGATTAAAAACGCTACCAATATTACTATCTACAGAGCTAGTGCTAATGGAGCTTGCTCCAGTTGCATCATTTGTTAATGAGAATTTTCCGGTACTAGCATTATAAGCAGCTGTAACTCCGACATTTGTATCATTATTGATAGCTGTGATTAAAGAGCTTATGGTATCTGTGTTTGGGTCAAAGTTAACGTCAGTACCGTTAATAGTAATAACAGTGCCATTTATTCCAAGAGAATTAAGAGTATCACTGCTTTTTGGTAGGTTTAATTTCTGGCTGCCAGTCACGGTTCCACTGCTAATGGTGCTTAAGCCAAGTGCATTTAATAAATTACTGCTATTGGAAGGGTTTCCAATTGTAGTAATTCCAGTAAGTTCAATCGAACCATTGACGAGACTTGCTCCCACGCCAGAAAAACTGTTAGTGAAAAAATCTAATACTGATTGAATATCTGTAAGACCAGAAGTACTTGCTGTCGTACCATTGATAGTGACAGAACCTTCTGTAATACTAGTAACACCATTTAAATTAGCTTTAGATAAAGGATCACTAGTGACTAAGCCATTACTTATTTGAGTAGTGGATTGTTTTACGGTAGCAGTCTCCGCAAGATTGCCAAGTACTGCTGTTTGACCATTTATCGTTACTGAACCAGACACTAGAGTATCTTTGAAATTAACACTCGCAAGATCAGAAGCTCCAGTGACGCCAGTATCCACATATGTTGATGATTTTACTGAACTATTAGTTGCTAATTTAAGTATCTTTAAATCAAATGTTTGCGGACTGGCTCTACCACTTACGCTTGCTGAGGCTTTATCTTTATTTGAGATATTCACGGAATTGGAAACTAAGGTTGAGGCATCATCAGCTATATTCTTAATACTAAGAAGATTTTTTAATGTGCTTAATCTATCACGCAGAGTATTAACGCTGGTTCTTTCTGTAGTTAATTCTGTTTTTTTTGTTTCGAGAGGTTTGACTTTGCTAGTTACTTCTAAATTGACTAATTGTGATATTAGTGCCTGTGAGTCTAGATTAGAATTAAACCCCAGTAAACTTACATTCATATACCTTATTAACCAAGCTAGACCTTTTTTCCTATACTGAAAATCACTTGTTTTTGGATTTCGTCCTAAGTTTATTGGGGGAATCGCTATAATGTATTGTTATGACTTTTAGTTATCCACTGCGACATTTAGCTGTTATCATGGATGGTAATAGAAGATGGGCTAAGGCAAGAGGTTTATTTAGTGTTGAAGGACATAGGCAAGGAGTTAAAGCTTTAAGATCTTTAGTGAAAGAATGCCTTGATTTAGGTATCGGCTATCTTACGGCTTATGCCTTCTCTTCTGAAAATTGGAAAAGAACAGCTAAAGAATTAGATTTTTTATTTGAGCTTTTAAATGAGTCTGCTATTAATGAATTAAGCTCGCTTAGTGAGCAGGGTGTAAAGGTAAGGTTTCTCGGAGATTTATCTGTGTTTAAGAGTAATAATCTTTTAGAGTCTTTAAGGAATTTAGAGAAAGCTACGCAGGGTAATGATCGTTTGGTTTTTAATATCGCTCTTAATTATGGAGCTGTTGCGGAGCTTACTCGTGCAGTGAATATGATTTCTGAAACTCTTTCCGAGAAAGAGATACATTATTTAGATGAGAATTCTTTTAAGAAATATTTATACACGGCAGATATACCAGATCCAGATTTTATAATAAGGACTGGTGGAAAGCAGAGGCTTAGTAATTACCTTTTATGGCAGGCAGCGTATTCTAAGTTGATATTTACTGATATTCTTTGGCCTGATTTTAATTTAGATGATATAAAGCCTCAGCTCGGTATTTCTTCTAAGGCTTTTGCGGTTAATTATGCAAGTTAGACCAGCTATTACCTCTAGTGCTAGATTTCACCGAGATGCTTGGTTAGAGATTAATTTAGATCATCTAGAGAGTAATTTACAGACTATTTATCAGCAGGCTAAAAAGCCACTTATATTAGTTTTAAAAGCTGATGCCTACGGGCATGGAGCTGGAGTTATAGCGAATATGCTTGACTCTTATTCTGCGGTTCATGCTTATGCGGTGGCGAATATAGATGAAGCTATTAATCTGAGACAGTCTACTGAGAAGAGAATTATGGTTTTAGGGATAACGCCAGAATGGTCATATAGTGTTGCTATTGAAAAAAATATAGAGCTGACTATTGCAGATGAAAAGTCTGCTGAAAAACTGAACCGCATAGCTTTTGATCTTTCTAAAGTCGCTAAAATTCACCTAAAATTAGATACAGGGATGAATCGTATTGGTTTTAAGGTAGAGAAGCCAGAAGATTTTAAAGAGATTGTCAGGAGAGTGGATATGCTTTTTAACCTTAAAATACAGAGTATTTTTTCACATTATTCGGCTTCTGAAGATGTGCAGCTATGTGCTGTTCAGACTACACGTTTTATTAATGCGACTGATAATATTAATTTCCCGCGTCATATCGCGAGCAGTAAAGCTGCTCGCCTTATAAATCAAGATCCTTTTGATTACGTGCGTGTCGGGATTGAGTTATTTGGTTTAGATAATCCGATTCTTAAGCCGGTTATGTCTCTCCATGCTAGAGTGGTTTTCATAAAACAGATAGTCCCTGGTGAAGCGGTGAGTTATAACGGGACTTGGAGTACTAAGCGAACTACTAAGATAGCTACATTACCACTCGGTTATGCTGATGGTATACCGAGGGCTTTATCTAATCGAATTAAAGCTTATGTCAAGGAAAGTTTTATACCACAGGTGGGCTTGATAACCATGGATCAGATTATGTTTGATATTGGTGATACTGAAGATATTAAAGTCGGAGACCAAGTTGAGCTTATAGGTCCGCATTTACCGCTTAAAGAATGGGCTAAACTCTTAAACACTATCAGCTATGAATTAGTTACTTCTTTAAATTTACGTTTACCGAAGGTTTATACGAGAGATTTATAGGCACTGTAGCGGAACTCCAATTTCTGCGTTTTCGTCGTCCTTATGATCCTCATGTATGCTTGATACACTGCGGTCATTCGTCCTCCTCAGCCTTGAACTTGTTCGTTCGTTTACACGCCCCTGATGACTATTATAAAAGTTTCATTTTCTTAACCAAAGTTTAAAAAAGATATGGTTTATGTAATGCATGGCGATAGGCGGACCTAACAGCAACCCATTAGCGAATTTATTTAAGAATAATTCTACTGCTGGTATTGCACCGAAAAATCAAACAGAGCAAGTTTCTTCTACTGAAGAAACCTCAGTTGATAATACAAGTAAGTCAGCTGGGCGTATTGCACAATTGCGTGCAGAAACTTTAGGTGATGTTTTTGGAACCGTAGGTGCTGATGCTGTAGCAAAGACAGCTGGAGCTAGTCCTATTGCTTCTAGTGCGATTAAGTTTAATGAAAATATAACGGCGACAAGTGCTCTTGGCGAGCCGAGTTCAGTTACTGCTATTGATGGTCCAGTTTTTGGTGAGATCGCTGCTTCTGGAAATTCTGAAACAGCTTTCGCAAATCAACAGTTATTACTTGCAGCTAAAATGAGTCAGGCTTCTGGAATCAGTGGTGATTTTCAAGTTTCTGAAGAGAGTGCTAATTTAAAGAAAGATAATGAATTACTAGCACTAGTCGGTAATGCTTAGAAACTAATATACAGTCATTATCAGTCTTAGCTTATAAATTTTCTAAAATAAGGACTAAATAGTAAACATTTTTTAATGGCGGTTTTACCTGTATAAAAGCGCTTATCTGAAACATTTGGGATGAAGCTTTCATCTAAAGCTTCGAATTCTTCATCGATATTAAAGTCAATCATAAACAATAGTTCACGATTAGTTAGTTTATGATCTGCATTTTCAGCTCGGCTAATGAAATTCAGCTCTGGCTCTGTTATTAATCGTAAAAAAAAGACTAGAAAACGGTGTTCCCAGATAGCTGAATCATAAATAAAGAAATATTTACAGGAGTTCATGTAAGAGAGCAGTGTTCATCTCTCTGTATACTTGGACCAAGCTTTTTATCATGAAGTGCTTTACTGTACTGCTTTAGTTCAAGTATAGAGCCATCACATTTATGGATTTTAATAAAGTTAGAAACCCCACGAGCTGCTAAAGGTAAGCCGCCAGTAATTACCACACTGTCACCATGATCGACATAACCACCTTTAATAAGGTGATTTTCGATATTATAAATAGTGTTAGTCGTTTCTTCGACTTCGTCAAAGTATATAGGAAGCACTCCCCAAACCATAGATAGGGAATTATAAGTGAACTCGTAAGTCGTCGCCGCGATAATTCTCGCTTCAGGACGCAGTCTAGATACCATCATCGCACTTTTCCCAGAACAAGAAAATACTACTATGTTCTCTATATGCTGTAATTTAGAGAAAGTTTCAACAGCTTGAGCTATCGCATAACGATTAATATCGTCTGTCTGATTAGGATCTAGGTCTTTAAGGTTACGTCTTTCGACTTTAATTTCACCAGATTTTTCTACTTCTAGTGCGATTTTCGCCATCATCTGAATAGTTTCTTTAGGGAAAGCACCAGTGGCTGTTTCATTAGAAAGCATGATGGCATCAGTGCCATCAAGAATAGCGTTCGCGACATCTGAAACCTCTGCACGTGTAGGAAACGGTTTCGTAATCATCGAATCCATCATCTGCGTAGCGGTGATAGCAAATTTCTTTTTATAATTAGCTCTGCTGATGATCTGCTTCTGTATCATCGGAACTTTTTCTGGCTCTAGCTCTACACCTAGATCACCGCGCGCTACCATAACACCATCTACTACGTCTAGAATTTGATCTAATTCTATTACTGCCTGTGGTTTTTCGATCTTAGCGATTACTTTAATCGGTAACTGGTCTACATTACACTCGTCGATTAGTTTTCTGAGTTCGAGTACGTCATCTGCGGTCTTAACAAAAGATAGAGCGATGAATTCAGCTGAATGCTTAACTGCCTGAACTATATCTTCTCTGTCTTTATCTGTTATAGAAGCTAAATTAGCTTGGTGTGACTCTGGAAGGTTTACGCCCTTATTAGATTTAATGACTCCGCCGAAGAGAACGTTACATCTAACATCATTACCTTTAACTTCTGTAGCACGAAGCCTAATTAAACCATCGTCTATAAGTACTTGCTGGCCAGCAAGTATATCTTTAGTTAGTGCAGGGTAATTACGAATAAAAACTCTTTTTGTTGAGGCTGTTACTGAATAATCCGCAGTATCAGCATCAGATGTTAGGATAATCTCCTCGCCTTGTTTAATAATCACTCCCTCGTCTGGCAGTGTCCCAGTCCTGATTTTAGGTCCCTGAATGTCGACTAAAATACCAATAGGTCTTTTTAATTCTTTAGCAATTTTACGCACTCTGTTAAGTCTTTCTGCTCTTGAATCCCAGTCCCCGTGCGAACAGTTAAGTCTAGCTACATTCATTCCAGCCAGAATAAGTTCTCTGATAGCCTCCTCCGTTTCAGAAGCTGGTCCTAGTGTCGCTACTATTTTAGTTTTTGGGGTATTTTTTAAATCGAGGTTAGACATATGATATTTTTCCTAGTATGCTAGAAGCCTTAGCGCCAGTGGAGCTTGGAACATTGTTAGCCATCCTATTATAGCTTGTATAAGCTAGTAAAGAGAATAAAATCGCTTCTTTATACTGACTCATAATCCCACACTGCTGATGATCACTAAAAGCTATAGCTGGATTTAGTTCCTTTAATTTTTCTGTAAGAAAATTATTATTAATACCGCCTCCGGAAATTAATACTTTGCTAATGGGATATTTCTGAAGCTCTGTGCCAATGGTTTTCGCTGTTAAGTAAGTAGCTGAGCTAATAATGTTTTGGGTATTACCTAGGTCTAAAAATTTATCTGCAAATTTATGATTAAAAAGCTCTCGCCCTGTAGATTTGGGTGGAGGAAGTCTGAAGTAATCAGTATTCTTTATAAGATTATCTACGAATTTCTCATTAATTTTACCCTTAAAAGCGATTTCACCATTTTTATCAAAAGGTTTACTGTAAAGCTTTTGGCAGAGATTATCAATTAATGTATTACCGGGGCCTGTATCATAGGCTATGCATGGATAATCTTTTACTAAAACTGTGATATTCGCAATCCCACCGATATTTAATGTAGCGATATTTTCATTATCAGATCTCACTAATTTGTCATCAAGAAAGCTAATTAGGGGGGCACCACCACCGCCACGTGCCATATCTGCTGGTCTGAAGTCTGAGATCGTATCAGTGTTAGTGAGATTAGCTATTATAGATCCCTCACCTAACTGCCATGTACTTTCCTTACCGTGGAAAATCGTCTGTCCATGAATGCCGATAAGATCTATAGTTTCGTTATATTTATCTTTAAAAGAATTTATACTCTCAGCGAGGAAACGGCTAAAGGCGAAATTTAGATTAGAGATTTCATCTAAATTACCGTTCTGTTTATTTATAAGTTTTTCAAAAACAATTCTCAGCGCAGGGTCGAAAGGAACGCTGTCCTCACGAATCACTGAGTAATTTTTAAGATTATGAATGTCATGCCAGTCTATTAGCGCAAAGTCAATTGCATCTACAGAGGTACCAGTGTTAACGCCTAGGACTCGCATTTAAAGATTTAGTAAATTATACAAGGTGATCTTACGTATTTAAAAAATTTTTTAAAAGCTGATGACCATATTCAGAGAGTATGGACTCAGGATGATATTGAACACCGAAGAGATTTTTAAAATCTTTATGGGTAACAGCCATGACTAGTTCATCTGCGGTTTTAGCGATTATTCGTAAATTAGAATCCTGAATACTATATCTATCTATGACAAGTGAATGATATCTAGTCGCAGTGAAATGTTTAGGGATATCTTTAAATAGAGGTGATGTTTCATCATGCTCTATGACACTGGTTTTACCGTGCATTAAATAAGGAGCTTTAACTACAGCTGCCCCGAAAGCCTCTCCTACAGCCTGATGTCCGAGGCAGACGCCTAAAATAGGGATTTTACCCGCGAGAATTTTTATCGATTCGAGGCTTAACTGTGAGTCTTTTGGTTTACCAGGACCAGGTGAAATTAATATATGAGTGATATTTTCTGCTTTTAAAAAATCTTCTAACTCAGAGCTCGGAAATTCATCATTTCTGATTACTTTTACTTCTGCTCCTATTTCTCCTAGGTACTGGACTAGGTTATAGGTGAAGCTATCGTAATTATCAATGACTAAGACTTTAGAAGGCATTTATTCTAATGATACAAGACTATATAGTGGTCTGAAGAAATAGGATCAAAAAGTGATAAAGGAGAAGGGTTAATGGTTTATTAACTTGAAATTAGTATTTTGCTAGATAAGAGGTTTGGGTTACCATGCGTTCATTTTTAAGGGTTTCTGGAGAGAGAAATAAATTTTTACTAAATAGTAATTCTGGAGTGAATTTTACTAGAGGAAGTGCCTTTCAGTTTGATTTTAATGCAGCAAGAACTCCATCTTTTGTTCCTGAAAGTCCTTCTGTGACTACGCCTGCAGAGCAGCAGAGTTCTGGATTAACCTATGATTCTTTTGCTAATGCTGTTTCTTTTGATACGACTGGTGCTTTTAAACTAATGACATCGGATGAGATTAATAATAGCTGGTTCGGTTCCGGTGCGAAATTTACTGATGTGAACTTTACGGGTGATATTATGCATGCTGATATTCCAAATGTTTATGCAAAGGTAGAGAAGGAAAATAAAGAGGCAGAGCTCAAGGCTCAGGAGGAAGTTAAAAAGTTCCAAGAGAATAGTGATAAGCAAATGCAGTTCATACTCAGTTCGTTTATACAGGCTCTAGGAATGCTTGGCGGAGGTGGTATGGGTGCTATAGCAAATTACAAATTTTCTAATAGCAACTCAGAAGCAGTATAGCTGCACCGAGTTAGAGAATGTGTCACCAATTGAGTTATCGCATGATGCGGTAAATAGATTTTTAAACAGCAGTAATTTTGAAGCAGAAATGCTGTGGGATGAGGTATCTGAATATATCTCGAAAGATGATGGTTACTTGATTTTCGATGATACTTTAATTGAAAAACCTTATGCAAAGAAGATATAACTTAATAAATGGTAATGGAGCGGAAAACACCGCAGTGTAAGAC
>CANHDW010000012.1 GCA_947459525.1 Candidatus Caenarcanales bacterium
GCTGAAAATTAACATCGCCTCTATCTTTTGACGCATTGCTTCTGTGATATGGTTATATTTGCTCATTGTTTTAGGTTACTTTTTACTATTGAAACCTTTATACAATGAGCTTCTTTTTCTTAATTTAACTTCAGGCTAGATTCTAGGGTTACAGAAGTATCAAAGAAATTAATGTTAGTTGATTTAAATTGATAAATAGGAGAGCTTGTGAATTTAGCATCTATCACGAATATGCCTGAGACGATGAAGCCTGCTGCTCTGCTAGAAATTGCTTGGAGTTCTGGGACTTCATCCGTGCAAGGATTTGCTGTTGAAACATCTGATTATAAGCAATGTGTGGTTAGAAAGCTCTCAAGGCTTAACGTTAATACTCAACAAGTGGTATTTAATAAACCAGGAAATTTCCCTTGGAGTTCTATTCTTCGAGATAGTGGGCAATTATTAATTGAAAAAGTTCGCTCTTTTGCTGTTTTGGACGATGCCTGGGATGGTGAATGTGCTAAAGCACCTACAGCTAAAGCGATTCAAGAAGCAGAGGACTTTATATATTTATTAAAAGACAGGCACATTCTTGATGAGATTAAGCAGCCCATAGTTTCTTTGATGAATGATGGTGAGATAAATTTTTGGTGGAATTTGCCAGAAGCTAGATTCGATATAGGTTTTTATGGTTCTGGTATTTATTCTTATTATGCCAAAATTAAAGATAAAGAGTTCGGGGAGGACGATAAGGAGTTTAGTAATATAGAATTTGATTTACAATTACTTGTAATCTTGCTTATGGGGTTTCAATGCGCACTCTCGAAGATGAAACGATAAAACAGTCAGAATTTTCCCCTGCAGTGGTTGATAATAATGAGGTTTTGTTGAGGACTTATTCTAGTCCTGCAGATATTGATGATAACTCAAGATTTCTTGATAGCTCAATGTCAATTAGTGACCTTCGTAGCAGGGGACTTAGTTGTCATAGAGAGAATTATGTAAATTTCAACATCATGAGAGATAATGCAGTTAATAGATCAATGCGAACTACTGAGAGACGAGGTCAAGAATAGTCAGCCGCTTTTGCGAAAATTAAATGCATTCAAGTCCGCTCTCTTACAGATGAATATTGAGAAAGGCAATTAATTGTTTTAGATACAGCCTTAGAAAAAGATAATTCCCACTGTTCTTTATTTACACTTGGGGAACCTACTGACAGAGAGCTTCGGAAAATCAGAAATCAATTATTTGATCTTTTCTACGAATACCAGTTATTGAGTTGAAGTTAAAAAATATTTTCCTAAAAAACCTGCGTCACTGTTTCAACCTTACCTGGTAATTCAGAAAGCAAAGCTCTCTCCACTCCCATCTTCATCGTCATGAGTGAACTTGGGCAGGTTCCACAGGCTCCTACCATCCTTAATCTTGCGTCTGTGCCGATTACATCTACGAGTTCTATATTTCCACCATCAGCCATTAAAGAAGGTCTAATTTTATCAAGCACTCTTTCTATTTCTACTCTAAGGCCGCCTTCACTACCATCGCTTTCTGGGAGGGCTGGAGCATTTTCTTCAGCCCATTTTTTAAAGGAAGATAAATTATCTTTAATAGCTTCTTTTACTTCTAGGTGAATATCTTTCCAATTAATATGATCTTCTTTATCAATCGTGACGAAATTTGACATGATAAATATTTTATTCAAGCCTTCTATTTTAAATAATCTTATTGCTACAGGGTTTTCAGCTGCTTCCGCTGCTGCTTGAGAGCTGTATGAAAGCGATCCTCCATATGGATAAAGGGTTTCACTGCAAATAAATTTTAAACTATTAGGATTGGGGGTGTATTCCGCTCTTACAGTAACATTTAATGTACTCATAAGATTAATTATATAGTTTTCCCTAAAGATTTGCTATTTAAGGGAAAATGCTACTTTAAGCGTTTTTTAGTGGATCTTTAGTAATCTGGGAAGCGAGGGTCCTTGCCTTCGCTGTAATCGTCATCATAAGCTTCATCAAATTCTTCAAACACTGGCTCTTTTTTTGGATTTTCACTGAAGTCTATTTCTTCTTCGTCAGTAAGAGCTGTTATTACTTCATCTTCTTCATCAAGTTCGTCAATGACAATTCTTGGTAAATCATCATCATCATCATCATCTTCTTCATCAATGGCAATTTCTGCTAGATCTTCTTCTTTGTCGTCATCTGAAAAATCAAGCTTGATACTACTTGAACCAAGTAAAGCTTCTAGCTCATCTGTATCTTCGCCTTCAACTTCTGTTAATAATGCTTCCATGCTATCTTCTAAAGCATCTAAATCCTCTTCGTTAGGTGACTCAAGGTCGAAGTTTAAATCTAATTTACTTAAATCTGATTTGTCCATGATTTTATCTAATTCATCAATCTCCTCTATTACTTTACTCTCATTAGACCCATCATTTTCTAGATCAATTGGTGTATTTTCTTTAAGTTGATCTAGGATAAAATCAAGGTCGGCACTAGTTTCCTCATCTAAGCTTGCTTCATCATCGGCTGCAAATAATGCTTGCAAATCTTCTAAGTTAATATCCTCGGTTTCACTATGGTTTTTAATCTCGTTATGGTTTTCAATTTCTCTGTTTTCATCGATCTCACTAGAGCTTTCAGTTTTATTAAGATCTTTAGTCGCTGCTATTTCAGTATGATTAACATCTTCATTTAACACTGATTCTAATTCAGCGTCTAATGTCTCAAGGTCGATGTATTCATCTGTAGAATTGTTAACATGTTTTTGGTTAAAAGCTGAATCTAGTTCATTCATTAAGGCTAAGGCATCAGCCGAAAAGGCTTCATTTAAAGTCAGTTGACTTTGTGCATCTGCTGCACTTTCGAAGATAAATTGATTATCTGCCAATTCAGGCGTGAGCTCTAAGATGTTCTCGCTTTCTGGGTTTGAGATGAATTCTAAATCTAAGGTGGCAGTTTCAAACTCTACGATCTTTTCTGTTTCTAAGTTGTTAATTTCAATTTTACTATCTCGATTTGTTTTATTTTCTATTGCGGATTCTAGCTTGACTTCAAGTCCTAGTGTTTCTTCTGCTTCCGTGGTCGTATTTATCGGTAGTGCCTCGATTAGAGTTTCTAATTCATATAATTCTATTTCTGGTTTTACCTCTTGTAATTCTATTTCTGGTTTTACCTCTTGTAATTCTATTTCTGGTTTTACCTCTTGTAGCTCTATTTCATTATTAGAGGTGATTTCTTCCTCTTCGTCGGGAGCTTCTATTAAAATTATTTCCTTGCCGAAGTACTTTTCAAAAGCTAGTTTAATAGATTCTATCTGAATCTTGAAATTTGCATTTAA
This sequence comes from Candidatus Caenarcanales bacterium, assembly GCA_947459525.1. Lineage (GTDB taxonomy): Bacteria > Cyanobacteriota > Vampirovibrionia > LMEP-6097 > LMEP-6097 > LMEP-6097. The sequence continues at coordinate 3,322 of CANHDW010000012.1, forward strand.
TTGACCGCCTTGGGTGTCAATGATGCAAGAACCTTGAGATACTTGAGGATCTTCTTTGAAAATTAATCGAACTTCTTTATCAAGCATTTTGTTTAAAACACTTTCTAGCTCAGTTTGATGCTGAGTATCGTCTGGATTGATGCTGACTTCTAAGAGACCGCCTCTAATCGTAACTTTTCTAACAGCACTTTTAACTTGTTCTAGAATCAGGTTGCTATCTAGTTTACTTTCTCTTTGTAAAATTTTTCTAGCTACTTCTAGGGCTATGCTTGTGATTTGTGGTTCTATCTCTAGAAGAAGTGCTTCTTTGGAGCGATGTATATTATGAATAATTTCTTCAAATTCATTGCTGACTTTGTCTAAATTTGTTTTGGCTTCTTGATAGCCTTGCTCAAAGCCTTGCTGAATAGCTGTTTCGAACTGGCCTTGAAGTTGTTGTTCTATAGTCTGAATTCTTTCCTGTTCCGCAGCTTTCTCGGCTTCTAGATTTTGTTTTTCTGTGGCTAAAATATTCTCAATCTCGTGCTCACGTCTCTGTATATTTGTTAAATTAATTTCTATTTCTTCAAGCTTACTCTGTATTTCTGCTTCAGCGGCTCTTCTTTTTTCTGCTACTTCTGCTTCAAAGCGTTGGAGAATGGCTTGTTTTTCTATCTCAACTATTTTCTGAATCTCAGTTCTGTCGATCTGAATAACAGGAGCTTGTACGTGTTGAGGGATCTGAACCTCTTGTAACGGCGGCATTGATTGTTCAGGTTGCTCAAATCTAGCTGCTGATTGGTTTTGGGAATTTGTTGAAGTTGTGGCTTTTCTTTTTTGTGCTTTAATTAGCATTTTGGGCTATGAAGTTATCTATTATTCGGGTAATTGAGCTACTTAAATTAGGTCTCCCTTTCTTATTCCCCATTCTGTAATCTAGATACTCCTGTATTTTTGGTCTTTCTTTATTTTTAAATTTCGCACAGTGTTCATATTGAGTTTCTTGCACTACGCCACTGATTAAATGTGAAAATTCTGGCCAAGAGTGAGTGAAAATCTCCCAGTCTTCTTTGGTTAATTCTTTATCTATATCTAAGCTAACTTGCGTGATTCTTCTGACTAATTCGTCTGGAAGCTGTTTGTAGATAGCTCTTTGAGATTCAGGGGCAAGCGATCTGAGAATTAAAGCTAGGGATTTTAATTTTTTGTTTTTCTTTTCTTCTGTCGCTGTCATTATTCTTTTTCATCTAACCAAACTTCAATCTTTTTAGCAAGCAGATCTGGTTTTCTATTTGCTACACTCTCAAAATTATTTAATAATGACTCAAATTTAATCTCTTCATTGTTTGAATTACCAATACTGCCACTCAATGAAAGCGGAGAGTTTTGTCTGGTATCACCGCGCTCAAAACCAGGGTTACTCATACTACCTTTATCATAAATATTACTTTGTTCTTGTTCAAAGTATTTTGGTGGAGCACTTTGGCTCATCATTTCTTTTAATAATGCTTCTTGTTGTCTTAAAGCCTCTTTTTCACCATAATCTTCACCATCATTATCTTCTTCTATACTGTTTGTTGGTACGTCATCTTCAAACTCATTACCTAAGTCTGGATAAATATCTGTTTCTGCCTGACTGTCTTTGTTGGCAAAAGAACTTAGAAAGCTTAAGCCAAATAAACTGACGATTAAGGCAAGAGCTATAAAGCCAATTATAGTCATGGCTTTACCCCAGAATCCCATACTGTCGAACCAACCACGCGGGGTCTCAACGGCTTTTACTGGTGCTTCTAGCTGATCTTTAGCATGTAAATCTGCAATAGTGATTTTTACATTTTCTGGATCTATGTCTGGCCCTATAATGGCAGCTACACTTTCTTGAAGCTGTTTTAATGAGACCATTGAGGGGACTGATTTGTCCAAAGCTAAGGCCACGGTTACGTCGGTGACTCTGCCTGGTAGATACGTCGTATGTTTTTGTTCAAAGCTTGGTAAAAGACTTTCATTGACTGATTGGTGAGAATAGTTTTTACCATTCGCAGCACCAGCTGCTGGTACTGCTGCGTTTTCACCTTGATTAAGATACTCTGTTCCTGTCTGTCTTGAGCCTACAGCTCCTTCGGTGTAGGTGGTTTCTTGCTGTTCTATCTTTTCCCTACTCACAGAAGCACTTACGCTGACTTTGTAATCTTCTGCACCAAGAATAGCGTCAAGATACTTGCTGATTCTCTCTTTCATCTTGGTATTTATTTTTTCTACTTCGTCTATGTAATCTTCGACATCGGATTCAGTTTCTTCTTTGTAGGCACTGTAATTATTACCCTGTGTGTCTACTATCGAGATATGATCTTCTTTGATGTTCTGAATATAACCACGAAGTATGTTGACGATGCTCTGTATCTGGGTTTTAGATAATTTTTCTGCATCATTTTCTAACTCTAGTTGTACCGTCGCCGTGGTTGGAGCTTGTTGTTCTGTAAATAATTGCTGTTCTGGTATGTTTACTCTAACGATAGCTGTTCTTAAGCCATCAAGCCTGCTGATGATTTTAGATAAATCACCATTTATAGCTCTTGTGAGCTTTATTCTTTTGTCATAATCACTAGCAGCCCAGTCATTTTGGTCGAAAAGGCCATAGCCTTCATCCTCTAGTAAATTAGTTCGAGAAAGTGCAAGGTACGCTGTTTCTATAGCTTTTTCGTAAACTTGAACTACGTATTCACCAGGTTTTTCACCATTTACTACTTTTGCTTCAATATTTACTGATTTTAATTTAGCGATAATTTCAAAAGCTCTTGATTGATTTAATTCTTGAACTAAAGGTACTAATTTACCTCTATTTTCATTTTTAGGCTGAGCTCCTACATAAATAAAAGTTACTAATAAAACTGCGACCACAGAAACCCCGATGATGGCGTAAAGCCGCTTCTGAGGATCTGAGATTATGTCATTGATAAAGCCTTGGCTTGACTGAGCATTAGCATAGCTAACAGGTGCATTTCCAGCACCGATTCCTTCGTTCATTCCGTTATCAGCTACTACTTCGCTTGCCATTACTACTAAACCATTATCTCATTCAGGTATAGGTATACTACGATATACCCGCTCTAAGATGTAAGATAACAAATGTGTATGATTGATTAAGGATAGGGCTAAACCTGCATACTGACAAGTTTCTCAAAGCCTCCGATTACTTTTTGAGATAGGGATGAAATCAATTTAAATGCTACTTCTGATTTACCTAGTGCCACCATTACTTCGTGTATATCTACATTTCCTTTGGTTACTGCATCTATAGTCAATTGTTGTGGTGCTCCTATCGTTTCATTAGCCTTGCCTATAATATTGGTTAATGTTTGACCAAAGCTCTGTCCCTCTACTAGGTTATACTCTGCTGCACCATGAATAGTAGGTTTAGGAACTTTGATTCCTTCTGTAGGCATTGGTATATATCCGTAATTATGTCCTTGCATATATTTTTCCTTTTGACACTCTCATACACATATGTTTAAACCGAGAAACTTTAAACTGTGGTTAAGCTTTTCAATTATTCTGTTTTAAGTTTGTTATAATTTCTTGAGTTAATTCTTAAAAAGGATGGTTATAAGGTTATGGCAGAAATTGAAACTCTAGGTTTAGCTCTAAGTGCAGGTATTGCAGCTTTAGGCGTTACAGGTCCAGCGATTGCAGTAAGTAATGTTGCAGCTAAGATGCTTGAAGGTTCAGCAAGGCAACCAGATCACACTCCAGCTCTTTTTACCAACGCAATTATTTTCGCTGGTATGGCTGAGGCTCTTGGTATTCTTGCGTGGTTAGTTTCGTTCTTGATTTTCAGCAAGATTTAGTAATATAAAGAGGATTTTTATTAGTGATCTCCATAGACTTCACCGCTTTTCTTTTTCTAGTTAGCTTTATTGCTTTCTTGTTTTTGTTTGACATGCTTTTTTTTAAGCCGGTCTTCAAGAATATTAAAACTAGAGAAGAGAAGTCTGGTGGAGCTAGGGAGGACATTAATGAACTTCAGGCTAAAATCGCAGTTAGATTTAAGGTTTTAGAAGAAGATAAGACCATTTCCGAAGCTAAAATTAAGGCGAATGCTCTCATTGTGGAGGCGAGGGTTAAAGCTGGTCATGCAAAAGAGGCTTTAATTCAGAATTCGGCCAGAGATCTTAGTGCAAAGGTTGAAGAGCTTCTTAATGCTGTAGAAGATGACAGGCTGGAAATAATGAATTCATCTGCTGAATATATTCAGCAGATTACGGCTTCGCTATCGGAGAAGTTAAATTTAGTGATAAAGACTCGAGATTCTCTTGCAGTATCTCGAAATCAGGATCATAGTTTGGTATAAGCTTATGTTAGAAAATGACTATCTGAAGATAATATTAGAAAGTAATTTAATTAACTTTTTGGTGGTTTTGTTTTTAGTACTTTATTTTTTACCTAAAGCTTTAAAAAAATCTCTTGAGGATAAGAAAATCTTATTAAATAAAGAGACTGTTGAACTAGAAAATCAGAAATTAGGTTATCAAGAAAAATTATTAAAGATAGAAGCAAGGATAGATTCTATAAAAAATGATGCTGATGCGATTGTTAACTCTGCTGAGCAATCAGCTGAGATTTTAAAGAAACAGATTATTGAGTCAGCTGAGCTTGAGATAGAAAAGATGAAATCACTTGCATATAGAGAAATAGAGGATAAAAAAAAGAAGGCTTATCAAGAGGTAGAAGCCTTCTTTATAGAAAAAGCAGCAGCTTCAGTTCAAGCTAGTTTTCTTGAAAGAATTGAAAAAGGTGAAGACAGTAAGCATTTAGCCGCATTTGCGAATTTAAAAAGTATTGATTATAAATGAATATAATTCAGCTAAAAAAAATAGCCCAAAAATATGCGAGTGCTCTTGCTGAGATTTCTCTTGACGAGTCAGTAATTTCTGAATTGAGCTTTATCGAAAATTTAGTGAGTCAAGGCACAATAGCAGCGTTTTTAAGAGACCCTAATATAGAGCTTAAGCAAAAACAAGAGAAATTATTAGCTACTATTGTCGATTACGTATCAAAACCTGTTCAGAGCTTGGTTTTATTACTGCTTAAAAAAAATAGAGCAAATATTCTTCCATTTTTGTGTCAAGTTTATAAAAAAATATACTATCAAGCCAAGGGTATTGTTATTGTGAATGTTTCCGCACCAACGCCGTTGGATTCGGGTGAGCTTATTTTTTTAAAGACTGAGCTTGAGAGATTAACTTCTAAGATGGTTCAGTTCGGAGAAGTCTTACATGATAGAACTTTACTGGCTGGTTTAAGTGTTACTATTGATGATAGAAGAATAGATTTTTCGATAAAAACTGCTCTTCAAGCAATAAAAAAAGATTTATTAGCAAATTTATGAGCATATTTATTGCATCTGATCACGCAGGTTACGGACTTAAACAGGTTCTTCTTAAATTCTTAAAAGACGAGCTTTTACTCGATGTTGTTGACCTCGGTTGTAATTCTAGTCGAGCTGTTGATTATCCTGATTTTGCAAAATTATTAGTGCGTAATGTTAAGTCTGATAAAGAAAACCGTGGAATACTGCTTTGTGGTACGGGAATTGGTATGTCTATTACTGCTAATCGCACTAAAGGTATTAGATGTGCACTTTGTCATAATGCTGAGTATGCGAAACTCAGTAAGGAGCATAATAACTCTAATGTTATTGCCATCGGAGCTAGATTTATTGATGAAGATTCAGCTAAAGAAATAGTTAAAGCTTGGTTGGATGCTGATTTTACTGCTGGGAGACATAAGAAGAGGGTAGATTTAATAGACGCTGATTAGGATCTATTAAATAGGTGAATCATGAAAAGCAATGTTCTCTCAGTTCTAGTTGAAAATGAATCAGGAGTTCTCGCTCGAATATCGGGTCTTTTTAGTCGCCGTGGCTATAATATAGAAAGTTTAACTGTCGGTCCAAGTGAACAAGAGGGTTTGAGTCGTATGATTATTGTTACTCAAGATGATGTTGAACAGGTTAAAAAACAACTTAATAAGTTGATTAATGTTATTAAGATAACTGATTTAAGTGAATTGCCTTATGTTGATAGAGAGCTTGCTTTAATAAAAGTCTCTTCTAAACAAAATAGAGCTGAGATTATTGAAATTGCAGATCTTTTTCGTAGTCGCATTATTGATGTCGCAGAAGATTCATTAGTTGTAGAGGTTACTGGTGATTCAGAGAAGATTAATGCTGTTATACAATTAATTTCACCTTTCGGAATTAAGGAAGTAGCAAGAACTGGTTCTGTCGCTCTTCTACGTGGTAAAAAGTTTAACTAATTCATATTTATCGCCAAGCTTCGATTTAGCTTAACTAAATCATAATTCTTTTGTGATTTATTACTCATAGTCTTAAGAAGAGGAAATCTGAGGGAAAGCTATGAGTGAAATTAATATAGACGCTTTAAGAGAAATAACCTTTTCAAGGCTCAAGGATGAGAATTTTGATAATTTTCTGGATGACAAGAATAAAGATGCGAGTATAAAACAGTATAAGTCTTTAGAGTCATCGCATGTAGCTCTTAAAACAGATGTTGAATCATCACTTCAGTTTATCTCTGCTTTAAATCAGCTTGCCGTTCTTGCAGATAATATGGCTGATGCTAAAAAAAGAGAATTAGACAAGGGTAAGCAAGATGAGTATAAAGAAAAATTTGAGAAAATACAGAAAACAATTTTAAATCAAATCGATATACCAGATGATTTTGTTCAATTAATTCAAGTTGCTTCTACTGGTGGTATTGAGGCTTTGCGTGATGTCGCTTCTTGGGCTAGAAAAACCGCAAAAGATATGCGTAATGATGAGGAGTTAAACAAGAAGATTGAAAAACTTCAAGATCAACAAAAAAGATTAGAAGGTCTTGGGCGGGCAATTTTCAAGGATGCTTCTTCAAGTGAAGAAAGGTTTGATCATTATGCACTTGTAAAGAAAGCTTTTAGAACTAATTCATCAGAGGAGGAATATAGAATGCAGTTAGTCAGGTTAGAGAGAATGAGAAAACAGGAGGGAATATAAATGGCATTAAATGCAGTGAATCCATCAGTAAGGCATGCACAGTGCGAGTTCTTCGTAGAATTAAATCAGGACGTACTCACTGATTTAGAGAATCAGATGTCGGAGGCTTTAGCCATTGATACTGATGCTGGAAGAATATCAGCGGCGGCTTTAAGGACAGAGATTACGACGACTAAGTCTTTACTGGGTTTTTGGAGAAATGAAGCATCATTCTGGAAGTCGGAGATTGATGAGAATAAGAAAGATATTCAGCAAACAAATAAACTAGCGAGTGGTTCAGGCTAAGGGGTGATAGATTAATCATTCTAATTAGGTAGGTAAATTATGAGTTCTATTGATCCGACAATAAGATTATCACAGACTCGATCACTGATCGACTCGGTACAGCAGGAAATAACCCAGCTAGAAGGTCTTATGTCGGATTTTTTAGAATTGGAAGGATCTGAAACGACAACTGGTGATACTAGTACGCCGAATACTACTAGAAGCGTTAGTGAGATTCGTAGCGATTTTAATGAGTACTTAGAGAGTAAGAATGAATTAAGTCCTGCTGATCAGCATGAAGTTATTAGAGCTATCGCTTACGACGCTGGTTTAATTAAGGAAACGCATGGTGCTTGGACGGATTTCGCTAATGATTCAGGGAGTACAGCTGTTACGAGGCAGGCCATCGCTGTTTTAAAAGCATCTTTAGGCGCTTTAAGGGTAGAGGAATCCTACTGGAATAAAGAACAGGAAGAGCAGCAGAAAATGCAAAAAGAGACGAATAAGATGGCTTCACTTTAATTATTAATTTAGCTATACTCTGATTTGTGCTGCAAGTAAATAAAGTTTTTTTGGTTACTGGTGCAACTGGTTATCTGGCTGCTAATTTTTTAAATTTTATTCAAGCGTCTCGTCCTGATTTTTTTGAAGCTTATAATGAGATTTTTTTGTTTGATAGGCACTTAAAGCTTTCAAGATTGGATCTTGGCATTTTAGAAAATAATAAGATCAAAAAGATTGCTTTTGACTTGTCTCAGGTAGAAGAATTCACTTGCTCACTAGAGAGCCTGCTTATCAGTGCTAAGAGCGATTCATCGACTTTGGGTAAAGGTCTTGATGAGACTTCGGTATTTAATTTAGAAATTTTACATTTCGCATCATTGAATAATTTAGAAGCAGAAAAGCTTTTCATTAAAGGATTTCAAGAATTTGCTTTAAAAACCAATTCTCTAATTAAGTTTATATATTTATCTTCCTCGGCTGTTTATGGCGAAAATGACTCGGAGCCATTAACTCCGAGTGATGAAAATGATTTTTTAAAACCAATAAGTGCTTACGGTATTTATAAAATGCAAATTGAAAAATTTATTCAAGAATTATTTCGAAAATCTGAAATATTAAGGACTGATGGTGTGGAGCTGATTTTAGGGCAATCTTTTTTAATAATCAGGTTAGCTAATCCTTATGGAGGTGAGTTTGAATGTCGGGGAGTATATCAAAATTTCAAGCAACAGCTTTTGGATAGTGCAAACGATGAACAATTTACTGTGAAAATTAATGCGGAAGCTGAAAGGCAAATAATTAGGGACTTTGTGAGTATAAGAGACTTTTGCTTTATCTTATTAGATTTAATAGAAGCAAAGGCCTGTGGCATTTATAATGTGACTAGTGAAAAAGTCACATATTTAGAAGACTTCGCTGAAGAGGTGAAGAATGATTTATTTAGTAATTCTTTATTAAAGTGCGAGCAGCCTCTCGCTTGGCAAACGTCTCTGGATTTAAGCTTATCTAAAAAGAGAATTTATGTAGCATATCAAGGCTTTAAAACTGCTGATATAAAAGTTTCTCATCTTTCAGCCAAGAAATTAAGAGGGGCTCTAGCTTTGAATTTAACGCATGAGCAGTAGATCAATTAAAGATACTGCTTAATTTTTAAAGGCCTTATGTGGCTGCCCTTCAATGTGACCACTTTGAGTAACTTTTACGAATTCAGCTACTTCTTGTAAGGTCTTAATATCTCTAGCACCACTGTAGCTCATACCACTTCTTAAACCCTTTACTAGTCTTTCGATAATGTGTTTTACATTACCTCTATATTTAACCGTAAGTGAAATACCTTCTTCGTTAAAATCTTCTATCCCGAAATCGCTTTGAGCTGGAATAGAGGCCATACCTCTATAGCTTTTTACCATTTCTTCATTTTCATTTCTGAAAACAGTGCCAGGAGTTTGTTTACAGCCAGCGAATAAAGATCCCATCATTACGGCATCACCACCAGCTGCTATCGCTTTAGTTAAGTCACCATAGTATTTAATACCGCCATCAGCAATTATAAATTTTTGACTATTAGGATTTACCTGCTGAAAATCTTTCTTCGCCTGAAAAGCCAGTTTAATAGCTGAGAGCTGAGGATAACCAGAACCAGTTTTAATTCTAGTAGTACATACTGAACCAGGGCCGACACCGACTTTTACGCAGTCTGCTCCCCATTTAAATAAATCATAAGCACCTTGGTAGGTACAGACGTTACCTGCAATAATTCCGATATCTGAATAAAGTTCTCTTAATTTTTGGATACATCTTTCTACAAGAAGGTGATGACCGTGAGCTACATCTATGCAAAAATTTTTAATACCCACTGCATAAGCAGCTTTTACTCTTTCGAAATCATTAGCACCAATAGAGACAATAAAAGGAACATTAGTTTTAATCTTATGAGTTCTTACTTCGGCATCATAAAGTTCAATCTGTTCAAGCATACTTTCGATACTAAGGTAGCGATGAAGTATACCGACTCCACCATGTTCCATCATGCTAAAAGCCATTTTATGCTCAGTTACCGTATCCATATTCGCAGAAACGAAAGGAATGTCGAGCGTAAAGCTAGGTAGTATCTGTGTTTTAGTGCTAACCTCAGCCCGATGCTCAATGTTAGAGTATTTCGGAATTAAGAAAACGTCGTCAAAAGTTAAGCCTTCAATTATATTCATTGCAGTACCAAATTGCTATGTTAGCAGAAGTATGACTAGCTGTTCAAGCTAAGGAGGAATTCACTTTCTTTAATTTTTATAAAGCCTTTTTCCGTGTTGATTTCTTCGATGAATTGCTGTACAAAAGGAATTATTAAAGAATTACGCTTTTGAAAAGTTTCGTTAAGTTTTACGAAAATTTTTATCTGTGCACCTTCACTAATGTTTTCGACTATGCCAAGTTCTTCTTCTTTTTCGTTTAATACTTTAAGCTTAAAAAGGTCTTGAATAAAGAATTCATCAGCCTCTAAATTATTTTTAATTTCTGCAAATACATACCCTGATAGTGCTTCTGCACTATTTCTGTCTCTAATTTCTTTGAGTTTTACTATGAGAAATTGTTTTGCTGGCCTAAAACTCTCTAGATGAAAGTCTTGGTCGTTGATGGTGATTATCTTAATATCTTCTAATGCTTCAAATGAATCAAGCAGAGGAAAGATTTTTATTTCCCCTTTAATTCCATGTGCAGAAGAGACTTTTGCGATAATTCTTTTTTCTAAATCACTTGATCCCATGGCTTATAACATCTTACCGCCTTTATGTTTCTCGGATTCGCTTATCTCTTGATCACTGCGTAAAATAGAGTTAACAAGTGTGCAGCAGGTTTTTAAAAAGACCGGATTAGCTTCACCTTCAATAAAAGTTTGAATTTTTCGTTGCTCATTTCTAGCTATATGACCATAAGCCTTATCCTTCCATGTTCTGAAGCGTTTTTCTTTTATGCGGGTGTCTGCACTCAAGGTGAATTCTATACTTGAATTAATGGCAATGGCCAGTTCCTCACCATTAATGTCGCCTTTGAAACTTAATTCGAATTTATTTAAGTCTTTAGAGTACTTAACTAAGGCCAGTATTTTGCCGAAATTATAAGTTTCTAGGGATAGGGCAGCTACAGAATCTGGAATGAATTCTGCATCATCTTCTTCATCCCCATCATTCTCGTCTTCGCTTTCATTATCGTAGGTATCTTGGTTCTTTTCCTGTCTTTCATTCTCTTCTTCTAGCTCGTCGAGTATATCTTCAAATTCGCTGTCCAATTCTTTGAAGTAGAGAGGAAACGGATACGGGAAATTTAATAGTAAGAAATTCTGTAAAGGATTATCTTCACTTAGAGCATTATGAGTATTTTCTATTTGTGTTTTAACCTTATCTTCAAGCTCGCTTTCGGATAAGGCTGCAAGTGAGTACTGTAAATCCTTGTAATTGAAGTTTTTCAATAATTCATTAAAATCAAAAAGCTCCGTAAGAGGGGGATTTATAGATTCTTCTTTTCTTGCAGATTTCTTTTCTAGAGCGGTTTCTTTTAGGTTATACTGCATTTCTCCTTCCATGGTTTTAACTAGTTCTTTCATGTTATCTATCTGAACGCTGGAAACTTTCTTTAATTGAGGATTGAGATTGATGAGTTCTTCATAATTCATTTTTCTATCTACATTTCCTTTTGGTGCAAGTAGCGACTTTAATGAAGGTTTAGGAGGTTTTGATTTGTTATTATCTTGATGGTCGTTTAGGTCTGATTTATTTGATTTAGAGACTAGGTCAAGTTTACTTTTTAGTAAAGGGTTTTTAATTAAAGCTTTTTCTTTTTCTTCTTTGGCTTTAAATGGTGTAATTAAATCAGTATCATCATCTTCTTGTGAGAGTTCTGGTGAAAATTCATCTAAATGTGTTTCTCGTGAAGCACGGGGGACGAACTTTTGAGCATCACTTGCATTTAGATAGCGGCCATGATTCTCGTGACGAATTTTTTTTAAATGGGTCTCTCTGTGGTTATTCTCGACTTCGTTTGCTGAAGGTTTAGCCTCTTTTTTACTAGTAGATTTTGGTCCTGAGATTTTTTTTGCTTGAGGGTCAAAATTACCAGTACCGCCAATATCTGCCATTAGAGTGCCCTGCCACAGGTTTTACCGTCTTCGTTACGTTCTATGAAAATTTTATGTTTCCTATCAGTACTTAGATAGCCTTCATAAATACCTTCATCTTTGGCATTTTGTAAATTTATGAAACGCACTTTTAGATTACGTCGCATCTGTTTATCTATTTCTATTTTATCTTTTACTGAATAAGTTAGCCAAGCTTTACCATCTTTTCTGATCTGAAATAGATAATTATCAAAGCTCATATCGAGCTTTTGCTCTATTGCGTCTTGATCGGTAAATATTCGAGTTGTTTCTTTTACACCTAGCTCGATTATAAGGTCATAAGCCCTTTTATTCGGCGTGGACATCTTACTTGCTTCTTCATTTGCTTGAAGCTTTTTAGTTTCTTTCAGTCTGCTTATGTGTGCTTTGGTTAAGTCTTCTTGAACGGAAGCTTGGTTTTCTAAAGTTTCATAGAAAACATTAAAAGCTTTTTCTTTATTATCTCTTTCTAGTTCAGGATCTTTTAGTATATCTTTTGTTGTGCCATCTGTAGTTTGAAGTTTTAAAGCTATATTGTCTGAAATGCAGTAGCAGTAAGCTAAGCAAGCTTTAATGTCTTCCAGTCTTAAGCTGCGATAAGCTCTAACTATGTCTGGAGGCTCTTTCCCCTCGATAATTTGTAAGATCAGTTCAGCTACACTGACTTTTGTACCCTTAATTTGAGGTTTGCCATTAGAACCGTCAATAATAATTCTTGATTCGGTTAAATTTTTCAAGCTCATAAATTTACTTGTCGAAACAATTATACTAGAATGTAATTTGATGCAGTTTTTAGCTACTATTTCATCCTTACCCTTCTATATTCTTGCCACAATTTCTATAGTTTGTGCTTTGGGTATGATAATTAATCCTAACTTAGTTAGGGCGGGCTTTACTTTAATAGGTACTTTTATCGGGATAGCGGGTCTTTATTTTCTCTTGAATGCTAATTTTGTGGCAGTTTCACAAGTCTTAATATATGCAGTGGGTATAGTTTTGGTCATAGTTTTTGCGGTTATGCTCTGCTCCTTAAAGGAAGAAGCTCATAATATTAAAGAATCAGTATTCTCTTCTAAAGCAAGAGTGACATTTGCGGTGTTAATATCTTCCCTTGTGTTTGCGGTTTTAAGCTTTGTGATTCGTTCTCAAGATTGGCAGGCTATTGCGAAGTTAACTGGTGCAGAAAGGCAGTCATCTTTAGTGCAACTTGTTGATGATAAGTATCTCTCGCAGATTGGTTTCTTAATGCTAAATAAATATATTTTGCCTTTTGAATTGGTTTCTGTTCTTCTCTTAATAGTTCTTATCGGTACTATTCTCTTAAGTAAAAAGGATATTAAATAAATTATGACAGTTACATTAATTCACTACCTTACGTTTTCAGCACTGTTATTTTCTATCGGTCTTTTTGGGCTTTTAATTTCTAGAAATGCTTTCAGGGTTCTTATGAGTATTGAGATTATGCTGAATGCGGTTAATATAAACTTTGTTGCCTTTGCTCATTTTTTAGATCCTTTAGCGGTTAAAGGTCAGGCATTCAGTTTGTTTGTTATGGCGATTGCTGCTGCTGAAGTGGCTATTGGGTTATCTTTATTATTATTGATTTATCGCAATCGTATGAATATTGATATGGATTCTTTTGCGACGATTAAGTGGTAAGCTTAATTTTTCTTCATAGTTTTAAAGTTGTGCTTTGATTGCTTAGGCTAGTTTTAAGAAAGTATATTTTTCTGTTCTTCTCAATATTCTATTAATTCTAATTAGCTTAGTCGAAATATTTTTAAATTCAGTATTCTTCATTATTGTGTAAACAGGTCTTTGAAATGTCTCTGGTGAAGCCAAGAATTGATTTAAAGAGTTTATATCATTGAAGTTATTTACAGTATCTTTGCAGTAAAAACCAATACTTGCTCTATTTAATTTATAGCTAGCAAGCTTGGCTATTTTTTTTTTATGCTTTTTTGCATGTTCTTTTGCTGGGGCATAGATTTCTGTGCAAAAGCTTTTAATACCGCCATCTAAGCTTTTTATTAATGGTTTAGCTATTAATTCCATAGAAAATAAATAAAGACCAAGTGAAAAAACAAGAATTAGCCCAAAGGATAGTTTGAGATTCGTTTTAATAGAGGTCATCGCAATAATCAGGGTGCAGGAAAAAAATATTCCTATGATCACCAAGAAAAACTGTAATTCTCCGACTAATTGAGGACTTAATGAGTCCGTTAATTTATCTAAAATAATTAATAAGCAGATCGGGAAAGCGATAAATAGAGCTAAAAAGCCACCTAAAATATCATAATTTCTATTTTGAAAACCTCGTCCAGCATTCATTTTCATTGACCAGTATTTAGCTATGGTTAAAATTAGGGGCAGTGAAATCGGTAAAATATAGGTAATTAATTTAGTTTGAGAAAGGCTAAAGAAAATAAAAGTTACGGCGATCCAGATTAAATTAAACCTTCTGAGGGTATTAGTATTGTCGATTATATTAATCCTAGATACCTTGCTTGAGTTTTGATCGTTGAATAATGCTTGGATCAAGAAGAATGACCAAGGGAAAAATCCGATAAGAATTACGGGTATGTAGAACCAAATCGCTCCACCATGATTGCTGGTGGTTTCTAAAAAACGTCCTAGATTATCTCCAAGGAAAAAGCTTTTGGTAAATTCACCATGAGTCCTTATATGGGCAAGAAGATACCAAGGAATATTTATTAAGAGAAACATTCCAGTACAAATTAATGAATCATATTTTTTTTGAGCAAAAAATATGATTAGTTCTTTTTCTTTTAATAAAAAGATGAATATGATTATACTCGGCAAAACTAAGGCTATAGGACCCTTACATAGGAAGCCTAGAGAGGCACTGAAGCTAGCTAGGTAAAAATATATTCTAGTATCGGAATTTTGCCTGTTGAAAATATTATTAGTTTTAGTTTTAAAGAAATAGGATAAAAAGAAAAAACTCAGTGTCGCAGAGATTAGTAAACATAGGCTCATATCGATCATAGCTACTTTAGCGAAGATGTTTATAAATAGGGTGCTTAAGCAAATTAATCCAGCGATTAAAGGTGTACCCTGTATGCCACCCATAAAATAAGCTAGTGCAACTAAACCTGTAGCAGATAAAACTGAAGGTAAGCGAGCAGCAAATTCAGTAGTACCGAAGATTAAAAATGAAACAGCCTGTTCCCAGTAAAATAATATGGGTTTTTCTAGCCTTAAAATACCATCGACTTGTGGAATAAACCAATCTCCTGTAGTAAGCATATTAAGAGAGGCCTGAGTGAACCTACCTTCGTCAACTCCGGCAATAGGCACAGAAGCTACTCCAAATGAGAAAACCAGAAGTGCTGTTAATAGAATTAGAAAAAGCTGGAAATTGAGCATTCAGTTTAATTTATAACATTGAGGCATCAAAAAAATGTGGTTTTTGATCAAGACTTCTATAAATTAAAAAAGCAGCTCTGCCGATAACCCTATCTTTAGGAAGGAAGCCCCAGTAATGGCTGTCATAGCTAAAGTTACGATTATCACCCAAAACTAGGTAATTATTGGCTGGAACCGTGACAGCACCGTAACTATAGGCTGCAATAAATTCAGGACTGCCTTCGTGGTAAGGTTCTAAAAGTTTTTTATCATTAATGTATATACCATCGCCTTTTATTATTTCAACCTTATCTCCAGGTAGGCCGATAAGCCTTTTGATATAAGCCTCTGGCTGAGGCAGAAATGGTAGACCAGTTAAGCGAATTAATAAGTTGATTGGATCTTTTAATATACTTTCTTTGCCTTCACTTGCTGAAGCTGGTGGAAAGAAAATAATAATATCTCCACGCTGATATTCTTTTCTAAAAAGTCGGCTTATTTTTTCTACGAAAAGTTTATCACCGATTTTTAAGGTCGGTAACATGCTTTCGCTGGGTATGTATCTGAATTCACCAATAGTAGTTCTTACGATGATTAATAAAACTAAGACTATAACTATTTGAGCGGTTATTTCTCGTACTATAAAGTATCTCCATTCTGGCACTTTATAATATTTTTTCCAGCTGGACTGCTGCTGAACTCCAATTTCTGCGTTTTCGTCGTCCTCATGATCCTCATGTACTGGCAGTACACTGCGGTCATTCGTCCTCCTCAGTCTTGAACTTGTTCGTTCAGCAACAGTCCTATGGTGTTGCTGCTGAACTCTAATTTCTGCGTTTTCGTCTACAGGCTCATTTCGAGGCGTTTTCTTGATCGGAATCAAATCATAGAAGCCGTAGGCTATTCCCACGAAAAAGGCTTTGATGATATTAAGTAGGCTTGATAAAAAATCATTTTTCATTGTTTAATTCAGTTAATTTTTACATTATAGTATTTCGCGGCTGGATGATGAATAACTATCGCAGATGTACTATGTTCTGGGTGAATCTGCCATTCATCAGATAGTTTCATGCCTATTCTATCTGGCTTAAATAGCTCAAATAGTTTGAGTTGATCTTCTAGTCGAGGACAGGCAGGGTAGCCAAAGCTAAAACGCATGCCATGATAAGAGCCGCGTAGTAATTTTTTCGTGTCTTTATCATCTTCAGCACTAAAGCCTAGTTCTTTTCTGATGCGAGCATGAGCATATTCGGCAAGTGCTTCAGTACTCTCTGTCGCAAGACCGTAGTAATAGAGGTATTCTGAAAATTCCCCAGCTTGGTAAAGTTTATTTACGAATTCTGCTGCTGAAACACCGATGCTAACTAGCTGGAACGGTACTATATTAAAAGAATTTGTATCTTCAAGGCGAAAGTAATCACTTAGGCAGAGATATTCATCTTTATTCTGTCTTGGAAAGATGAAGGAGTCTATGACTTGAGTTTTATCTTCGGAGTAAATATTGAGCTGATTTGGGTTTGTGTCATCTATTTTACAGTAGTAATAACCATAGATGATTTGAGGCTTAAACCAAGGATTTTTTCTGGTTTCTGCTTTTAGTCTTTCGAGTACTGGGTAGACTTCAGTATCTAAGAATGTTTTATATTCCTCGTCTGATCGTTTCCCTTTCCCCATACGCCATTGACCGATTATCATCGCATCTAAATTTAAATAATTCCACATCTCATCTAGATCTATTTCTGTAGAGTCTATAATTTTATCTCCGTAAAAGGGGATTACAGGGACGGTATCATTCTTTAAAGCTGGGACTGAGGATAAATTCTCGGTGTAACTTAATAATGGTGCGTAGCTGTCTTCATCAGAGTCTCCTACCTCTTGGTAAGCGCTGTTCGTATTTTCTGCACTCGGTTTAGTTTTGTAAAATTCTTTTTTAATCTCGTCAAGTGAGGTTTTACTGCTGAGTCTTTCCATTATATCTAAATCAGTAAAGGCATCATAGCCATAAAAGACTGTACCCTTGTAGATATTTGCACAGTCTTGTTCTACGAAGCGCCTAGTAAGAGCTGCCCCACCTAATATAACGGGAAGGTCTATACCTCTATCATTTAAAACTTCTAAGTTCTGCTTCATTATTAGAGTTGATTTAACGAGTAAGCCTGAAAGTGCAAGTAGGTCTGGCTTGTGCTCCTCTATCGCTTTAATAATTTCTTCTATTGGTTGTTTTATACCTAAGTTGTAAACTTTGTAACCATTGTTTGAAAGTATTATATCGACTAGGTTCTTGCCGATGTCGTGAACGTCACCTTTTACAGTAGCTAATACTAGAGAGCCTTTATGTGTATTAGCTGAAACTTTATCCATAAACTGCTCTAGATGAGATACTGCTGCCTTCATCGTTGTAGCAGACTGTAGTACGAAAGGCAACTGCATTTCACCAGCTCCGAATCTCTCACCTACTATTTTCATGCCATCCATGAGGAATTGATTAATAATATCTAGTGGCTTGTGTCCCTTTTCTCTTGCTAAGTCTAGATCTTTATCTATATTAGTTTTATTACCATCTATAATTCTTTGAGAGAGTATTTGTTCTACGCTTAAACCTTCATAGGGATTGGTTTTAGCATTATCATCTAATTTAATATCTTTGACTAAAGCGAGTAACTCCATAAGTGGATCAAAGCTGCACTCACCATTATCTTTGAAAATTCTTCTATCGTAGATTAAATCTAGGCATAGCTCTTTGAGTCGATTTTCTATTTTATGTAGAGGAATGATTTTTTTGTTATTAACGATAGCCATATCTAGACCAGCTTTAGTTGCTTCATGCATGAATACAGAGTTTAAGGCTGTTCTTAATTTAGGATCTAAGCCAAATGAAATATTACTAACACCAAGTATGCTCTTTACTTCTGGCATCTTTTCTTTTACTAAGCGAATCGCTTCGATAGTCTCAATACCAGCTTTTCTAAATTCCTCATCCCCAGAGCCGAGAGTGAAAGTTAGAGTATCAAAGATGATGTCATTTGCATTCATGCCATGCTGATTTACTAGTAAATTATATAGTCGCTCAGCGACTTCCAGCTTCTTCTCGGCGGTTTTCGCCATGCCACTTTCATCTATGGTGAGTACTACTAATGCTGCGCCGTATCTGTTGCAGAGCTTAGCTATAAGTTCAACTCTATGCTCGCCATCTTCGAGGTTGACTGAGTTTACGACAGCTTTGCCTGAGATCAATTTAAGTGATTCTTCTAGAACATCTGCCTCAGTGCTATCTACCATTATCGGTATGCTGATTGCAGTATTGAGCTTGAAGAGTATTTCCTTCATGTCTCGTATTTCATTCCGCCCGACGTAAGCTGCACAGAGATCTAAAATTTGAGCTCCTTCTTCGACTTGCTCTTTAGCTAAGTCTATAATTGCGTCATAGTCTTCGTTTGCGAGCAAGTCTTTAAAAAGCTTACTGCCATTAGCGTTAGTTCTTTCTCCAACTATAATAGGCTTAGTGTCTAAGTCCATATTGATTGCTGAATATAGTGATGAAAGAGAATTTCTAACTTCCTGAGTTTTAGCATTAGTGTCACTTCGCGGTGCTGATAAGTCTTTCACGGCATCAGCTAATTGTTTAATATGCTGATAACTAGTACCGCAGCAGCCACCTACTATGTTTACCTGATATTCAGTAATAAATTTAGAAAGATAGCTAGTAAATTCATCTGGTCCTAAAGGGAAATGGGCGTGGCCGCAGACGTTTTCTGGGATGCCCGCATTTGGTAAACAACTTATTTTTACTGGGCAGTTATCTTTTAGATACTGAATATGTTCCTGCATTTCTTTTGGTCCAGTAGCGCAGTTCATACCGAATATATCTATTGGGTATGCTGCTATTGTCGTAAGTGCAGCATTTAAATCTGTGCCGACTAGCATTGTGCCAGTTTGTTCTATCGTGATTTGTACTTGCAGTGGAAGCCTAAATCTTTTTGATAAGCCAGTTTTGATGCGATATTGATTTGTTATAGCAGTTGTTTTATTTGAAGATGTCTCGAAATTTGAAAATGTTTCGAATTCTTGAAGATTAGTAACTTCTCCCCGCGGGTAAGCTTCTAATAATTCTGCATCAGTTTTATCTTTAAATTCTTCTTCTATTTTAGAGAATATTTCATAGCAAGCTACAAGTACAGCCTTTATCTGTAGAGGATCTTGGCAGGTTTCAATTAAAATAACATCAACCCCACCATCAATTAGACCTTGAACTTGATCTAGGTAAGAGTTTTTCAGCTCATCGAAGTGAACATTACCTAAGGTCGCAAGTTTAGTTCCTGGTCCAATAGAGCCAGCTACAAATCTAGGTTTTTCTGGTTCTTTAATTGTAAATTCATCAGCGACCTCTCTTGCTAACCTAGCTGCAAGTTTGCTGATTTCATAGCTCTCTTCACTGATGCCGTATTCACCAAGAACCAGTCTACTAGAACCGAAGCTATTAGTCTCAACAATATCAGCTCCAGCATTGAAAAAATTACGATGAATTTCTTGAATGATTTCAGGCTTAGTTTTATTGAGCATTTCAGGGCAGCCTTCAAAAGCTGCTCCGCCGTAATCATCTGCTGTCAGATTGTAATTAAAGAGATTAGTCCCCATCGCACCATCATAGACAATAACTTTTTGGGCCAGTATTTCAAGAAATTTAGGTTTTGGCTTTAATGACAAGTGCATATTTCTAGGATATATTATAGTTTAATGGAATCTGCACTTATAGTTCCAAATGCTGTTATCTTAGAAACCCGCCAACTCTGGTGGAATATTGATGCACCTTTTGCGAAAATTTTATTTTATTTTTTAATCCTTGTTTCTACAGGGATTCTTATCCATGGAGTTTATAAGAAAATATTGATTATTACCGCTGGTAAATTTCCAAAGGGTGAGAATCGTTTTAGTGATGTCTGGAATAGACTGGTTTATGTTTTTACATATGCTTTCTTGCATAAGAAAACCTCTCAGAAAAAGACTCCTGGTCTTGCTCATGCTGGTGTGTTTATTGGTTTTATGACCCTCTGGATAGTTACGAATATCGTAGGTTTTCAGGATCATTCACCGATATATTTTTTTCAAGGTAGCTTTTATAAATTGGTCAGCTTTGCAGCGGAGCTTGGGGGCTTGTTCTTATTTCTGGGCATCACGATATTTGCTCTGCGTCGTTATCTTTTTACTAGTAAGAAACTTGATAATACTCAGAGGGATTGGATTCAGCCAGTATTTCTGTTGAGTTTGGTGGTGACTGGTTTTATGGTAGAGGGGCTGAGAATCGCTGCTACTCCAGCAGACGAGTCCTATGCTTTTATTGGTAACGCCCTAGCTCAAGTTTTTCAATTTATGACTGACGCTGATTTAAGAGGGGCTCATGTGACGCTTTGGTGGACTCATGCTCTGCTAACTTGTGCTTTTATCGCTTTGATACCCTATTCTAAGTTTATTCATATTTTCATGGCACCACTTTCTATGTTCTTTCATTCGAAAAGAGCAAGGGGACAGCTTTATACTCCATTTAGGCTTTCAGATATGCTTGAAGCTGAGGAAAAGGGCTTGGAAATTAATGAAGAAGATTTTAATGCTGGTGTTTTTGAGTATAAAGATTTTTCATGGAAAACCCTTTTAGATAGTGAAGCTTGTACTGCTTGTGGGCGCTGTCATGTTGTCTGCCCAGCTCAAAATACTGATAAACCACTTTCACCGAAGCATCTTTTCTTGGATATAAAAAAATTATCTCAAAGCCATGTTAGTGGTTTTAGCAATAAATCTGCTGAGCACGAAGAACACTCTCCGAGTTTGTATGAATTTATTAACCCTGACGTACTCTGGTCATGTACTTCTTGTAACGCCTGTGTAGAAGAGTGTCCAGTCTTAATTGAGCATGTAGACACTATCATAGATATGAGGCGTGGTTTGCTTGCGATGAATCAAGCTCCAGCTAATTTACAGTCTACACTTAAGAACGTTCGTACTAAATCTAATCCTTGGGGACTTGCTCCTAGTGATAGAGAGAAGTGGGTAGATACTCTTAAATCTGAATATGATATGGATCTTAAAGTTTTAAGCCGTACGGAAGCTGAGTTTGAATATTTATACTGGGTGGGTAGTCCTGGTTCCTATGATACTCGTAACATAGAGGTATCTAAAGCTAATGCTAGATTGTTTGAGGCTGCCGGGCTTAGTTTTGCTATCTTGGGTAATGAAGAGAAGAGTTCTGGGGATATCGCTCGTAGAGCTGGTGATGAAGCCATGTTTCAAGAAATAGTCATGGAAAATATTGAGATTTTTAAAGCCTTTGGGGTTAAAAAGATTATTACTCAGTGCCCGCATGTCTATAATACTTTTAAGAATGAGTACACAGAGTTTGGTCTAGAAGATGTCGAAATCTATCACCATACTGAGATTTTAGCTAAATTAATTCAGGAGTCTCGCTTGATACCTAAGAATTCTGTAGATATCTCGGTTACTTACCATGACCCATGCTATTTAGGTAGATATAATCGTGTGTTTAATCCTCCTAGATTCATTCTTGAGAGTATTCCTGGTTTACAGTTGAAGAGCATTGTTAATGAAAGGGAGAAAAGCACTTGCTGTGGCGGCGGTGGTGCTCAGATTTGGTATGAAATGCCTGGTAGTCATATTAATGTAATGCGTTTTGAGGAATTAAATGAGCATAAGCCAGATAAAGTCAGTGTGGCTTGCCCTTACTGTAGTATTATGGTGGACTCTGCTACTAAGACGGCTTTCCCTGGAACACATATCCCCGAGATCGAAGATGTGGCTGTGACGCTTGCAGCGTCAGTGTTTTAGTTAACTGTAGTTTTTAAGCTTGAAGCTGAAAGTGTCTCTATTCCGATAACTTCTACTTTTTTATCTAATTTATAAGCATCTTTACCTGGGTAAAGTACAAATAGCTTTTCTAGATTCAGTTCTGCTAGAGCTGAATGCATGGACTTAGTCATTTTAGGAGCATCACTATATTTAACTTCTAAGCCATATAATTTACCTGATTTTTGAAAAACCAAATCCAGCTCAGCTCCAGTATGCAATCCCCAGAAAAAACATTCTTGTTCACTTAGCTTATGAAAAGCTATAAACTCTTCTAAAGCGAAGCCTTCCCAAGAAGCACCTAGCTTGGGATGACCATTTAAAGCTGTTTTAGAGTCTATGCTTAGGAAAACGTGTAGTAGACCAGAGTCTCTGAAGTATATTTTAGGGCTTTTTACGATGCGTTTTTTTGCGTTATAAAACCAAGGCTGTAACTGTCTAATAATAAAGGTTCCACTTAATAGATCTAAATATCTTTGAATAGTAGGGCTGCTTAAATTCATGCTGCGAGCTAATTCAGAGGCATTGAATACCTGTCCATGATAATGTGAAAGCATAGTCCAGAACTGCCTTAGGGTTCTAGCGGGGATATTAATTCCTAAATTTGGTATGTCTCTTTCAAGAAAGGTCTCTATGAAATTTTCTCGCCATTCATAAGAATCCTTTATGCTTGAAGATAGATAAGAACGTGGAAAACCTCCTCTTAGCCAGAGTCTACTGATATCTAGCTGCTCAGATTTACGGCTAGTTTCTTTTAATTTAGTGAAAGTCTCTATGCCAAAGCCTCTTAGCTCTATAAAGGCTATTCTTGAAGCTTTTTAATTTTGTTTCAAGGTCTTGTAAAGCTTCTTCTCTAGCGATAGACTTCATGTTTTTATTTTACCCTGAAATTTTAATATTTGATTTTAAAATTTCAGGGTAAAGATATGAAGAAAATATTATTTACCCATTAGGCTCATCTGAAGCTTAATACATTAATAGATTTTCACTTCACAGGCTCTCCCTAACACTAAGCGCTGAATAAACAGTGGAAACTAATCCCTGTCCAGGAAATCCAGTATCTCCCACCATGTAGATATTTTCATTAGGAACTTTTTTGGGCATTAATTCAAAGAAACTATAATCTACTGAGTGAGGCAGCCCACCCACCACACCATTCTTGCGTTTAGTATAGTGAAGAAAAGTCTTAGCAGTACCTGAAATTAAAGATTTGATTTTAGGTCTAACTTTATCTAAGCTAATCCTTGATTCGCTTTTAGCTAATTCTATAGAGCTTCGCACGATTCCACTTTCTGTGTTTCCACCTTCTTTTACTAATTCAGGAATAGTATTAAATAATTCTTCTAAAATATAAGATTCAGTCTCTGCCTTCTTCTTTAGGTACTCATCTTCTGGTAAATTAAGCCATTCTTGAGCTTTAGTATGGGTAGAAATAATTATATTTAATCCTCCCTCAGAGGCTTTTATCTCATCATCAGTGCGTGAATAGCTTATATAGAAAGAATGGGAACAGCAGTGCTGAATCTGCTTATTTAGATTTATCTGTGCATAGTCAGTGGGAGGAATGTGATTAGTATTTAAACCAAGATAGATAGTAAAAGCACTGATATCATAACTAAACTTATTAACGAAGCCCTGAAAGAAGTTTTGAGTCTCACCTTTAGTTAGTTTAGCCATGCTCCAGAATGTAAGATTAGAGATGATCTTATGGCTTAGATGTTCTTCACCGGTTTTATCTTTTATTAAATAAGTTTTACTAAAGTCTTCTGAAAGTGAATTCTTTGTGTTATTTTTTGTTGATAAGTTTACTGGAGATAGAGTAATTATATCTATTTGTAAGACTTCTCGCCGCATAAGGATCTCTGCACCTAGCTCTTCTGCACGTTTTTGTAAAGCTACAGCAAGCTGATTCACGCCGCCATAGACGTAGTAGATACTAGAGCCATAAGTTAAGCCTAGAGCGGCAGTGAATATCGGTGTTTTTTCTGTATTATTCTGAGTGCTGATTATAAGCTGCTCATCAAGAAATTTTATAAAAGCAGTTTCATCGCTTAAGAAATATTTTTTAAGTAAATATTTAAGTGGTAAATAGAGCTGTGGTAGATGAGTTAAGCCAGACAGGCTAGCTAAAAGCTTACTAGGCGCTAGGCAGCTTAAATAATCTTGAAAACTATTTGGTAAAAGGTTTTTATGTACTTTAAGAATTTTAAAAGCACTTTTTTCTATACGGTAGAGTTCATTCCAGAAGGCGCGATGATTTTTTTCTGTGTCTATATTTTTATTTAAAATTAATTTTTTATAGGATTCATTTATCCACTTTTCTTTATCTGTGTAACGATGGATGATTTGACCATCTTGGAATATCTGAATGCCTCTTTCAGAGTGGCTGAGTCTAAGTGAAGTTTCTTTATCCTCTGTGCCGATTTTATTTTTATAAACTACTTTATCTAAATCTAGTTCTTTAATTAGCTCTGCGATGGGCTGCCCTTCTTCTAAGCCACTTAAAGTCGTAGCTCCGACATCATAGCGAAAGCCTTCATTCCTAAAGAAGCTTGCACAGCCACCAGGTTTACTGTGAGATTCTATAAGTTTTACTTTAAAGCCATCTTTGGCGAGTAAAGCTGCTACTGCAAGTCCTGCGACACCTGCACCGATGATGGTATAGTCGTAGACTTTTTGGGATTGAGGCATGGTTTTATTTTCGGTGTTTTCTGAATTGATATCCACTCTAATATATTAGCGAGAGCTGACTAGGGATTCTCTTTTTTTTCTTTAAATTGACCTATTTTAAATTTAACTTCAGCTAGAGATGGCTTTGCATAAGGGAGTTGAACCAAATTAACTTTTAAGATGCTTTGGTAAGCTTCGTTATAATTTTCTAGCTCACAGTTTGCTATTGTTTTTTGAAAATTAAATTCTGAAAATTCATATGAACTTTCTTCACATCTAGAAAGTCCTTCATTACAAACTTTGAGCATCTCCTCGTATTTGTGCTGAAAGGATAAATAACCTAGCTTACTAAGTAAAAAAGAAGTGTAATACTTGGAAATTTCTAAGGCTTTAATTTTATTCCAGTAAGAATCTATTTCAGGTATTAGGTTCTCCAGCTCTTTTCTCTTATCTTCATTTAATTTTGACTGCTTCATTAAATCAATGGCTTCTAGCTGATATCTATTGAAGAAGATATTTAGATAAGATAATTCTTCAATTTTTTTGAGTTCAAAAGACAAGAGCTTCTTTGAGTAAGCTTTTTCCTTTGTTGAAATTTTTCTGGTTATAGTAAAAAACAGCTAGATTTGCTTTAAATAATGGTTTTCTGCTTATAGTTAAATCTAAAGTATCTAAAAAGGATTTTAGATACTCTTCAGTTTCTGAATATCTCACTTTAAGATAAATGGCATTGAGATTAGTAGGGTCTTGGCTTAGTATTTGATTTAGTTCTTGATGAGCGGCTCTTGGGTCTTCGGTGTAGAAATATCCATGAGCTTTGGATAAGTGCTTTTCAGAAGAAGCTTCTGAAGCATATTCACTTGCTTGGAAGTAATAGTCAGCAATTTGACTGCGGTCTGTTTTTTCGAGAAACCAAGTTCTAGACTGTAATATGCGAGCTTTTAAAATATAAATTTTGTATTTAAATTCATTTGATAATTGATTAAATAGCTTTTCCTTGCAGAGTTTATTGATGAGATTAAGAGCTGAATCTATCTGTAAATCATTTTCAAATAAATCAGTTGCGAGATTGATAGTGTTAGATATATCCATGTATTTTTTTTGTTTATCCTCACATCTGAATTCTGGTAGTTGATATTAACAGGGCTTCATATTTTCCATCTCTCTTTTTTTCTTTAAATATTAAATAGGTAATTCTACCTTTGTTTTCAGAGCACCATTTTGCGAAATGGCGAGAATGGCTAGCATGACCTGATTTATACAGAAAAATTTTCTAACTTATTTTTTAATTTAGCGGCATCAGGTAAAATCCTCTCTAAAAGAACCTTCTCCTTTCAAGAGCTTTTTATTCTGTGCTTGAACCTGTCTTTGTAATTTTTTAATATCTTCTTCTGAGGGAAGCTCTTCTGGCTTTATATCGCTTTTTTTAAAACTGCTCTAACATCTCTATTATTTTTGACATGCTCTTTGAGGATCACCATTTTGGGCAATGAGATAGCATGCATAACGGGTTAGCATATAGTCCTTTATTTCACGCCCTGAGCTAGAGCCGATTTGAACCATTTTCCTGAGCTCAAGAAAATGGTTTTCTTCAATCTCAGAGCTGGTTTTACAAGACTGCATTGCGCGAATGATAGTCTTCTCAAAGTTTTCCCACTTTGTATATTCTAATAA
>CANHDW010000013.1 GCA_947459525.1 Candidatus Caenarcanales bacterium
GGTTCGCGCTAGCCATGCTAATGGCATAAAGTGAAGAGAGATGGAATTTCTTGCAGAAATTCCATCTCTCTTGATAAACTTCTCTCTGAAATCTAATTAACAATTTGCTTAAATTATTAAAAATTTAACTTCAGATCTGAATTCAGGATACTGTTAAAATGAAGACTGGGTAAAATTTTATTGTATGTCTAAAGTAGATCAAAAAATTGTAGTAGTTGGTGGTGGACTCGGAGGCTTAGCTGCTGTACTAAATGCAGTGCAGAAAGGAGCTAGTGTAGATTTAATATCTATAGTCCCAGTAAAACGTTCTCACTCAGCATGTGCCCAAGGTGGTAT
The DNA here is from genome assembly GCA_947459525.1 of Candidatus Caenarcanales bacterium. GTDB lineage: Bacteria > Cyanobacteriota > Vampirovibrionia > LMEP-6097 > LMEP-6097 > LMEP-6097. The sequence goes on from CANHDW010000013.1 coordinate 337, forward strand.
CAATGCTGCTAAAAATATTAAAGGTGAAGGCGATAGCGTAGAGAAGCATGCATTTGACACAGTTTATGGTGGTGATTTTTTAGCCAATCAAGGTCCTATAGTGAGAATGTGTAAGGCTGCACCAAGTGTAATTGATCTTTTTGATAGATTCGGAGTAATGTTTAACAGAACTCCAGAAGGACATTTAGATTTCAGAAGATTTGGTGGAACGCTTTATCACAGAACTGCTTTCGCTGGAGCTACTACTGGTCAGCAGCTACTTTATTCTCTAGATGAGCAAGTAAGAAGATTCGAAGCGCAAGGAAAAGTTACTAAATATGAAGGCTGGGAAATGCTTTCTAATGTTATCGATGATAACGGTGTCTGCAGGGGCATAGTCGCTCAAAACCTAGATACCATGGAGCTTAGGGCCTTTAAAGCGAACGCTGTTATTATAGCTACTGGTGGACCAGGGAACGTCTTCGGCAGATCGACTAACGGCACTATTAATAATGGTATTGCAGCTTCTACTTCATTTAAACAAGGCGTAAAATATGCGAACGGGGAGTTTATTCAAGTACACCCGACTGCGATACCCGGCTCTGATAAAGATAGATTAATGTCAGAATCCGCTCGTGGTGAAGGTGGTAGAATTTGGACTTGGAAAAATGGTGAGAAATGGTATTTCCTTGAAGAAAAATATCCTAAATATGGGAACTTAGTCCCACGTGATATAGCGACTAGAGAAATTTTCGATGTAGTCCATAAACAAGGTCTAGGAGTACATGGTAGACCATTTGTCTATTTAGACTTAACTCATAAAACGCGTGAAGAATTAGATAAGAAACTAGGCGGTATTCTAGAGATTTATGAGAAATTTAAAGGTGTCGATCCACGTGAAGTTCCGATGGAAGTTTTCCCTTCAGTGCATTACAGTATGGGCGGTCTGTGGGTAGATAATGAAAAACAGATGACTAATATACCCGGTCTTTTTGCTGCTGGAGAGTGTGAATATCAGTATCATGGAGCGAACAGGTTGGGAGCGAACAGCTTACTATCTTGTACCTTTGGTGGTCTGGAAGCTGGTCTTGCCGTGTTAGATTACATTAACGGACTAGAAAAATCCTATACTGATATAGATGAAAGTATCTTTAATAGACAGTTAGAAGCAGAGCAGTCCTTAATTAATAAATTAACGAGTCAGTCTGGCAAAGAGAATGCAAGAGCAATTCATATTGATCTTGGAAACATGATGACTAAGCATGTAACCGTAGTAAGATACGATAAAGATTTATCAGATACGCTAGAAGGCATTAAAGGCTTAAGAGATAAATTTAAACAGGTCCAAATCCCAGATACTAGTAAATGGGCAAACCAAAGTTTATTTTATATGAGAGAACTTCATCACATGTTTGATCTTGCTGAAGTTATCACTAAAAGTGCTCTTCTCAGAAAAGAATCTCGTGGAGCTCACTATAAGCCAGAATATCCCGATCGTAATGATAGTGATTGGTTAAAAACGACTATCGCTAGTTATAAAAATGGGGAAGTAGATATTTCTTATGAGCCAGTTGATACCTCACATTTTGAGCCTATTTTAAGAAATTACTCTAAATAATTCACAGATTTAAATATAACTAAAACTCCATTTCACGAAAAGGCTATAATTATGAAAGTGCCCCGCGAAGAAGATAAGATCAGAGTTAACACCACTTCAGTCCAGAAGGATAAATTTGCTGTGTTTCCAGCTATAGATATTCTTGAAGGTAACTGTGTAAGGCTTTATCAGGGTGATTTCAATGATGAGACTGTTTATAATAAAGATCCTGCGTTCGTCGCAAGAAAATTAGAATCAGAGGGTGCGAAATATTTACACGTAGTAGACTTAGATGGTGCTAAATCTGGCATGCTGCGCAATCTAGCTTTAATTAAAAATTTAGTCTCTTCTGTTAATCTATATATTCAAGTAGGCGGTGGAATCCGTGATCTAAATATCGCAGAACAAATTTTAAATGCTGGTGTAAATAGAATCATTATTGGCAGCGCTATAGTAAAAAATCCTCAAATGGTAAAAGATGCTCTTAAGCATTTTGGTCCAGATAAAGTAGTAGTTGGTCTGGATTGTCGTGATGGTTATTTAGCTATTAATGGCTGGCAAGAAAACTCTAAAATTAAAGCTATAGACATAGCTAAAGAATATAAAGAAACTTATGGTCTTAAGACTGTTATCTACACTGATATTCATAGGGATGGTACTCTTAGAGGTCCTAATATAACAGAATTAGTTGAATTCATGACTGCTACAGGAATTGACACGATTGCCAGTGGTGGAATTTCTGGTCTTGATGATGTTAAATTATTAATTAATCACCTTAATGAGAATCAACCACTAAGAGGTGTAGTGGTTGGTAAAGCCCTTTATGCAAAAAAAATCCAGCCAAGTGCATTGTTTAACTTGAATATTGGTGCTTAATTGAAACTATTTAACTTAAAACATGATCAGGAATTTTCTTTTAAAGAAATAGAAATTCTACACAGCCCTCAGGAATTACTTTTCTCAGCTTCATCAGTAGCACTAGGAATATTTGATGGAGTACACCTTGGTCACCAGAGCATCATCAAAGCCGCTCAGCAAGAAGCTTTAGAGCGAGATTTAAATTCAGTTATTTTAACTTTTGAAAATCACCCTCGTTCGCTTACCATAAATAATAGTCCAAGCCTAATTACTGATTTCCAGACCCGTTTAAAACTTTTTAAAGAACTTGGTGTGGATTATGTTTTAGGAATAAAATTCTCATTAGAGATTATGAACATGAGTCCAGATGAATATCTCAGAAACTACCTTCTCGCCGTTTTAAACGCTAAAAGTGTTTCAGTAGGATATGATCATCATTTTGGTAAAAATCGCAGTGGGAATGTAGAGTTTTTAAAAGAGTTCTGTAAAGAGAATTATCTGTCTTTGACTATTAAAGAAGCTTTTAAAATAGATGGTGATCTAGTGAGCAGCTCTAGGATTCGCGAACAGCTTACTGAAGGTAATATTCGAGAAGCTAATAAATTACTGGGCCGAAATTTTACATTAAGAGGCACTGTTATTCATGGAGATGGTAGAGGTAAAGAATTAGGCTTCCCTACTGCTAATTTAAAAATATCAGATGAATTAATTAAACCTAAACCTGGAGTGTATTTAGCTACAGCTGAAGTAATATCAAAAAATAGATATCACTGCTTAATAAATATCGGCTATAGACCAACTTTCGGCAACAAACAAGAATTAAGTATCGAAGCTCATTTATTAGATTTCAGCGGAAATCTTTACAATACTGAATTAGAATTAGAATTTATAGATAAAATTCGTGAAGAAAAGAAATTTTCATCGAAAGAAGAATTAACTAAACAGATAAAAGAAGATATTAATTCCGCTAAAAAAATTTGGTACCCCCAAGGGAATTCGAATCCCTGTTGTTCGGATGAAAACCGAATGTCCTAGGCCTCTAGACGATGGGGGCACATGAACTTAAATAATTTTAGTGCAAGGGACTTATTATTTGCAATAAGAATTTCTATTTTTTAATCTTAAATCAAGAATTCAAGAGAATGGTATAAGCACAGAGCTTCAAAATTAAAGGCACTGAATCAACTCTGAAATCGACTATTATAAAGGTCTTTACAAAAGTTTTAACAGTGCTAACACGGTACTTTGTGTTAAAATTTATCAGGAAATTCATGAAGGCTCTTAGAACTTTATATCTAAGAGTTACTGTGAAAAGGAGAAAAAATGGATCAGAAAGAATTAGGACTACTAGGTAAGAAGCTTGGTATGACTCAGATATTCGACGACAAGGGTCTTGTCGTAGCGGTTACAGCTATATTAATCGCAGAAAACGTTATTACAGAAGTAAAAACTAAAGAAAAGCACGGCTACTCATCAGTTCAGCTAGCTGCTTTTAAAACTAAAGAGAAAGCTTTAAATAAGCCTACTTTAGGTCAGTTTAAAACTAAGAATCTAGAAGCTTTTAGAAAATTAATCGAAGTTAGAACTTCGGAAGATGCTTCAGACCTTAAAGTGGGTGATGAAGTTAATGCTGAAGAGTTTTTTAAAGATTTAGAAAAAGTAGATATCACTGGAACATCTATCGGTAAAGGTTTCCAAGGTTTCGTTAAAGCTCATAATGGACGTATCGGAAGAAAGTCTCATGGTTCTAAATCTAAAAGACAGATAGGTTCACTAGGTGCAGGTACTACTCCGGGTAGGGTTCTTCCTGGTAAGAGAATGCCTACTATGCTTGGTAATGAAACAGTTACGACTCAAAAAGTTAAAGTAGTTTCTTATTCACCAGAAACTAAAGTTCTTTTAGTTAAAGGACCAGTACCTGGTAAACCTGGCGCTCAGCTTAAGATTAAAGCTTATGGCATTAAAGCTTGGAACTTTAAAAATAAAGCATTAGCAGCTAAATAATGATGAGAGGACTAATTTCTAAAATCCTTACGATAAATCTTTTTATCGTTTTTATTCTAGTTAGTTCGTCCTGTAATATAAACAATCAAGCAAATAGCTCATCTGAAATCAGGATGGGCTATTTACTTAATATCACCCATGCAGTACCAATGGTACTTTTAGAAAAATCTAGCTTTAAAGATAGGATAAAACCTTATCACTTTAGTGCAGGTGGCTATCTTTTAAATAATCTCTTAACGAAGAATCTTGATCTAGCTTTTATCGGCCCCGGTCCTTATCTAACTGCTATAGATAAGGGTTTCAAACTAAAATTACTTGGAGCTTATGCCTATGGTGCAAATGTGTTCGTACTCAGCCAAGATGTTCTCAACCAAAGCAAAGATCAAATTAAAAACCTTAAAATAGCAATTCCTCAATTTGGTAATACTCAAGATCTTCTGGCCAAGCTTTATTTAAAAGATTTAGCTCAAGATTTTTATGCTATCTCTCCAGCTGAGCTAGAGTTCGCTTTTCATAATAAATCTATAGATGCCACACTAGTAACTGAACCCTGGGGTTCTATGTTATTAAATAAAGGTTATGTAGATGGTGCTAAAATTTTTCCCAATAAACTTAAACAAATTAATCAATACCCCACCACGCTTTTAGTAGTACGTGAAGATTACTATGAGGCTAACAAAGAGTTAGTAGATGAATTTACTAAAGAGTCTATAAATGTTTTACGAAAACTCTCTGGAACCAAAAATCATAAAAGCTTGGCTCCATTAATTCAAAAACATTTTAAAAATAAAGTAAAAAAAGATATTCCACTAGAATCTATAGAAGCTAATTTAAAGACTATAGTATTTAATGAAAATAATAATTTAGATTTTTTCTTAAAACAGCTCGAACGAGCGGCTTATAAAGCACATTATCTAAAATAAGAATTAAGAAAGATACTAATTTTAGGATTTTTTATCAGATCTTATTTTTGGGGAAAAATGACCCCTTAAAATTTCATATTCATAAAGAGCAAAATATCTTTTATGGATGCATACGTAGAAGAAGACGCCGTATATTTCGCCACTAGAGATAAAATAGCCTTCGCAAAATATTCACCCTTAATAAGAAACAGAATCGAAAGCGGCTGCATAAAAGCTTCTCAACAGATAACACCCCCTAAGCAGAAAATTACAGCTTCACTAAAGAGATATCATGCAGCTGAGCATAAAGTCTATAACTGCTTTATGCGGAAAACGGCTAAATGCTCAGCTGATATTAGCAAAAAAGACCTACAGGATTTAATCCCAAATATGGCTGAAGCCAAGGCGAGCAGTAGCTTTTCACTTTTCTGCGGCAGCACTCAGGCTTACTTATTAATTATTAGTATGAGCTTACTCATAGTCTTAAATCTTTTCCTTAATAGCGTTTTAAGTATTTGCCTAAGCTTGGGTTTAGGAATACTCAGCATATACTTCATTCAGAAAAAATTTTTTTTAGAAGAGCCTAGTGAAAAGGAGCTAAAACTTGCACTTAGAGCTTTAAACGAATTATTAAAAGGAGAATAAATCATGCAAATCAGCACAATTAGTATTAGTACCATAAGCTACATCGGCATTCATTACCTGAGCCATAAACTCACTCATAGATATTTTGATCGAATAAAAGTATTAAAAAGTCCGAGTATTAATATCATTTCAAACCCTATTTTTAAAGCAAAAGCTCACGACTATAGCATCTTAACTTCAGTCGGCACTACAGTTTTTGCGATATTTTTAATCCAAATATTACCTATGCTTTTTAAAATCATTAAAGATCTCGCTTCGGACTTTAATGTCTCAGTAGTTTTCTCAGACTCTTACCTAAACTCCGGTGTTTTAGATAGTTTCGAGCGTTTTTCAGCTCTTATCGCTCAGGCAGCGGAATTACTACAGCAAATATCACCCTTAATAGCAATTTTCATCGGTGGCTATAACCTATTAAGTAACTTATCTCGCGGCATGGCTGCTATAAAGATCAAATAAAATTCAGTAAATATCAAAATAACTCAGATGATAAAAAAATACTTTGCTTTAAAAAAAGATATAGAAGTCTTTAGTGGACTAAGTTTAAAAGAAATTTCATTAGGAACTCTATTTCTAAGCTTATATCTTTATTTAATACAGCTACTTCAAATACAGATAGATAGTCCACTTGCTATATGGATTCTAAGTAGCTTTACTTTTATCTGGATTTGCTATCGCAGTACTAAACTGAATCTTAGCGAAAGTCATTTCTTTATAAAATATATAAGCTATGCACTATTAGTTAAACCTAAAAACCAATCAGAATCTTGCTTAAACAGCATGCATGAGAAAATCAATTACTTATTTAAAATTCCTAAAAAAGTAAAATCCTACAGTAAAAGCTACCGAATCAAAAAGTTAATTAATTACTCTACAGCAAGTAAACTCGAGACAGATGAATCAAAGCTTCTCTGGCAAAAGCTTTTGGAAAATATACTAACGTATCGAAATTCTAAAACTGAAATTAAATTCAGAATCTTTATCAATGCAGAAGATGTCAAAGAGACTGATATAACCAAGAATAGTCCTTCTCAAAATAAAGAAAAAATATTTCACCCATATAGATTTTTAGAAATTGAGGTAAACAGTAATTCGAAGAAGACTTTAGAACAAGTAGAATATCATCTAGAACTCTTCAGTAGCGCAAGCAACCTTGATCTTGAAATCATTTCAGATACTGAAAAAACTAATAAAAATAATTTCAAGGAAAGAATTAATTATATTAAAAGTAATGAATATATTAAATGCCTTTCCCTAAAAGATCTTGAGCTTGAAAATGCTAACTTCGAAGCATTAAATAATTTTCTAAAGAACCTAAACTGCACTAGTGAATTATGTATCATTTTATGGGAGCGAAATTTAAATCGAGAGAAATCTATAATTAGCCATAAGGTAAACTTTCTAGAAAGTTTTACTAAAGCAGCACTGAGCAATAAAAGCCACTTAAATTCCCTAAAATCACTCTACCAAGAGATCTATGATAATAGTTTCATTGCAGATTTACAAATCATACTCAAGTTATACAGCTCTAGTAAAGACACTCTAGAAAAAAATATCCTAAAAATAGCTACTAGCCAGTCATTATTTAGTTTTAACGAAGCTAAATATTTACAGCGACAATTCTATACAGAAGAACTGACGAAACTCCCATTTTTAATAACATCTAAAGACTTAAGTCACTTAAATCCATTTATAGAAGATAGAACATGTATGGAGAACGGAGCATTAATTGGCTATAAGCTAGATGATAAATCCTTAGTATATTTCACACCTGAAAATACTAAATTCTGCAACAATAAATCTATTAATTTCATAGGTGACTCTGGCTCAGGAAAGTCACTTGCTGTAAAGCTTTTAATTAAAAGATGCTTTAACCCTAAAGCTAAATTTATTATTTTAGATAGTACTTTACTTGGCTGGGAATTTTTTACTGCTTATATGGGCGGGGAAATTTATAATTCCCCCGAATCATTTAATAACTTATTACTGTTTAAAAAAAATATAAGCTTAGTTAATTTTCATAGCATTGAGAAGAATAAAGCTCAGACAAATATGTACCTAGAAAACATTTTCTTACAAATAGAAAATGCAGTAGGGGAGCTAGATAGCACTATTTATTTAGTGATAGACGAAGCTTGGAAATTAATTTACGAAGAAGAGAACCTTATTAGTAAAAAGCTTATCAGCAAATTAGCACGCACTGGCAGAGCTATGAATTTAGGCTTATGGACCATATCTCAGAAGCCTTCAGATTTAACTCGTGATATACACTCCTCTGCTGCAAGTAGTTTCATTTTCCAATGTAAAGAAAATACTGATAAAGCAGAACTAAATAGCCACTTAAATCTTAATGAGCGGGAACTTAGGCTACTAGAGTCGCAGGAGATTAAAGATAGAGGAACAGCTCTACTAAAAACCTCTAAATTCTCTGGTTTAATTAAATTTAAAGCAGATGAGGATGAACTATTTTTAACAAATTCTAGTGCAGAGGTAGTTAGGGAAAGGCAGTTAATCTTTAATGAAATTAAAGCAGCTAATCTAAAAAATTCTAACTACAAGGAAAATATAGAAGATATGAGTATCGCAAGATACACCCTGAAAAAAATGCAGGAAAAAATATATGGTACTAAAATATAACTCTTTAAAATATTTACTTAAAATACTTTACCTACCCTCGATAGTAAAAATATTATTGACTGCAATCGCCTTTCTATTCATATCTCTAGCTTTAATGACTTATGAAATTTATCACTGCAAAAAGCTTTTAAATAGTAAGAATCGAGTTTTTATTGATAATAGTATTTTCAGAAATAACGAAAATTCTAAGAATAGTAAAGCTAAAGCAGCTCTACTGACTGGTGAAAATAATAATTTCAGTATAGAAAACTTCACGCAAGTGTATCTATCTAAGCTGTTTTCAAAGGATATTAATGACAAGCAAGAACAATCTCAATGGTTAAAAGAAAATACTGAGGAGACTTTTTTCACCCAATATTTAATGCAAGAAATAGATACGCGCAGTCAAAACAAGATTAAGAGCGAATTTCAAATAAATAAAATATACACCGAGAATATAGATAATATTTTAGTAAAAGTTATCTGTTTCGGAAAAGAAAGCTTCACTGATTTAGAAAGCTCTGAACGTAATTTAATCATAGAAATACTTATAAACACTGAAACTCACAGATTAGAGAAAATCTTATCCATAAAAGAAAATTAAAATGCGAATATTTCCCCTAGTTTTATTTTTACTTATAAGTACTCCTAGCCATGCCTTTAGGCTTGGTGATATTATCAGAATCGCTGATAGTCAAGCAAACAAATATCCAGAAATAGATAATCGTCGCATCTATTTTCATACAGGTAGCAGTCCCCTAGCACCCTTAGAGACGCCTGATGATTTTATTTTAAGATCTACCGAACTTAGTAAACAGACTATCGAAAGAACTTTTACATTAGGTGCTGCAAATAAAATCATCGGTCTAGCTGATGGCATAATCAATGTCAAATATCAAGTACAAGATGGCGTTAATAACGCTCTCAAAGATACTTTCACTGGTTTTTTTGAATATCAAAGGCGTAAAACTAGTGAGGAGATTTTAAATAGTAATTTACAGGCACATCTTGACTGTATAAATTTTCTAAATGAGGATTTAACGAATAGCTCAACTGATACTAAGTTAATGATAATTCTAGAAAAAATAATGAAAACACCACTTGCAGAGAACACTTTCTCATTTCTGCGAAAAATTATTCTTTTACTATTAATACTTTCAAGTATGTTTAAAATTTTAGATATAGCTTTTTTCAAAAGTAGCGATAAAACAGCTCACCAAGAGACTAATGAATTTAAAAACCTTTTCAGCAGCTTATTTTTAACAATAAGCTTACTAATAATGCTAGATAGTGTCTGGGACTTTATTTTCAAAGGTTTTAGCTTGATAAATAATGGATTTAACAGCCTACTTAATAATGAATCATTAAGTTTTTCTCTCTTTCATAGTCATGAAACACTGCTAATTGAAAGCTGGACAGCGATATTAAATGATTATGGTTATTTCCCAGGTTTGATATTGGCTTTCATTGACAGCATTTCACAATTTATATTCATCATAAGCCTTCTTGGCAGCATCATTTTAGTTATTTTCGCTAAAGTATTTTCACCAGTATTTCTCCTAAATAACCTAGATAAGAATCCCTTTAGTATTTTCTCTTATAGCCTTAAAATTCTTTTAGGAATAAGCCTTTTACCATTTGGCTTTAACTTTCTCTATAAAATCCTCTCCGAATTTAGCTTTAATAATCTCAGTTATTTTATTTACGTATGTTTTTCTATACTCAGTTTACTTTTATTAAGTGTTATTCAGATATTTTTTATATTCAGGTTAAAAAAGCAGTAAAATCAAAAAAAATGAAAGCTAAAAAACTTAACAAAGAACAGCTTCATAAGCTCCTTGCACTAACAAGTTCATATCTGCATGACTCTGCAAATCTATTCAGCTTAGCAAACAGTTCATTAAAAGATATTAGCAAAAAGCTCTCTGAAGAAGGAAAAGCTGCTCTTAGTAGCGAAGAGCTTAATGATTTAAACCATTTAATAAGCTTCTTAAAAGGCAGTGAGTATCATTTCAGAGAAATATTTACAGAGATACAGAATTCACAAAATAGTACTCAGACAGAGTTTCACAATTATTCAAAATCTATTATAGATTTAAAAGACCTAATAGAGCTTGAGTTAATGGAAATCTTCACTTTAAAAAGAGTTAGAACTGAGGATAATATATACCAAAATAACGCCCTAATATATGGAAACTTCTCTTTAATAGCTAAAGCTGTTTTTAACTTAATAGAAAATGCTCTAAAACACAGTTCTGGAGAAGTGAAAATCAGCCTAGATGACTCTAAAAATTACTGGAAGCTGAAAATACTATCATTGGAAAACAGTTTTAACCTAGATCTAGAAAAATCATTTAAGAATCTAGACCCTAAAACCTCTGGTCATGGCTTAAAATCGGTATCCGAGATACTTAAATATAATGATATAGAACTTGACATCAGCTCCCTACTTAATCAAGGAACTGTGATCAGCTTATTTTTCCCTAAATACCACGAACCAAAAAAAGAAATAGATAACATCACTAAAATTCGTAGCAATATAAATCTTAGAAATTCACTCATTCTAATTAGTCTAATTATTCTGCTTTTTCTAACAAATATATTTAAGACTGAACTCGAAATTCAACAGCAGATAAATCAATCAGCAAGATTCAAACTCTCTCACAAAGAAGAAATACTGCTGAAAAATTTCAAAGATGTCATAGGTAACAATTCTGATTATTTAGCTAACTATGAATCTCTAAATCAAATTATCCTCAACAACAAACAACAACTGACTAGTAAAGAATATTTAAACTCGGCAGAAGTATTACTGAAAAAAATTATCGTTAAAGAAAAATTTCTTAAATTTAATAATACCAAGCTAGAAGCATCTCAAATAGAGACTTTAAAAAAATTCAGCTATAACATAGACAATCTTTATGAATTAGATTATTTTTTAGCTGATCAATATAAAATACAGGGCGATTTTAAAAATCAATGCCTACACGAATTCAAAGCTTTTTATAAACAGCTTCTGGGCTGGGCTGTGCCAAACCTAGAGAAAAAGATTTTGGAAACTGGAGATCTAGAATTAAGCTTGAGATTATTAATAATCAAGAAACTACCCCTGAAAGACTCTGCAAACCAAGCACTTTAATAATTTCAGCAGCATCAGCGGGATAAGTCTCATTTTCGTCCATGTCTACTTCTTTAATCGCCGTAGAAGGATCTTTCAAGCCATTACCAGTGAGTATACAGACCACAGTCGAATTTTCTGGTACTAGCCCTTGCTTAGCAGCTTTTAAAAGACCAGCAACTCCAGTCGCAGAAGAGGGCTCGCAGGCTATACCATCCATTTGATGCAAGAGTTTATAAGCGTCTAATATCTCACGATCTGTAACCGAATCAATATGACCATTAGACTCACTTAAAGCCCTATTAGCCTGCTCCCAGCTCGCTGGATTACCAATACGAATCGCTGTAGCTATAGTTTCTGGTTTATCAAAAACTCGCTTATTTACTATAGGTGAAGCCCCTTCTGCCTGAAAGCCATACATGTGAGGTCTTTTCTGATTCTCTGGAACATACTCTTTAAAACCTTTCCAGTAGGCTGTTATATTACCCGCATTACCTACAGGCAAAAAAAGATAGTCAGGGCTTTCGCCAAGCTCATCTACTATCTCAAAAGCTCCAGTCTTCTGCCCCTCAATACGATAAGGGTTTAATGAATTAACAAGTTCAATAGGATAATTCTCAGATAGAGATTTTACTATATTTAAAGCATCATCAAAATTACCCCTAACTTGAATAACCTTAGAGCCATAGATCATCGCCTGTGAGAGCTTTCCAAGTGCAACATAGCCTGCTGGAATAATGACAAAAGATTCCATTTCATAGCCCATAGCTCTTACTCTTGAAGCATAGGCAGCAGCAGCAGCACTAGTATTACCAGTACTTGCACAGATGATTTTTTTAGCCCCTTCCTCTACAGCCTTCGATACAGCCATAGTCATACCTCTATCCTTAAAAGATCCAGATGGATTAAGTCCCTCTATTTTACAGAAAACTTTTAAACCCTTAACGCCTGTAAGCTTAGCGATATTCATAGCTTCCACAAGTGGCGTACGCCCCTCACAGAGACTAACGATCGGCGTAGCATCCGTCACTGGTAAATATTTTTTATATCTATGAATAATCCCTTGATAATGCATAATTTAGTGATTCAAAGTATAAATCTTATCATTAGTAAAAAGACTTAAAAATTCACTAAATTATATTGAGTATCTCTCTGCATAGCTTCACGCCCGCAAGCTTCAATAAAGTATTCCATTTGCTGCACTGAAGTCCTATATGTCGTATTAGCAGCCGAGACGACATTCTCCTCCATCATATTTCCACCTAAATCATTACAGCCAAAATTTAAAGAAAGCTGACCGATTTCATGACCTTGCGTCACCCAGCTAGCTTGAAAATTTTTAAAATTATCTAAAAATATCCTAGAAACAGCAAGCGAACGCAAATATTCTTCACCAGATGAATCTTTATTATATTTAGGTAATTTCCCATCACGTTCATAAGCATTCATGATTTTCCCAAGTGGCGTATCCCCACGCTGAAAATTCCAGAGTACAAAGGCGGTAAAACCATTAGTCCTATCCTGTAAATCACGTAAGGCTTTTAAATGCTCCACTCTGTCTTCATAAGTCTCCACATGACCATACATCATAGTCGCTGATGATTTAAAACCTATACTATGAGCGACTTCCATTATATCTAGCCAACGCTGTGAATTAATCTTTTTAGGAGCGATAATTAACCTCACTCTCTCAGTAAGAATTTCAGCACCAGCACCTGGTAGAGAATCCATACCAGCTTCTTTTAAAGCTAAGAGTACTATCTTAATTTCCTCTAAACTAGGTTCTTTAATATTAGCTATTTTAGTACCATCTCCATAAGCAGAGACAGGAGTAAAATATTTTTCAGCAATATGATTAATTTCAGAAGGACTAAGAGCATGCAAGGTTACAGAAGGAAAATCTCTTTTAATATTAATAAACAGTTCTTGATAATAATCCAAACCTAGTTCTGGATTATGACCTCCTTGTAAAAGAATCTCAGTACCATTTATAGCAACAAGTTCTGCGATTTTCGGTTTTATTTGCGTCTCGTAATCGAGTGTATAAGCTGGATTAGATTTATCATCTACGCCAGGATAAGTATAAAATGCACAAAAGCTACAACTCGCTGTGCAAACATTACTGTAATTAATATTACGCTGCACTACATAAGTAACAGCTTCGCTATCTGGGTGAAGCTTCTGGCGTTTTTCATTCGCTACATAAGCCAATTCTAGAAGATCAGCATTTTCAAAAAGCTCAAGGGCTTCTTCTGAAGTGATTCGCTCACCTTCTAAAGCTTTATTTAATATAGGATTTGACGTTAAAAGCATAAACTAATTACATTTTAGCTTAGCCATGGATATGCTGTGCAGATGGAGCATGATAATTAAACTCCATTAATAATTTCTTAGTAGTAGTACGTAAATCTCTATCAGCCTTTTTATCATTCGCAAGTAAACGTAAAGATTTCATCAAAGGTGAATCTGCAAGAGCTTTCAAATCATCTTCTGGAAACGTTGTATGTAAATTAGTTGCTAAGAACTTTACAAAACGCTCCTGAGCTTTCACAGTAAAGCCAGGGATAGGAGTAGGTGATTTATTAGAGTAAGTATCTATGGGTTCCTGAAATACATCTTTAATATTTTTAATATCTAAAATCGAAAAAGCTTCTTTCAGACTGGCTTTAAAAGGGCTTGTTTTAGCAACAGCTTCAATTAAAAGTTTTGTACTAATATCAAAATCAACTTCCCTCTCTGGATCTACAATCTGTCTTCTTGACTTAGCAAAGCTTTCACCTAAACCTCGATTTAATTTTTGAATAGCATCCACTTGCTTATTCATAGCCTTAAAATTACTGATTAAGCTATTCGCAAATGTCCCGTAAAGCCTAAATCTTTTTTCTATTTGCTTTTCATATCTTTCCTGCCTTTTAGACAACTAGCGTCATTTTCTCTTGTGCCTGAATCGTTGCCATGGCAATGATTGTAAAGATTATGAAAGTATCAAAAATAAGATTCACTTAATCAGGATAATAAATTAATGAATTTTCTTTAAACTGAGGCTTTTACAGAATCATGTTAAGCTGATCTCCATGGTTGCTTACAATAATTTTCCTACAAATTTTGACATAAACAGAGCATTAGAATTAGCAAATTTATCAAATGAAGCTTATGCCCAATATAAAGCTTGGCAAAATAAACAAAACTGGAAACTACCTAATGGCTATGCATTAGAAAGCAGCCTAGATGCTGTTTATGAAAAAGACAATATGCCATTAGGCTTTATTGCAAGTAAACTACAAGATATTTATATAGTTTGGCGAGGTACTCAAGATATAGAAGAATGGATAGAAGATGCTAAATTCGATCAAATTAAATGTAGTTTCTTAAACAACAGCGAAAAAGTGGCACAAGGATTTGATCAAATGTATGTCACTGGTGACGCGAAAGTAGATTCTCCTCAAAAAATAGTCATGGACTATCTTGTTAAATTAGCAGCTGGTAGCTACAAAAATCTCTGGATAACTGGTCATAGTCTAGGTGGAGCACTTGCTATTCTAAATGCCTGCGACATAGTCGCCAACACCATACACACAGATGCTTCTATTTACAGCTTTGCAGCTCCAAGAGTTGGTGATGCAAATTTTGCAACAACTTTTGATAATACAGTCGGAATTAGCTGGAGAGTGGTTAATAGTAATGATGAAATCCCGAGATTGCCACCAGATTACTGTCCACCTATTCTGCATACCTTTCACTACGAACACGTTAATAGAAGCTTTCCTATTACCTTTGGAAATTCTTGGAATTTAGTCAAAGATCATTCAATTGAAGGCTATATATCTCAATTAGAGCAACTTAAAACTTCCAATCAAGTAACTACTTAGCAGATGCCAACAAGGCCACCTTTGCAGCCTTATCCTTCTGCGCCTGAAGATAAATAGAATATACAAAATTACCAAACTCAGAAATAGCTGCAGAGAAATTACCAGCAGTATTCCGTGCATCATCATTCCCTTCTAGCCATGGTGAGAGTGAATTAACAGCACTATCTGCAAAGAATGCAGCACCAATATTTTTAATAAATTTATCCTTACCATTAAGAACTTTATCAGCATCAGACACCATACCAACTACAGACCTAGCCCAACGAATTAATTTATGTGTAAATAAATTAAGCTTCTCGCCTCTACCAAAAACCATGCCATAAAAAAATGGCAAAGTAAAACCTGGAACTACAGTTAACCTTGAAAAATGTTTAAATTTATCTTTACCAGCCTGAATCTCCTTTAAAGAATGCTTCATCATTGTTTTCATATTCTTAAAAATAGAAGCTAAATGATCTAAACGCTTAGATGATTGGGTTTTATGCTCCTCTATTTCTGGATTTTCTTGAAAAAACTCACGAGTCTGCTTATCAAGGGAGTTATAAGCAGCTAAAAGTCCAGTGAAAAAAGGTAAATGAGAAACATGCCCAGCAAGCATCTTCGTCATCAGACTTAACTCTGCTACTCCACGCCAAAAATTTTCTGGTTCTGCGAGCTTTTTAATTGCATTTAAAGCAAGAGGTATCGGACTTAAATATCTAGAATAAGTACTTGCAACATTTACAAATAAATCCTTTCTAGCACTAAGCCTAGGTATCTCACGATCTGCAACTGCAGCTCCAGATACAATGAACGCTAATATATGGGACATAGCCCCAGAAAGCGCAAGCGTAATTTTAGCTTTATTAATAAACGGTTCCGCTGCTGACAATAATGAAATCTGTTCTTTTCGTGAATCTTCTTTTTTTAGTGAATCTACGTCAATATTCTCAATTTCTGGAATACTCTTGAGATCAGCTTCTTTATCCATAAGCTTTTCTAAGTGCTCTCTATTATTGAGCAAACTGTTTTCTTGAAGACCTATTTTGGTGTTAAAAATCATCGTATTACTAAGCTTCACTAATTTAAGAGATGACCCACCCCATTCCGTCTTAACATTTTAGCAAATTAGTATTACACTTAACATAAAATCTAATAAGCCCTTAAAGATTAAGCCATAAGTTATATACTAAGCATACTGAACACATGCTCAATAGAATATCTCATATCAGCTTATTTTTATTAGTCATACTACTCTCAACTAGCTGCTCACAAATTAATAAAGCTCCTGTAGATAGCTTAAATATTGGCAGTTTTGGTAATGACCAAAAATTGGTCGAAGCTTTATCTAAAAGTTTTCAAAGCCAGAATAAAACAAAGATCAATTTATTAGTAATTCACCCAAAACAAGCAGAAGAATTTCTCAAAAAAAACAAAATTGACTTGTATATTGGCACTATAGATAAATACTCTTCAGACATTTTTGAACAACAATTAATTGCGAAGTCAGTACTTGTACCTGTAGTTAACAATCAAAACATTATTGAAACTATTTCAAAAGAAAATCTAAAACAAATATTTCAAAAACAGCTAAGTAACTGGCAAACTTTAAATGGTTCTGAGAAAAAAATTCTCTCCATCCGCAATGATGATTTCTATACCAAGTCTTCTTTAATAAATGAATTTAAAGTCTCACAGATTAAAGCTTATTCCAATGCAGCTAAAGATCTTGATGTTTTAAAATCAATCGAAAAGCACCCAAATGCACTGGGCATAATAGATTTTCAAAATTCTAATAATAAAACTAAAGTCATTAAAATTGACAATATCGATTTTAATCAAGAAAACTTCAATATCGGTTACATCTCTTTAAAAAGAAATATTTATGTATACAACGTCAAAGACAGTCAAAATCACTGGAATCAAAGCATAAAAAGTTTCAAAGATTTTTTAGTGAGTAAAACTGCCCAAAATCTAATCTCTAGCTTAAAGCTAGCTCCACTAAGTGCAGCCGAATTGCAACTTATAAAAAAAGAAATTAAATCTATTAAGATAGGAGTTGGTTTACCTTTGAGCAGTGTTAGTAATGAACTATACTTATCACACCTAAATTCCATTCAGTCTGTAGCCAATAAATTTAACAGAAATCGTAGTAAAAATAATCCTAAGATCGAATTAATAGTCTGTGACGATAAAGGAGAAGTTTCCTCAGGCATAGAATGTGCCAAACTTTTTGTTAAAGAAGAAGTTAAAGCCGTTATCGGTCACATCAATTCAGAACTCAGTATAGAAAACTCTAAAATCTATCTTAAGAACAACATTCTTCAAATATCCCCCTGCACAACACATCCATGGTTTACAAAACGAGCAGAAAACAATGGAACTCTTTTCAGAATTATGTCAATTGATAAACTTCAAGCTGAAGTCATCGCAGAGGCAGTTTCTAAATTAAGTCACACTAAAAATTCCATAAAAATACTCTTACTCGACAATGGCAGACTATTTAGTAGCAATTTAGTATCCCAAATCAAAGCAAATATACTAGAGCTTAGTCAAAACAAAAAAATTAAAATCGAACAGCAGTCACTCGAAGAAGCTAAAGCAGATGATTTCAAATTTCCAGTAAATAAAAAATATGATTTCTTGATTTTTGTTGGTGGCTATAGGCAGGCAGCCAAAATAATTGATGAACTTAATAGGACTAAACAGGACCAAATCATTTTCATTGGCTCAGATGGCAGTAATTCAAAATTAGTAACAAAAAAGAAATCCATCTTCGATACTTATCTAATCGGAGCTAATGTAGATCTAAATTCTCCAGAGTTTAAAAATTACCAAAAGAAATTTAACCAAGATCAATCAGAAATTTTCACCAACGAAATCTATGGCTATGACGCAGCCACTGTCTTATTTAAGGCATTAGAAGCCTGCGAGCAAGGATTATTTAAGAGTATTCCAGAAGCTCTACATTCCATGGAGTTTCATAGCCTAGGACGTAAAATACGCTTCGATAAATATGGTGATCCCATTGACTCTACCTATGCAGTTTATCGAGTACAAAATGGAAAATTTAAGAAACTCAATATTTAGTGAATCGCCTGAAAGTAATTTTTTGACTATATGCAAATGATAAAATTAGTTTTATGAATCATAAAGCTAAAAACGTGCTTGGTGGAGAATTAAAACCATGTTGTTATGAACCAATGACGGGTTACTTCAGAGACGGGTTTTGTCATACCGATAATAGTGATTATGGTAATCATACTGTCTGCGTTATCGTTAGTGATGAATTTTTAACTTACAGTAAAGCTATGGGTAATGACCTCAGTACGCCTTTTCCTGAATATAATTTCCCTGGACTTAAGCAAGGTGATAAATGGTGCCTATGCGCGGCTCGCTGGCAACAGGCTTTTTTAGATGGCTTCGCTCCAGATGTGGTTCTTGAAGCTACCCACGAGAATTGTTTAGAAAACATAATGCTCGAAGATCTAAAATCCCATAGCTATGTCTCATGAAGATATTACACACCTCTGATTGGCATATCGGACGCACACTTTATGACAGAAAAAGATATGACGAGTTTGAAAAATTTTTCATTTGGTTATTAAACACTCTTGAGTCTGAAAATATAGATGTCTTATTAATCGCTGGTGATATTTTTGATAATGGAACTCCTAGTAATAAAGCACAGGAATTATATTATAAGTTTCTTTGCAACGTCAATAAAACAAAGTGCCAGCACATAGTTATTATTGGAGGTAATCATGATTCCGCCTCATTTCTAAATGCTCCACAAAGCATCTTGAAATCCCTAGATGTACACGTAGTGGGAGCTATCTCAGATAAGCTAGAAGACGAGATTATTATTTTAGATATTTTAAAAACGCCAAATACATATCTAGAGAGAATTACAAATAATATACCAAGTTCAAAAATTTCAAAATTAATAATATGTGCTGTTCCCTATCTTAGAGATAAGGATATTAGAACAGTAAGTGCGGGCGAGAGTCTAGAAGATAAAGCCCAGAATTTAATTCAAGGTATTAAAAAACATTATTCAGCGGTAGCTGAACTAGCTTTAAAAAAACGAGACGAAATTTATAAAGAGTCTATGGGTAAAAAACCAGCATATATTCCAATAATTGGCACAGGCCACCTTTTTGCAGCTGGTGGTATCGCTGGAGATGGAGTTAGAGATCTTTACGTAGGCTCTCTTGCTTATGTGAATATCGAAGCCTTCCCGAAATGCTTTGACTATGTAGCACTAGGTCACCTACACATAGCTCAATCGCTAGGAGGCACTGAACATATACGCTACAGCGGCTCCCCTATTCCTATGGGTTTTGGGGAGGCTAAACAGATAAAAAAGCTGATAACTGTAGATTTTCCAGAAGATAGAGAAAAAAATCATGCTCACGAAGCACAATATGTAATCCCATCCTCAGTTAAACCTTCCATTAATGAAGTGAGTATTCCTAATTTTCAAATGCTAGAGAGAATCAGTGGTAACTTAGATCAGATAACTCAGAAAATCGAAGAACTCAAGAAAAACCATAATGATGCGTGGCTTGAAATAGAATACACTGGTTCAGAAATAATTCCAGATCTAAAAACTAAACTAGATGAAGCTATCATAGAATCCCATTTAGAAATCAGGAGAGTAAAAAATAAAAGAATCAGTGAAAACATTATAGAATCTAGATTTAGCCAAGAAAATCTTAAAGATCTAAATCCAAATGAGGTTTTTGATAAATGTCTTGAAATAAATAAAGTAGAGGAGGCTGATAGGATCTTACTTAAAGCTAGCTATCAAGAAATTCTAAACTCAATCCTTGAGGAGGACATACGGGTATCTTAATCAATGAAGATATTAGAATTGCGATTTAAAAATCTTAATTCATTAGTCGGTGAGTGGCTAATAGATTTTAATGCCCCAGAATACATTAGTGATGGGATATTTGCTATCACTGGTGCTACTGGAGTTGGTAAAACCACCATTCTAGATGCTATCTGCCTTGCGTTATATGGGGAGACACCAAGATTAGGAAAAATCACCAAATCCTCAAATGAAATAATGTCGAGGCAAACCGCTGAATGCTTCGCTGAGATTTGCTTTGAAACCAAAGAAGGGCAGTTTCGCTGTATCTGGAGTCAGCACCGATCTCGTAAAAAAGCTGATGGTGACCTGCAAGCACCTAAACATGAGATATCTAATGCTAACACTGGTCAAATCCTAGAATCTAAAATTAAAGACGTCGACAGCATCATAAGAACCAAAATAGGTATGGACTTCAAACAGTTCACACGCTCTATTTTACTAGCCCAAGGTGGCTTTGCAGCTTTCCTTCACGCTAAAACAACAGAACGGGCCTCTATCCTAGAGCAGATTACAGGTACAGAAATTTATACTAATATTTCAATGCGCATTCATGAAAGGCGTAGCAGTGAACTAAGAAAACTAGAACTCTTAAAAAGTGAACTATCTAGCATAGAACTCCTAAGTGAAGATGCCTTTCGTGAAAAGGAATTAGCATTACATAAAAGCGAAGAAACAGAAAAAACTTTAAATAAAGAAATTGATGTTTTAGAACAATCTATTGATAGATTAAAGAAAATAGCAACTCTAAAAGAATCCTTAGCCCAATCAGAGAAAAGGCTTAGTGAATATAATTCTGCATTAGAAAAAAACCAAGCAGAGGAACTTAGAAATATTACAGAAAGAATATTTTCAAGAAAAAAAGAATTAGAAACTAATAAGGGTCAGCTTTTCAAGCTTAATATTAGTCTAATAAATGCAGTAGATTATTTAGAAAAAAATAAGCAAGATGAAATATTAATCTCAGAGTTAAGTGCTATCAAAGACTCTTTCTTGCATTATCAAGAATTATCTAAGACTAAAGAAGAAAAAAATAAATATCTTTCAGAACTAGAACAGAAACTAAATACTCACCGAAAGCTTTATACACAAGCATCTCAATCTAGGGATGAGAAAAATAAATTAAAAGATAAGCTAGTAGAAGCTTTACCTAAAATAAAAGAAAATCAATTCAGGCTACTAAATATTAAAAAGTCATTACTAGACACACAAATCAAGAATGAAAAAAATATTTTAGAATCTCTTATAGAAAAACTTAAAACAGCTGAGGAGCAAAAAAATATTTTAAATGATCTAGTAGAAAGTTTAGCATTAGAGAAAATATTACTAAGTAAAATTTCCGATCTAGAGACAGAACGAAAAAAACTAGAAGAAGGAAAACCTTGTCCTCTCTGTGGTTCCACTAATCATCCCTACGCAAAAGGTGAATTACCCTTTTCAAATAAAGACTTCGAGAATAAATTTACAGAAGCTAAAAATAAATTTAAAAATGCAGGGCTAAATATCATAAGCCTAGAAAAAGAAAAAATAAGCCTAGAAAAGGATTTAGAATACTTCTTAAAAGAATTAAACTCATGCCTTTTACTAATACAAATAGAAAAAGATAAATTCGAATATCAAATCGAAGATTTCATTAGTTTCACTAGCGATAAGACAAATCCTGAAAACATCTCTATCTCTAGCTTAGATAAAATCTCCAAAGATTTAGAAAATTTAAAAATAGAAGAAGAAAGTTTATTAAATACTAAAAATAAATTAATTAGCGAGATAGAAATAGAGAATAATAAACTTAATAAGCTTAAAGACGAAGGTCTAAAAATGAATAGTGAGCTTAAGCTCGGACAGGAAAGAGTTTTAGAAATAGAAAAACAAATCCTCTCAATGAAAGAGGCCTTAGCACTAAGACTCGAACCATTTAAATTAAGTTTATTGAACACTTCCAAATCACTAGAAGGGACAGAGAAGGATGAAAACACAGAAATTAAAAATTACGAGCAGTCCCTAGAGGAAACTGATATAGAACAAATATTACACAAGCTACAAGATAAATTAAATAATTACAATCAAGAGTTACGAATCAAGAATGAATCAGAGTCTCTGATTGTAAAATTAAATGACGAAAATGAAAATATTCATACAAAGATTAAAGCTATTTACGAAGAACATCTTGAACTTAAAACTGATATAGAAGAAAAACTAAAAAATTTAGAAAGCAAGCAAGCTTCTACAGAATCTTTAATGCAAAAAAGCTTAGAGGACTTAGAACAGGAATACAAACAAATAATTCGCATAAAACAAAACTTAGAAAAAGACAAATACAGTACAGAAGTAAACATCCACACTCTAAATCAAGATTTACAAAAATTATTTCAAATCGTGCAGCAGCCTCTAGAAGAAGGGACTACAGTAAATGAAAATCAATTTAATGAATTAATCTCTGAGAAAAATTTATTAACAGAACAAAAAAGAAATCTACTCGAAGAAATCGGTAGTTTAAAAACAGAATTAAAACATAATCTAGAAGCTAAGGATAAATATCTTGAAAAAACTAGTTCCATAGAAGCTCAGCAAAAAGAATATGCACGCTTTGATAAACTACATAGTTTAATCGGTCACTCTGAAGGAAAGAAATATCGAGAATTTGTACAAGCACTTAGCTTTGAGATGGTTATACATCATGCTAATAAGCAATTAGAGAGTATGTTTGATCGTTATTTATTAATCATGGATAAAGATATGCCTTTAGAGCTTAATGTCATAGATAACTATCAAGCTGGCGAGATACGCAGTACTAAAAATCTTTCAGGTGGTGAAAGCTTTATCATAAGCCTTGCTCTTGCCTTAGGTTTATCTAAAATAGTCAGCTCTAAGGTAAATGTAGACTCACTCTTTTTAGATGAAGGCTTCGGCACTCTAGACTCAGAAGCTCTAGAAATAGCTTTAGAGACTCTATCTAATTTAAAACAAACCGGCAAGCTTATCGGCATCATCTCCCACATGGAAGCTCTTAAGGAAAGGATTCCTACTCAAATCAAGGTGGAGAGTGTATCTGGAGGCAGAAGTGTGCTTAGCGGTGCTGGAGTGAAAAATCTTAGGGGTGTGAGCCTTGAACTTGTTCGTTCAGCTACACACCCTCTTAGTCCCCACGAATATAAAGCCACTTAGCATCTATCTTTTTAAAATAACTTCTTTCTTGCATGAAACTCTTTTTCTTAGCCTTTTTAAAAAAAGCCTTAAATTCAACATAGCCCTCGTCGTCAAATTCTAGACCTCTCTCCCTATCTGTAACTTCTAGAGATAACCATTCTAAATCTTTCTCAAATTTTAAAAACTTCGGTCTAAAATCTTCATGCCAAGTTTTTAAAAGATAGTCTCTAAGCTTAAAGACATAAGCCGAATAACGTGAACGCATTAAAGCTTCTGCCGTAGGAGCCTTCAAGAGACCATCGTGTAAAAATTTACAACAAAGAACGTAACTCTTACTAGAACCACACGGACAGAGGTTTTCAGCACAGTCTTCACTCATATCAAGAATAATACCAAAAAAATTATCCTTCTAATTTGGGCGTGTAGCCAAGCGAACAAGTTCAAGGCTGAGGAGGGCGAATGACCGCAGTGCACTAGGTGTGCATGAGGATCATGAGGACGACGAAAACGCAGAAATTGAAGTTTCGCTACACGCCCAATTTTACTGGCTTAAGCGTAATTAAATACTCAGCTAATGCCTCAACTTCTTTATCAGTTCCAACTAAAGGTGGCATGATATTTAGATAACTATTCTTTTCTGGATCAGTCTCACGCATCATTAACAAGAAAGTTTTAATACCCTCTAAATCACGTTCACCCAGTAGTTTTTTCATACTGCGGTAGCCATCAGTAGTATGGCAAATCATACATTGCTGCCTGAACATAGAAACACCTATATTATCTGGATCTTCCCACTTACTAAAAGCGGCAAAGCTATCTTTATTTATGGTCTCTAAATCAGCCTTTCTGATGCCATTAGAATACATATAGTTATAAATAACATAAGGCTTTCTCAACATCTCTCTTGACCACTCAGACATAGAAGTCACTCCTAGACCACAGACTAGAAAGGCTACAGCCGAACCAAATGAAAAACCTCTAGGATTTAAATAAGGACCAACTAAAGCAAAAACCAGTACAGTACCTGAAAGTATAAGACTTAGATAAATAGCTCTAGCTAAAATGGAAAAATTCCCAACTCCAGAACTCTGAATCCCCGTAAAGATATTAGTTATTACCGCTTGAGGGACTTGTGAGAAAAACCAAAAACCAACAATCGGTCCAATTAAAAATACTGGAATAAACCATTTAGAAGAATATTTCAGCATATAAGCTCTAAAATTAGCAACATCTTCACTCTCAGAAGCTTTTAAACGTGCAGAAGTAATTAAAGAGTACATACCAGCGATAGCGAGCATAACTAAGAGTCGAAGAATTAGAGATGGCCAATATGTAGGATTAAAGAAGCCTTCATACCAAGCCTTAGATTCAATCCAGCCACCTGGTGTCAGCATAAAGCTTAGAATGCCGTTAATGATGATAAGCGTAAAAACTGATAGAACTGCATACCACTGTGCGAGAGCCAAATGCAGCTCTTTAGAAACCTTATCCCATGTATAAAAATAAACTAAAACGGTAGCGATCTCAGCTACAAAGAATAAATATTCAGTAGCCCAGCCCAGTGAATAGGTCTGTATCAAAGAAGCCGTGCCATCTGGACTAACTAAACTGATAGAAAACCAAATCCCAACTCCTGTCACAGCACCAGCGACAGTGGTAACCATCATAAAAAATTTAGAATGCTTTCTTAAATAAGCATAGAGCATTTCTGAGTTATGTCTTAAAGTCAGATCATTAGATTCACTTCTCTTTAATGCTAAATATTCTGTAACAGCAAAGAAAATCCCGCCACCCACAGCGAAGTGTGAAATAAAGACATGGATGACAGATATCAAGCCCACTGCCCATGAGCCACCTAAACCAGGTATAGACCAAAGTGGATAATTCATGCTAAATACCCCCAAAGGACTTTAATAAAATCCTTACGAGTTAAATTAAGCATTAATTTAAAACATCCTTATCAAAAGCATTATGTGCAACCTTTACCAACCAGCCTAGATAAACAATAAGCAAGACTGCAAGTACAGCAAATATAAACAGCCAATCCCACTGAATCTTCACTGCAACTTTAGCTGGATCAATATATTTAATAGTCTCAACGACCCTCAAATAGTGCCTCATAAAGACCATACCAAGAATAGTAAGTAACGCATTTATTAAGGTCATAACAAAAGCAAATTTAGAACCTTTAAGCACTGCAAAAAGAGCCATGATTAAAGATACGATCGCAGTAAAGAAAGATAAACCAAAGCTAATAGTCGCTGGTAAATGTTTTCCCATATAAATAAGCATCACTTCTCTAGGTAAACTTAATAAAAACCAAACACCAGAAAGAAACTGAATAAAAGTAAGCACTAAATAAATCGTCGAACCGAACTTAATTAGCCAAGTAGAATAGGATTCTGGATTATCTGATCCAGTAATCAAAGGATCATTAACCTCTAGAGTAGCTTCTGGAGCGTTCTTTCGAGTTTTTAAATATAGACCAAAACAGCCAATAGTAAGACCAGTAACAGCGATAGAGCCGATAATAGTATGCAATAATCTTGGCAAGATCTGAGGCTCTGCATTACTCAAAGCAAGTCCAGTAGTCGATTTAGATAACTCAAGCCATTTTTCTGGCTGTAACATTAACGTCATATTATGAGTAAAGATATAGGCTATTACTAGAAAAAGAAAACTAGCTGCAATTAAAAGCCAAGGCGCAAATGCACCTAATTTTTTAAAATTAAACTTATAGATATACAGCAGGTAATAGGCGATGACAAGAATCAATACTATAGATATCCAGTAAGAACCCATCAAAATAGAAGATGTATAGAACATTGGCCCGTAAAGCAATTGGATAAAGAGCAAAGGTACTATACCTTGAGTAATCGCAAAAGAAGTGAATATAGGTAAAGAGAAAGCTAACTGTTTACCAATCCTAGAATAAAAAGAATCAGCATTCTCACCACCGATAAATAAACAAATCGCTGAAACAAAGCCACCAACTAAACTAATATTCATTGGGATCAAATGTAAAAAGAATCCCAAGATTAAAAGAACTTCAAGTACAACAAATGGTGCGGGAAATGGAATAGGTTGATAACTAGGTATACTTACTATTTCATTCATAAAATTTTCTCTACTTTCATCTTATCCAATCCCAGAGATATTTTTATGCGTTATCAACAAATTTAAGAAATATAAAATCTTTAAAAATGATTAAAGTTTAAGCAGTAAGCTCGCTAAAATTAAGCATGAATGAAGATCGCTTTTTTCAGTACTCAAAAATATGACAGAGATTTTTTCTTGAAAGAGAATGATAGATTCAATTTTGATTTAGTTTTTTTTGAAGTTCATTTAAAGCTAGATACACTAGAACTCGCAAAGGGCTATGAAGTTATCTGTGTCTTTGTCAATGACAAGATCGATCAAGCAATGCTAAAAGAATTACAAAGAAATGGCACAAAGTTAATAGCTTTAAGATGTGCTGGCTTTAATAACATAGATATAAAAGCGGCAAAAGAACTCGGCATCCAAGTAGTCCGAGTACCAGCTTATTCACCTTATGCGGTAGCAGAACACACACTAGCTTTAATACTCACACTAAACCGTAAAATCCATAAAGCTTACAACAGAGTAAGAGAATCAAACTTTAGCTTAGATGGGCTTTTAGGCTTCGACTTATATGGAAAAAAAGCTGGGATTATCGGCACAGGGAAAATAGGTAAACTCGTAGCTAAGATACTTTCAGGATTCGGCTGCGAGATTTTACTCTATGATCCTTTCCCAGACGCTCATCTAGAATGCGGTAAATATTACGACCTAAAAACGCTACTAAATGATTCAGATATAATCAGCATACACTGCCCTCTCAACGATAAAACCAAGCACCTAATTAGCAAAGAATCTATAGCCTTGATGAAAGAAGGTGTAATGATAATCAATACAAGTAGAGGAGCTATCATTAACACTAAAGATGTCATAAAAGGATTAAAATCCGGCAAAATAGGCTATCTAGGACTCGATGTCTACGAGGAAGAAGAGGAATTATTTTTCGAGGACCGTTCTGAGACAATAGTTCAAGATGATGTATTAATGAGACTCATCAGCTTTCCTAATGTTATAGTTACTGCTCATCAAGCCTTTTTCACACAAAATGCCATGAGAAACATCGCCGTCACTACACTTAAAAACATTAAAGACTTTGAAGAAAATAAAGAATTAAGTAATTTAGTTCTCCCATGAGGACGACGAAAACGCAGAAATTGGAGTTTGCGGGCAGTCCTATGATAAAAAAAACTCCCACCTGAAGGGTGGGAGCATAGTAGACCATAATTCAGGATTTAAAATTCTTATTAAAATTTAGTATCTTTTTGGACCACGGCTTCCGCCACCATTACCGCTACCACCTGCAAAAGATTTTCTTGGCTTACGGTCATTATTATCAAGTGCGAAATCTACTTTAAGATTTCTACCTTTTAATTCATAACCATTCAAGGCTTCCTTCGCTTCGCTAGCTTTATCGTCACTCTCAAAAGTTACGAAAGCAATCCCTTTTCCTTCAATGAGCTTACATTCAGTAATAGCCCAGTTTTGGCTGATTAGATCAGACAATTCTGAAGAGGTTACTCCATAATTTAGATTACCGATAAATAATTTATTTCTTTGCGACATTAACATTAACTCCTACGTAATAGAACTCACCCAAGTAAGAGTTAAATGAGAACCCTAACTTAAATTACTTCTGATTTGCTTATTCTAGCAAAATATACCCAATAATCAACTAGTCATTATTAATGATCTTAAGAAAAGATTACGGAATAGGTTTTTTGTGATGGTAAATAATCTATTAGACTTAGCTCAGATAATGGATAAGTAGTTCAAAAGAGGTAAAGATAAAAACTTAAAAAATTTTTATAAAGTTTTTTTAATAAAGCGAATTAATGGGAAATTTAGTGGTGGTCAGACCCGGGATTGAACCGGGGACACAAGGATTTTCAGTCCTTTGCTCTACCAGCTGAGCTATCTGACCAGAAAGTGTGAGGAAAATCACGAAAAAAATAATAGCATAAGTTTTTCTGAATTAAATCAAATGAATTATTTTGTTTAGAATTGAATAATTTAGCGCAGTAGTATATATTTTCATATGATATGGAACTTTTTTCAGAGCATTCGCTTAGTCTACAATTAACTATTCTTTTGATATCGGGCTTATTTATAGCTTTGAC
>CANHDW010000014.1 GCA_947459525.1 Candidatus Caenarcanales bacterium
CAGCCTCGTGAGAATGAGGCTTTAATAGCATTTGGGTCTATTACAGAATTTTTGACTCGGAGTCAAAGTAAGCTTGCCGAAAGTGATTTGAAATGTTTATTTAGAAAGATTATAAATATTAGTCCTAGTGCTGATTTAGATGAAGCTGCTTCGAAGCTATTCTCTAGTTTGCATGAATTAGAGAGTCTAGGTGTAGATAGCATAGCTGTTATGTCTATCCCCGATTTTGCGGTGGGAAAGGCTATTAATGATAGGCTTTTACGTGCGGCAAGAGGGGCAGAAGATCTGCTTTAATCCTGCTAGAATTATCTTAGGATGTTTATTCTATACCTAAGCATTATCATCTGTACTTTTCTTTGCATGGAGCTAGTCGCTAATATGATGCACCGCTATGTGATGCACGGCTCTATGTGGAATTTCCATCAAGATCACCACCAGAAGAATATTGGTTTTTTTGAAAAAAATGATGCTTTTTTTTTAATTTTCGCTTTACCCTCTATGTTACTCATCATGGGAGGATTTTTCTTCTCTAATTTATACGCTTATGCACTTGGCTTAGGGATTACGGTCTATGGGTTATGTTACTTTTTAGTTCATGATGTTTATATTCACAGGCGTTTTAAATTTCTAGATAATTTTTCTCATCCATATCTTGATGGCTTAAGAAAAGCTCATAAAGATCATCACAGTAATATTTATAAAGAAGATGGTGAAAATTTTGGCATGTTATGGGTACCACTGAAATATTACTCAAAGCAGCCTAGGGAAAGTGCTTCTTGTGCTATTTAGAATAATGGGATTGCTCGCAAACGTACAAGTTCAAGGACTATGATTCAGAATTAAGATGCTGCCCTTTACCTATTTATTAATAAATTTTTTTAGTGTTCTTGTGCCAGTTTGTTTGAGCTTTGAGGCTAAGATTAAGTTATATAAATTATTTCCTTTTATCTTTAAGGCTATAGCTATAGTTCTTGCAGTTTTTGTGGTTTGGGACAGTATTTTCACTTATCTAGGTGTTTGGGGTTTTACGGAAAAGTATCTCTGTGGGATTAAATTTTTAAATTTGCCTTTAGAAGAACTTTTATTTTTCATCTGTGTTCCTTATGCTTGTATATTTACTTATGAGGTTTTAAAGTATTATTTCCCGAAACCCTTTGTGGGATTTAATTTTACTTATTTAAATATTGGGCTTTCTTGTTTTCTTTTAGTTCTAGCTCTTATCTTCTATGATAAAGCTTATACATTTTACACCAGTATATTTATGGCTCTGAGTTTAATATTTTTGCGTAAATCACCTTTCTTGCCTAATTTTTATTTGATGTATTTGGTTACTCTAATACCATTTTTTATCGTGAATGGTTTACTCACTGGGATTGCTTTTGATGAGCCAGTAGTTTTTTATAATAATGCTGAAAACCTTTCGATAAGAGCATTTACTATTCCCGTCGAGGATTTTATTTATGGTGGAGTGATGTTAATTTGGAACGTGTACTTAGTGGAATATTTTGGAACTGCTCGTAAGTGATCTCCTTACAAATTGGGGTTGTAGCTGAACTAACAAGTTCAAGGCTGAGGAGGACGAAAACGCAGGAATTGGAGTTCCGCTACACGTCCAAACTATAAAGCTCTAAAAAAGCCTTGAGCATTTTAGCTAAATCTTCATCTCCGTGTTTATCTGCATTTAGAAAGACTTTAATTAAAGTAGTATCTTCTTTAATATTATCTCTGTAGTTAAGTAATTTAGGGATGTTTAACTGTACAGCTAACCTTATAAACCTAAATTCAGGATTCTCCGGATTAGCTTGAATTACTTCTTCTAGAGCATTTTTACCCTTAGAGAAGTCTTTGATTTTTTTGAAGGGGTTTCCTTCAAACTTAGCTCCTATCATAGTTCCAGCAGCATTGTAGGCTTTAGCGTAACATTCATCATCAAGTGCTAGAGCAGAGTCAGTGAATTCATTTAAATGCTTTAGTGAGTAACTAGCATTCTTAAATAGCTTTCTTGTATTTTTTAATTCTTCAGCTGGATCAGCAGCTTTTAAGATAGCTAAACTGAAAAAATTTAAAACGATTAGAGAAATAATATAAAGCTTAGTGTTTTTCATGAGAATTTTTTAGTTATAGTCACTAGAAGATCTTAACTCATGCTCAGCTTTTAGGGCAAGTTTTAAACCTGAATAAAATTGTGCTGCACTCCAAGATAAGGTGTGAGCACCCGGAAGCCATTTAGTTTTGCCTGTAAGGTCCGTAACCGCTTGGTAGGCTTCTAAAATAGAATAATATCTTCCTAGCTTATTACCATCTGCACGGATCATGTCTTTGTCTTTAAAACCAGCTACTAGAGCTAATGTCTTATTAATGTAATGGGCGATTTTGATATCTATTTCTTTAATTAAATTTTCTGCTTGTGGTGATAGGTACTTAATGGTTTTGCTTTGGCTAATTAAATTAATTTTGCTTTTAGCTAAAGCTTTTAATGAAGCAGTAGTGCCTATGCTCCACTGTGCGGAGAAATCAGCTTTAGCTAGTTTTTGTCTTTTAAGGAATTCAGTTGTAGATGAATGTTTCGGTACTAATTGAATGGGATTAGCTTTTTGTCCGACCATTATTTGAGCTATAGGAGTAAGTTCGTTTATTATTTGACTATTAATATTCAAATAGCTATCAAAAATCTTTACATATGTACCAGCGACTATATCTTCTCGAGTAAATTTATTATATCTACGCATCCCATAATCATCAGCAAGTAGATTATCACAGAGATCTACTATACTCTTGCGTATTTCTGTATCCAATATAACATCCTCTGAAAATCTGTAATTAGAAGATGCTAGGAGTACTAAGGAGGTATCTATTTTATTCTCGGGGCTGTGAATGGGTTGAGTTTTATCGTAAAGAATAGGCTTAACCACCCACTCGTAAATTTTACTATTACAAGCCTGCATCAACATTCTTACTTGTGATTCGTTAAGGCAATTGGCATAATCGTTACAATTTACTATTAAATTGTTTAAAGTATTTTTTAAATCAATAATGGCATTAGTTCTACTGTAGTTTTTATTGAAAACTAATTTGCAGAATTTATCTAAGGCTAAGTAGGTGTACGCTGTGTCTAAGCTTACCCCTTCCCAAAAAATGATCTCCTCCCAAGAGCTGCTAGTTGGAGCATTGGCATCGTACATATTGTGCTTGGTATTCCAGTTTATACTCATCAAGAATGTGAGTAAGTTATAGATGGCTTTAAAAATGATTTCTCTGTTTTGTTCATTAAAATCTTCACTGTAGTTAAAACCCCATGCTTCGTGATGAATACCTGCTTCTATAGTTTCAAGGATATTTAATAAGAGTAAGGCTTGCGATTCTACACGACGAGGGTGTATCCATTTACCGAGTTCTATTTCTTTAATTATTGGTGAGCCAAGAACACTGATTCTAATCGAACGAGGATCGAATATATGATAAATACCTCTATCTAAGCTTTCTTTATCTTCTTGAGCCTTTCTGTACCAATCCGGATCTTTGGAAATATGTGCTATTGCAGTGTTTATTTCATTTGTATTCATTACAGCAGCATTAACGATCATGCTTTTACGCCAACTGAAAGGATCATTTTCTTTTTGCCATAATCCGGCCATGCAGCTATCAGTAATCCATTGCCAATGCATATTAGAGTTAATGGTATTAGAAGTCTCTATTAATCCTGTTGTAGGATTGGTATTGAAATCAAATAATTTTTTTTCATTTAGATCAGTTAAGAGTTCTTCTAAGTCGAAAATTGCGTAATAAGGTTTAGGATCCTTAAAAAAATCATTAAAAACATTATAGTGAAAAGTATAGTTCTTTAGGTCTAAAGTAAGTTCTTCTGCTTGAAATTCAGTCGCAAATAATCTAGTCCTTAGACTCCGAAGAAGACTTTCTATAATTTTATCCCTGTCTATGGGTTCAAGTTGATTTAACGATTCAATAGATAATAGATCTTCAACTTTTATATTGTTAATCTCACATTTAAAGGGATATCGACCAATAAACCCATACAAATATTTAATTTTATTAAAAACGTTTTGTCTTTTATCTTCAATTAATAAAGATTTTTCATTAAGAATTTCTTCTAATTCCAGACAAATTTGTTTAACGATACTTTCTTTATCTTGAATTATTGGCAACATAGTAAGACCTGAGATTGTTTATCTGCGGTGAAATTATTCACCTTATTTTAGATATTTACCCAAAACGCTTTTAATTAAGCTTATTATGAACAAAAAATAATAGAGTAGTGCTTTTATTAGATTTGCTATGAAGATAAGGCACCCGCAGTTCGTATTTCTGCTTATTTAGATATGGTATTGATTTTGTATTTTTTGTAATAGTCCCAAAATAGCTCAGATTCCATTCTGGTTTTAAGATTTTAAGATTTACATAAACCATTTGATTATCGCAGATGATTTCTTTATCTTCTAAGTTTAATTTTTCAAGTTTATTGATAATAGCTGTATAGTTGATGTTTATGGTATTTACTTTACTGAAAATATGAGGATGAAAAATCCATAGATATTTGACAAAGAATAGAACAATAATAGAGGTACTAGCTAATCTGTAAGAGAATTTATAAAATCTCAGGTGGCTGAATTTATGAAATAGCATGTAAATTAAAATCGCTGTGATGAAATGACTAACTGAAAGCCAACCACTGAGCAGTTTATGACTTTTATATACTAGGAAAATGATTACAGGGATAAGATAGGAAAATAAACTAATATAGCTAAGTAGCTTAATTTTACTGTCGTAATAAGTTGATTTTGTACTTAGTGTGCCGATTTTTTTAAATTTACTAATAAAATAGAGAGACAGTATAAAGGCTGTAAATATAAGCATTTGACTAAAAGCGCTAAAGGAAAGACTGAAGAAATTTAATAGATAGTTATAATCGGTATTAGATTCTAATTGAAATGCTCCCCTTTTACTTAGATAATTTTCGGCTAATTTGAAATTCTTGTATAGCCAAAGATAATGTGGAAGAGCTATAGCAAGGCTACTAAAAATACTTATTATTAACTGTGGACGAAGAAAAGCTTTCCGGGCTACTTTAGAAAATAAGCTCGCTAGAATTAATGCAGATAGTAAAAATGAAAAATTATATTTAGAAATAAGTCCTAAACCTATGGCAGTACCTAGGAGTAAAAAATTCAGAAGAGAGTTTTTCTTTAGTACTTTAATATAAAAATAGAAAGTCATAGATGACATCGCAAAGACTAATACTGAGTGGGTTAGCTTAAAATTAATGGTGTAAGCATAAGCTGGAATTAAAGCTAATATGAGTAAAGATAAGGTTAAAGATTTTTTAGCCGTGAAAAACTGTCTAATAGACAGATATAGAAAGACTGTAAATATGTAAAGGCAAATATATCTTACGCTAATTAAAGCGCAAGGTGAGTCATTCGTAATAACACTGAGACTCCTTACAATCCAGCTGTACAAAGGTGGCTGCTGACCATCTCCTAGATTAAAATTGCGAGAATTAATATATTGTTCAGCTTCATCCCAGTCAAGGAAAGGACTAGCTGTGATTCTTAGAATGAAGTAGCTAAGCACATATGCAGCAAATAATAAAAAATGAGAATTAATTTTTTTATATCGTGGCATCATTCCTTAAAATTAAATATTAATGCCAAGTTTTTCTAAAGATTGGTTTAGGCTTTTTTGACTTTCTTCTTGATAAATAGTTTGAGGGTCTATGATCTTAACGCCTAAGGCTGTTTCTATATCATTTTGATTACTTAGCTGTAAATCAGCTTCTGCTTTCGTAAAGCCACCTTCGACTATATTTGATTTAAATATACCAGCCGCACTTACAGGTAAAAAGTCTTCGTAGGTCATGGGGGTAATTTTAATAATCTGCTCTTGGATTAATTTTTGAAGATTAAACTCTTTAAAATCTTTTTCAGTAACCGTTTTTTGATTTAGAATTTTTTCATTTATGGAGAAATTAAAATGTACTAAGTTTTTATCGAAAAGCTCACTGACTGTATCTGGAAATTTTGAAAAACTTTTCTCTAGTATTTCTTGGTAATTTTTATCATCTTGTTTAGTTTGTGACAGGGTTTCATTTAAAAGTTTGTCATATAACTCCATACCATCTTTGGTTAAAGCAGCTCCCCTCGTTTCTATTTCTCCAAATCTTGCTCTGTGAGTTCCTTGTATGCCTTTGCCATCTTGATTTGAAAACAAAATCTCCTCACTTAATGCTCTGAATGAAGTTTGCCTTAGTAATATTGGTATTTTTCTCTTTGGTGGTCCTTGAATAGTTGCAGTCATTTGAATATTTTTTTCTTGCATCCTTGCGTAAAGCAGGTCTATATCAAGTACGCGTGGCGTAAGATGATTAATATGAGGGCCTTTAAAGCTTACTATATCTGCGATGAGTGAGTTAATGCAGAGTAATTCTTTATAGAAATCCTTTTCTACGGTGGCTTGATTGTGCCATCTGAATGTTTCAAGAGCTTCAGCTATAAAATCTTGAGCCTCTGCTTCAAAGAGTCCACCTCGCTTTTCGTGAGTCTCAATTAATTTTAAGCATTTATCCGTGAAAATCTGTCGCCTACTTAAAATCTCTTCAACGCTATTCCTGATATCTTCTGGAAGAAGCTCTAATCTAAGTAAAGAAGTGAAAATCCTAAAAGGAGATTTATTTAAATCTTCTCTAGAAACAGGCCTGAATACTGTCGAATGAACAGGGAGATCAGCGATACTTAAATCATAATATCCGACTGGCTGCATCCCCATTACGGCAAACAAGCGTCTCATGTTATAGAGTTCATTCTTACTACCTAATCTTATAGCACCGTGCTTTTCCCCTTCTACTCTAGATAGATCAAGGATCTCGTCTGCAATAGAATCTCTATTTGTTAAAGCCTCTTTATTTACTTCAACTACTGTATCTAAGAGATTCT
This sequence comes from Candidatus Caenarcanales bacterium, assembly GCA_947459525.1. Classification (GTDB taxonomy): domain Bacteria; phylum Cyanobacteriota; class Vampirovibrionia; order LMEP-6097; family LMEP-6097; genus LMEP-6097. The sequence continues at coordinate 6,948 of CANHDW010000014.1, forward strand.
GGTATAGAGGCACTTCCTTTCTATACATTTCAGACATTGCATTTGTGAATAACATTCTTATGGTATTCGGATCATAGAATTCTTGAACTGCACTCATACAATTATCTGTTTATAAAATTACTCCTCCCACTCACTTGCTGGAATGAAATGAGCGTGCTGCCATAATTCTTCAAGATTGTAGTAAAGTCTTGCTTCGCTTTGAATAATGTTTACAATGACATTTCCGTAGTCGAGTAGATACCATTTGTCACCATATTTTCCTTCTTTAAGATTAGGCTCTAGACCAGTCTCTGTGAGGGATTCTTCTACGTGTCTTGCCATAGCTTTTAACTGTGAAGAGCTTTCGCCCGAGCTGATAATTATATAATCAGCTAAATCAGATATTTCACTGATATCAAGTAACTCGGTATCACTACCTTTCTTGTCTTCGCAGAGTTTTGCGATGCATAGAGCTAATTCTTTACTATTTAATGTTTTAGGTGATTTCAAGTTAATATGTATAAGTCCTTAATCGTGTTTAATGTCTCAAAGAATTTTATTTTAACAATAAGACCAATAGTATTAGGATCTTTTTTTATTTCTACCACTTTACCAATTGGGAAATTAGTCGGGAACGGGCAATTAGTTTCATCTAAACACAAGCCTGTACTGACTATTCTATCGCCTACTTGAACTGATGAATCAATTCTAATAAAATCGAGTATCGCATAATCAGGGTAAGAGCCAGAGAGTACTCCGTATTCTTCTGTCCTTTCAATTTTGGCACCCATTTGAAAACTCTTATCGAAAATTAATTTAACTATAGAAGTATGGTCAAAGACCTGATTGACTTGACCTACAATACCATTTAATGAAAATACACCACTGCCAACTTCAACACCATCTTTTTTTCCTTTATTAATGATGATCTGTTTATGCCAGCTTTCAGGGCTTCTGCCTATAACTTGACTGCGTATAGTCGGGAAGGGTATTTCTAGTTGTTTTCTTTTATTAAGGCTTTCTAGTTTTAGTTTTTTAAACCCTGCACGAAGCTTAATGTTATCTAACTTAGTTTTATCAAGTTTCTTATTTAATTCCTTAATGGTGCGAAGTGAGTCTATATAATCTTTAACTTCTCCTTGGCTTTCATTAACGCCTGAACCTAGGTCATAGATGAGTTTTCCAGTAATGAGGTAACTGTAGGAAATGAGATTAGCTATCGGTTTAATAAAAAACCAAGCCAAAAATATTACTAACAGTAAAGATAAAAAAATAGATTTTAGATCTTTAAAATTCATTCTTTAGATGCTTATACTAGATGTGCGTGGTTAGTCGTAGTTAGCTCTAAAACACGTCTTAAGGTTTTATCAGTTAAGATTCTGCCAGCTCCTAATACTACACAAGAAAGGGGATCATCTGCAATATGTACAGGAACTTCAGTCTCATGAGCAATCATTTCATCTAAACCTTTAAGAAGAGCACCACCACCAGCGATAACTATACCTCTATCATAAATATCAGCAGCTAATTCTGGTGGAATTCTTTCCAGAGTTCTTTTTACCGATTCAACGATAGATGTAAGTGGTTCCACCATAGCCTCTCTAATTTCAGCTCTGTTTACTATGACCGTTCTAGGTAGACCATTTAGAAGATTAAGTCCTCTCACTTCCATCTGATCCTCATCGCTTTCGTCTGAAATTTTAAAAGCAGATCCTAGTTTAATCTTGATGTTTTCTGCTGTTGTTTCACCGATTGATAAATTATATACCTTCTTCATATAGACGATAATCGAACTATTAAGCTCATCACCAGCTATGCGGATACTTTCAGAAATAACCACGCCTGAAAGGCTAATTACTGCTACTTCAGTCGTACCACCACCGATATCCACTATCATGCTGCCGATAGGCTCTGCTACGGCGAGTCCTGCTCCGATAGCGGCGGCCATAGGTTCGTCAAGTAAGTAGACAGTACCAGCACCAGCATTCTCTGCGGCCTCTCTTACGGCTCTTCTTTCTACCTCTGTAATGCCGCTCGGGACACCGATTGCGATTCTTGGCTTAGAGATGGGCTTGAAAATGCCTTTACTAGTATTAGCCTTCTCTAAGAAGTATCTGAGCATAATTTCAGCATAACCGAAATCTGCGATAACGCCGTCTCTGAGTGGTCTTACTGCTACTATATGGCTAGGGGTTTTACCTATCATCGCTTTAGCTTCTTCACCTACAGCAAGAACTTCTGATGTTAAACTGTTAACCGCGACTACACTCGGCTCTCTGAGAATGATTCCTTCTTCGGAACAAACTAAAGTATTAGCGGTACCAAGATCGATACCAATATTCTTCGAAAATTTACTAAATAAACCCATACACTTGATTTTAATAGATACTCTAAGAAAACGTGGTAAAAAATTAGTAATTAGAGGACACTAATGGATATGAGTTTTAAAGAGGATTTGAGTAATACTAGTTTTATCGCTACGGCTGAGCTAAATCCTCCTAAAAGTTTTGAGTGTGAAAAGATTTTAGAGAATGCGAGCAAATTGAAAGGTCTAGTCTCTGCCATTAATATTACTGATAATTCTGGAGCGAGTGTGAAAGTTTCATCTATGACTATAAGTCATTTAATTAAAAGAGATTTTAATATTGAGCCTATTTGGCAAATCACTTGTCGTGATCGAAATAGATTAGCTGTTCAGTCAGATTTACTTTCTGCTAAGGTTTTTGATTTGAGTAATATATTACCTTTGCGTGGAGATGAGTTAAAGCAAGGGGATTACCCTGATGCTAAAGCTAGTTTTGATTTAAATACGGAAGAATTAATTCAAGTTATCAAGCAGCTTGAAAAGGGTCACGATTTAGCGATGAAGGAATTAAAGCCACATTCAGGTGACTTTTCCTTTTGCGTAGGTTCTGCTGCTCATCCAGGGACTCCAGATTTAATAGGACAGCGCGAGACTATGCTCAGGAGGCTTGATTTAGGTGTTGAGTTTTTCCAGACTCAGATATGCTTTGATTTATCTCAGTTAGAGGTCTTTAAAAATACTATAGGTGAAAAACTAGCTTCTAAGACATTACTAGGTATAACGCCGATAAAAAGCCTTAGGCAGGCCGAGTTTATGCATAAAAATATCTGGGGAGTTGCTGTACCTGATTATATTTTTAGTGAGTTAAAAGCGGTGACTAATCTTGAGTCAGATTCTTCTGAATCTATTGAGGCTCAGCGTGAAGTAGGCTTAAAATTTTCACAGCAAATCTGTAAAAGAGTCCAAGAGCTAGGATTTAAAGGTATTCATCTTATGGCCATAGGTCAAGAAGCTAATCTTGCCGAAATTCTTAAACGTATTATGCCGTTAACCAGCTGCAAGACTTAAGCCAACCGCGTGTAAATTATTTAAAGTGATGATACTGAGAATACTGAGGGCTAGAAATAATACAGAAGATATCGCAAGTACCATGTTCTGAGATTTACTGCCGACAGTAATACCCCAAGTAATGCAGAAGCTCCAGATTCCATTACAGAAATGATAAATGGTAGATATTAAACCAATAACATAAAACCAGTAAATGCTAAAAGGGTTTAGTACAGGGATGCTTGGTAGAAATTCTATATATTGATAGCTAGCAAGGCTCTCGGCGATATAGTTGTAGTCTAAGTTATGGACTGTTTTAAATTGAAGAATGTGGAAAGTTATATAGACTAAGGCTATGACTCCAGTTAGTCTCTGAAAAATATAACGCCAGTTCTCTGAATAGCTGTATTGAAGCTGATTTGGCTTCGCTGTAGTATAGATGATTATTCCATAAGTGGCATGAAATATAATCGGGAGGAATATTCCAAGCCATTCTATTAATTCGACGAATGGTAATGATCTTAGAAAATTTATGATCAGATTATAATTATCTGCACTAAAGATAGAGACGCTGTTAGCGAAAAGATGAAAAACCATAAAAATCCCGATAGGGAAAATTCCACTAAGGGAATGCATTCTTCTTAAAAAATAATTGCTCTGAAGGTTTTTAAACATACAATCGATATTTTACACCAAAAAGCTCAACTGTCATTAATTTGATCTAATGGAAATATCCACGATACCCATCGCGGAGAGTTCCCCGAAAACATAGAAGGCGTCATCTTTGTTAAAATAATAATCACCTATTTGAATCGTGTAATAATCAGAGATTCTAATGATTTTACTATCTTGTTCTGTTATTTTTTTAATCCTATTTAACTGTAACTCCGCATCTTCTAGCGAATTGTAACTACCAGAGCAAATCATTAAGCCTTTGCTCAAGTAGTAAGCATTATTATCATTAGGTACTGTTTTACTTGAAAGATTATTGAGTTGAGCTTTAGAATTGTTTTGCGTATTATGTTTTCCTAAAATATTCCCCTCGATTTTAAAAAGTAGAAATACTATCAAGAGAGCAGACATTATTAATAGAATTTTTATATTAAAGCTGTTATAAAAATTCTCTTTAAGTTCAGTCTCTTTGCTGATTTTTAGAATACTAGATTCAGATAAAGTTTTTTTAAAAAAATTACTTTGAAGATTTTGTTTATTTTTTTTTTGTTTTGGTGTCGCAAAGGCTTTGAAATCATCAGAATGAGGGGGCTGAGAGAATTCTTTTGTTGGAGTTGCTTTATTTTTATAATCTTTGAATTTGTTTTCAAACTGAGTCCTAGAGAGCTTAGTGCTAGCTTCTTCTATTTTCCCCTGAGGGCTTTTAAAGCTGTTGTTAAGGGTATCTGCTCTTTCCCTTAATTTTTTGATGTCATCAAGTAAACCCATTAATCTTTATTTGAAACTTTTACTTATCTTGGTACTATTTATCTAATATGAATAGATTAGCAAAGTTTGTTTTATTTGTTATTTTTCTGATGCCAGTTCTTTCTTTTGCTGATTTAAAATCAAATTTCGCTTACGGAATAGATTCTACGAAGGAGCTTAATTTAAACTTAGCCTGTGACGGTCCGTATCTCAAGATTAAAGATATAGTAGCGAATCCAAAAGCTTACAAAGGTAAGAAAGTGAAATTTCTCGGTGATTTTTATTCATTTTCTTCTTTGCCGTTAGATTATCCGCCAGCGATGAGAGAAGCTAAAAATTATATTGGCATAGTACTAGCAAGGCCAGACCATAAGCAGATTCCTCTTGTTGAGCTAAAATTAGCTGTTAAGTTAGATATTTTTAAAAATGCTGAAGATCGTCTAAGTTTAGAACAAGGAGATGCTCTTAAGCTTTCAGGTAGAGTGTTTGAAGTAGCTTTAGGTGAGCCTTGGTTGGATATAACTTCGATCGAAGTGGTAAAAAAAATCGCGAAAAAGGATAGATAGAGAGATATGTATTCTTCGGATATTGAAAGACGAAAAGACACGCTTACTAAGCTTGAAGTATCTAGAGAAGTAGATTCTTTTCTTCTTTTTGATGAATTCTCTACTGTGATTCATGAACATTCAAAAAAATATTTACAGGATATAAATTTACAGAACTTTATGGAGTATCAAGATGGTTTTAAGTTTTCTTTAAATGATCATGATTCTGTAATAAGGCATGTTATTTTGGTTGAAAAAGGTATAGTTTTCTTTTATCAATTCAATGCAATGTCCTTATTAATACTGGCAGGTTATCGTGAAAGTGCTGATATTTTTGACTTGCAGATTAAACTTGATAAGATTGTAAATGATCTTAAAAACTAGGTTTAATAAGGGAATAATATCAATAAAGGGATAGTTCAAAAAATGTCTAAGTTCGTGAAGTTACTTCTGATTTTCAGTTTAAGTGTTTTACCTTCAGCGGTTTTCGCTGAAAATTTTAAAGGCTCAGTAAGCTTTGTTGCCCCTGGAACTCCAGTCCAAGCCGTTTTAACGGAGACTCTTAGTTCGGAATTTACACGAGCTGGTGAAACTATAGCTCTTCAATTATCGGCACCAGTATATTCTGGTTCAGCTATGGTCGTGCCTGCTGGTTCGATCGTAGAAGCTGAAGTTGTTAGCGTAAATCCAGCTGGTAGAGCTGGTGAGCCAGGTAAGATAGATTTCAGGCTAAAGACTTTAATTACTCCTAATGGAGCAAGAATACCTATTTCTGCTAGTATAGATCAGAATCGTTTTAGTTTAGTTGCAGAAGATCATGCTCGTGCTAAGCATTTCGCTAAGACTACTGTGGCTGGAGCTGCTGGTGGAGCTTTAAGTGGCTTGATTGGTGGTGCGATTAGTGGCGGTAAAATCGGTAAAGGTGCTGCACTCGGTACTGCTATCGGTAGTGGCGTAGGTTTAGTCGGTGGAGCTATACAGAAAGGTAAAGAATTAGTTCTGCCTAAAGGTACTCAGATTCCTTTCGTGTTAGACCAAGTTTTAAGAATTGCTAGTCCAGCCACTACTTCTCAGTATGCTGATCCAAGCCAGACTTATCCTGCTGGGGCTTTTCAAGATCCAGGTGTGATTTATCAGCAGCAGAATCAGAATCCTTATTACTAAATTGATACTTATTAAATAATTAATCTGATATACTTATTCGAGTGAGCAAGATAACACTCTCGTCGCGAGATGGCCTTTTTGGAGATTCTTTCAATTGTATCGTAGAAAAAGATCTTTTTGGGCATTTTATTAAAGCACATATTTTTGATCCTGCTGAAGTTTATTTTAAATCTCGCGTTACAGATCCTTTCTATAAGACAGATGACATTATGTTGTTCGGCGCTTTGGACTTGCCTTTAATTGTTGAGTCTGTTGCGGATAGATTTAAGAAGATTGATGAAAATGTTTCAAATGGATTGATTCAGAAATATCAGTTTGCAGTAGTTAAAAACTTATTGAATGTAATTGATACAAGGGTGTCAGGTCTAGAAAATACCAGTTCGGATTTTGTATCCCGAGATCGTTTTGTTTCGTTAATCTCACTCTTACCACAACATCTAGATGAGTCAAAATGTAGAAATCGTAAAGATGAATTATTGGATCAGTTGCATACAAACACTTTTCGTTATCCAAAACTTAGTCAAACCGCTAAATCTTTAAGCTTTCTCCTTAAATTAGGAGCTGTAATGGAATATTGGAATGGAAATTTTCAATTTGATGATAAAATCAAAGCTTTAATTAATAAAAGTATAAAAAAGGTTTCAAATAAAATTGAAAATATTTGTAGTGAGGCAAAAAGGTCACATTTAGATCTAGGGACTAAATTAGAAGGCATTTTGGGCGAATACTCTATCACTGGTACGAAAAGCTTAGTGAAAGCTGTAGATGCTTATGCTCAAGCGGCTCTTCAGCCTAGCAGTAAATCTTATGAAAAAGAGACTGTGCTACTTTTACATAAACTAATGCGTTCTTAAGTTTGATTTTTATATTCTTATTTTTTCCTGCTATTATTTAAAACTGATGGTATCTGTATTTTTAGAAGATGGTAGCTCAAAAACTGTTGAGGATGGGGCAAGCGGCCTTGATTTAGCTAAAGCGATATCGACCTCTCTTGCTAAAAAAGCTATCGCTCTTGAAATCAATGGTGTGGTTAAAGATTTAGGTACGCCTATTCAAGATGGCGATAAAGTTAAAATTATTAAAGTCGGTGATAATCGTAGTTATGATGTCCTCAGGCACACTACTAGTCACGTACTTGCAGCAGTAGTGCAGAAAATGTTTCCATCCGCTAAAGTAGGTGTAGGACCTGCTACTGAAAGGGGCTTTTTCTATGATTTTAAAATTTTGGATCATAAGATTACCGATGAAGATCTTCTTAAAATAGAAAAAGAGATGAAACGCTTTGCTGAAGGGGCTCATACTATCGAGAGAGCTTTAGTGGAAGATGTTGATGCTAAGTTAGCTGAATATAAAGCGAATGGTGAGATTTTTAAAGCTGAGCTTCTTGAAGAACATAGAAATAATGTGCCGACTGAATATTATTTCGTGGATAATAATGGAAAGAAATTATGGTCAGATCTCTGTGCTGGCCCGCATTTGCCGAGTACTAAATTTATTAAACATCTTAAGCTAACTAATGTTTCTGGGGCGTATTGGCGTGGTGATACTGCTAATGATCAGTTACAGAGAGTCTATGGTACTGTATGGTGGGATGAAGAAGAGTTTCAAAATTATTTAAAACAGCAGGAAGAGAGCGAAGCTAGAGATCACAGGAAACTAGCTAAGCAGCATGATTATTTCTCTACGCATGAGATGGCTGGTGCTGGTCTGATTTTCTGGCACCGAAAGCTCGCTACTATTAGGCAGGAATTACAAAGGTTTTGGGAAAAAGAACATTTGAAAGCTGGTTATGAATTTGTGGTGACGCCACATATCGCAAAATCAGAGCTTTGGGATATATCTGGTCATAATTCTTTTTACAAGGATAGTATGTATTCTTTAAAGGTTGACGATGAAGAGTATGTTCTCAAACCCATGAACTGCCCTTTCCATGTACTCATTTTTAAAAATAGCAAGCATAGTTATCGTGAATTACCTATTCGCATGGCTGAGATGGGTACAGTTTATAGAAATGAATCTAGTGGAGCGGTTCATGGGCTTGCGCGTGTGCGAGGCTTTACTCAAGATGATGCTCATATATTCTGTACTAAAGAACAGTTTAAATTTGAGATTCAAGGCGTATTTAAATTAATTAATAAAATATATTCGGTTCTAGGACTTGAATTTAAAGTAGAGGTTTCTACTAAGCCAGAGAAAGCTATTGGCAGTGATGATTTGTGGAGTTTTGCGGAAGCCGGTCTTATTGAATCACTAAATGAGCTGGGGATTGAGTTTGAGATTAATCCAGCGGATGGCGCTTTTTATGGTCCTAAGATAGATTTTAAATTAAAAGATGCCCTCGGCAGAATCTGGCAGGGAGCGACTATTCAGCTAGATTTTAATTTACCTGAAAGATTCGACCTGCATTATATCGGTAGTGATAGTAATACTGAAAGACCTGTAATGATTCATAGAGCGATATTCGGCTCTATGGAAAGAATAACTATGGTTCTGATAGAGCATTTCGCTGGTGCTTTCCCTCTGTGGCTCGCTCCAGATCAGGTTATGATAATACCTGTAACTGATAAACATAACGACTATGCTTTAAGTATCAGAGATTATTTAATCGATAACGATATTAGAGCTAAGGCTGATTTAAGCTCTGAGCGCATGAATTATAAGATTCGTACCGCACAGGAAGATCAGATACCTTATATGTTGATAGTTGGTGATAAAGAAATGGAAACTGCTTCTGTGAATGTAAGATATCGTAGATCGCAGGATCAGGTTTCTATGACGCAGGATGAGTTTTTAGCTAAGCTTAAGCTTGAAATTAGTTCTAAGCTTTTAAACTAAATTAAACCCAAGAATAATAGAAGCCCCAAGAAAAAGAATAAAAGAAGCCCAAGTAAGCTGATCTAATTTATCTTCAGCGCTGCTTTGCATGCCTTTAAAATGATGAGCTGAACCGCCAATAGAACCCAGTCCTTCTGATTTAGGTTCATGTGCCAAAATTAAAAAGCCAGTGGCTAAGCCAGATAAAATCTGAATAACTGTTATGAAGTTAAGCATAAGTTCATTAATAATAACATGAATATTATTTAATAAATGTATTTCAAGGAAAATTTCACATTTTAGCGAAACAGGTTCGCGCTCATTCAAAAGAGACTGAGAAAATGAATCTCTGCAATAAGTTCCCTAAGCTTCTAAAAGCTCAGGATTGAGTGCGGTAATGTCAGCCACCGACTGTATGCTTTTTACTGGAAATCTACGATCTTGTTTTTTTATTAAACCATTTAAAACCTTTCCTGGACCTAATTCTAGAATCTCGCTAATTTGATTTTCTGGATTGATTAATTTTTGAACAGTCTGCGTCCATTTAACCGAGCCAGTCATCTGTAATTTAAGGTTAGTTTTTATGCTTTCTGAGTCACTGACAGCTTCTGCGGAAATATTCTGAATCACTGGAATGCTTGGGGTATTAAATCTAACTGAATCTATAAGCTGAGAAAACTCTAGCGATGCTTCTTTCATAAGTGGTGAGTGGAAAGCCCCGCCTACAGTAAGTGGTATAACTCTTAATTTAAGTTCTTTAGCTGTTCCATAAGCTTCTAATGCTTGGTTAGCAGCTAATACCTCTTTCTCTGAACCAGTTATAACTATTTGATCTGGTGAATTAAAATTAGCTACTGAGACATTAGAAAAGTCTTTAATTACGCTGTTTAAATCATTTTCACTTAGTCCTACTACTGCACTCATAGCCCCCTTAGGTGCTTTAGACATTAGATCGCCTCTTTTGATGACGAGTTTTAGGCAGTCTTCAAAAGATAGTACTCCCGAAAAATATAGAGCCGAAAATTCGCCAAGACTATGTCCGGCAGTGAATTTAACTGAATCTAAATTTAAAAGATTTTTATGCTTTAGTGTTTCTGCTATCGCAATGCTTAAAGTTAATATAGCTGGCTGAGTATAAGCTGTATTCTGTAAAGTGACCTCATCTTCACCGAAAGATAGGCTGCTAATGCTGTATTCACTACCTTTGTAGTAGTCATTAAAGATTTGGTCTGCTTTATCGTAAATTTCTTTTACTTTAGGAAACTCTAGGTAAAGGTCTTTACCCATGCCAGCATACTGTGCACCTTGTCCTGGGAATACTATAGCTTTTATCATGACTAAACATTATATGAGATAATCTAAAAGAATGTCAAACCTAATCAAGAAGCTAGATTTAAGAGGTGTAAAGTGTCCATTAAATTTCGTTAGGGCAAAAATTGCTTTAGATGATTCTGAGGTGGGAACAGTTTTAGAGCTTTTTATCGATGATGGCGAAGCTTATGATAGTGTGCCTAAGAGTCTTTCCGAGGAAGGGCATGAAATAGTTTCATTGAGTAGCGTGGACGATGGGGTGTGGCTACTAGTGGTGAGGAAGATTAGTTAGTGAATTAGGGTCTGTTAATTACTTAGGTTGATAATTATCACCTTGTTTATAATATTCTTCGATGGATTGATGAATTTCTTCTTGGGTGAAAAATGTTCCTGTTCTTATTCCTTTTTCTATTCTAGCTAACTGCGTTTTTTTAGAATATAGATCAGAAATACCAAAATCTTTTAAAGACCTTATACATTGACCTATATCTGTACTGCTAACATTTAATCTATATAGATTTATATCCATTGAATCTAAACTGTTTGCTAATCTCTCCCTGTTTTTATTGAAAACTTCTTCATTGAATTTATGATAAATAATTTCCCCCTGTATTTTCTGTATGAGGGACTGCAGATTCTTATCAAAAAGTCTTTCATTAGTTTGATATTTATAAAATGAGCTTATGATATCAAAAACCAGTAGGCAGTCTTCACTATTCTTTCTTAGCTCTTTCTCAAGGCGTTCTATTAAATTTTTATTTAACTCTGGTTTTTTTGCTATTAAAGTCATCAGACTGTTTAGACAGGAAGTAGTATCTTGAGTTAGAGTGAATGATTCATTTCTTTTAAGCTTTTTTAGACCTGATGAGATCTGCGGTATTAGGACACAGAGTTTGATTGTAAGGTTATCAGAGTTAGTTGCTAGGCTGAGGACTATATTTTCTAGAAAATCTTTATCTTTTTTATTTTTAAGTTTTGGCATCGCACTTTTAAAAGCCTCACTTGCTTCACTGAATTTATCCTTGAAGCATAGGTATTGAATTACTCCAGAATTACAGTATTTATCATCATTAATTAATATCAATGGATTTGTTGCAATGCTTGGGTATTTTGTTTCAAAGTCATTGCAAGCTTTTGCTATTGAAGCATTTGATTCTTTTGAATAAAGATCTGGATTGAATAAATCACTGAGTAATTTTTGGGCATCTGCTATATTTTCATTGACTACGGTAGAAGTGTAATTATTAACGGCACTAAGTTTTTGACCACTTACGGCTTCATTCTCATTCCCAGGACGGATACTGTTAGGTCTCCTGGTATCTGATAAACGTGGTTCCATGTACGCTATGCGGGCTACTGACTTTTCCTCTGTATCTAAATATGTTCTAATATAACTTGAATTTGGCCACTGTGGCTTATTTGGATCAACTGGCACGCTGTATATATCAAGTAGTTTATCTTTAGCGAGGTCTAAGCCTGAGAATAATTCTTTAAATGCTTTTGCGATTTTACTTAAATTATTTGGGCTTATAATACTTGGCTTTTTAAACATTTCTTCTAATGGTATTACTACTTCATATGTATTGCCCGTAGAATCTTTCTTCTCTGCAAGAATTTCTGGAGACAGTAAACCGTTCTCCTGGACTTGAGTTGAACGAATAGAGAAATCTAAAATCTGGCGCAGCTCTGGCTCGTTGGGTGGATACTTAGCCATTTTTGAATCATCCTTCCATGCTGATATATAAGCCATATGATCTACTATCTGTAAAATATTATTAAGGTCTAAGTCTTCGCTAATTCTTAGCTTTGGCTCTGTCTTTGCCTTAGCTAATAAAACCGACATTTGTATGTCGGGATCATTCTTTAACTCCTCAATGTTATCTGGAGTAACTATTTTTATAACTCTACGAGTAGTTTCATTTTCTGGAGGAAAAGTAAAGGTAATCTGTTTATCATCAGCTGGTCTTGCATTTAAATATTCAGTTAAAGTAGCTTTAGCTAGACTTTCAAGTGCTGGATCTTGGACTAATGTTCTCCATAAAAGCCTGCGATTAGCTTCGATATTGGATTTTATAGTTTCTGAATCCTTGATATATAAGATTTTATTATTGGCAATTGAATGAGTTCTTTGAGCTGAGATTTCATTCAGATACTCTGTATAGCTAGAGCTTTGGGAAGCAGGAAAGCGTGGTGGTGCTTCTTCTGGTTTGTTGTGTATGTCTTTTATTTTTTTGTTCTCATGATTACTAGCACCGAAGCCTCTTCCAGTTGTTTCTGTTCTTTTAGTATTAGGTTTATGGTATAGATCTATATCTATATCTGAAGGTGCAGGTATGTCTGGTGTATGTTGCGCCTTTGATAAATTTTCCAAAAGAGTACGCTGATCCTTAGGCTGCTTACCCCTATCGGCTCCATTCGCAACAAGTTGATCTTGAGATGATCTTTCTCTAGGTAATTGCTCTTGTCTAAGAACTAGTCCTTCTAATGAAAGCTGATGATGACTAACAGTTATTTGGCTCATTACGTGATACTTAATTAAGATAATAGCATATTGCGGCGATAATCTTAATTAAAAAATCAAAATAATATCCCCCTGGCGTAAAATGGTGTTTTATACAATTGAGTTTATCGGGAATTTACTAAAATAAATCTTCTACATCTAAAGTCTTCTCAGCAGCGATTTCTTTTTCATTTCTATTAATAAGCATGTCTAATTCAAGCTTACTTTCAACGGATTTAGTCATATATCCAGTTACCATAGCACTGAAAAGCAAATGACTGAGAGCATCTTTGTTCATAGTGATGGAGACATCGGCAAGCTCGCTTGGGACATGACCTACAAGTGAGCTTACACTAGTTTCAAAAAAAGTCTTAGCAGAGTCGGAGACCTCTTTAGTGAGCATAATGATATCTTCTTTTTCTCTTGAGCTAAAGAACTTATGAAAATCAAGACCATCAGTCTTAATGGATGGAGTGGTATCGTTATTATTCCTAAAGAAAAACATCTAAACTTAATTTTAACATTATTCTATCTAGCAAAGCGAGTAGATAATGGCTCTAGAATGCGAAAGACTACTTAAGCAGCTAATACGGCTTTCGCTGAAAAATTAACGATGTCAGCAAAATCACTAGCTTTAAGTGATGCACCACCGACTAAAGCACCGTCTATAGCTGCTTGAGCCATCTGTTCTTCTATAGTAGAAGGTTTTACAGAACCACCATAAAGAACTCGTGTAGAGTTCGCTAAGGCAGCAGGGAAGATATTTTTAATTAGATCTTTAATATTCTGGATTACTCTATTAGCTTCAATTGAATCACAAGTTTTACCAGTACCTATAGCCCAGATCGGTTCATAAGCTATAACTATTTGATCATTTTCTACTTTAGTGAAATCTAAATCACTAAAAGCTGATCTGATCTGAGTTTCTATCCATTTATCAGTTTCATCTTTTTCTCTAGTTTCTAGAGACTCGCCACAGCAAAATATTAGTTTTAGGTTAGAATCTAAAACTTTTTTCGATTTAGATTTAATAGTTTCATTAGTTTCATTAAATATTTCTCTACGCTCTGAATGCCCGACTATGACAGCTTTAACGCCTACTTCTTTTAGCATTTCTGTATTTATTTCACCAGTAAAAGCACCGCTCTCATGTTCACTAACGTTTTGGCTAGCGACGCTTACTTTATCTAAGCTGTTATTACTAAGCGCTTTCACCACAGTTTCTAAGCTAGTAAAAGGGGCTGAAAGGATTATGTCTACTTGGTTCTGGCTAGCTTTAACTTTCTCTGCGAAATCTTTAATGAATTCACTTGACTGCTTTTGAGTCATATTAAGTTTCCAGTTAGCGATGATTAGAGGTTTAGTCATAAGCAAATAAAATAGCATAAAATGAGATATTCTGGCAAAACTAAAGCAGATATGATATTTGACGAAAATAGTAGATGCATATACTATCTAGTTATAATGTCATTTACATTTTTTAAAAAATCAGAAAAGTCTGCTGAAGCTAAAGTGAGTGATTATGAAATCATCTCCCTGTGCCAGTTAGGTGATAAGCTCGCTTTTAAAGAGCTTGTTAAAAGATATCAAAAAGTCGTCTACGCACTATTTTTCCAATTAGCTCCAGAGTGGGACGACATTAATGACCTTTCTCAAGAAGTTTTTATACGTATATTTAGAGGGATTCATTCTCTTAAAAGTCCGCATGCGTTTAAATCATGGCTAAATCAGATAGTTATAAATATTTTTTACGATGAATTAAAGAAGCGTCCTAAAAATTCTAAGACCGTTAGTATTGATCAGGTTTTTGAAACAGATGATATGGAATCCTCTTACCAAGCTGAAATTACAGATAAGGCTTATTTACCAGATGAGCTTTTTAGTAACTCTGAACTTAAATCTGTTTTACAGAATGCTATTTCTGATCTTCCAGAGCAGTATAGAACAGTTATAGTGCTAAGAGAATTACAGGATCTTCAATATGAGGAAATCGCTGATTTACTAAATTGTGCGGTAGGTACTGTTAAATCAAGGCTTTCAAGAGGTAGAGAAAAATTACAGGAACTTATTCGTCCGCATCTTAGTGATGAGATTTATACTGAAGTATCTAAACGTAAACTTGCTTAATGTCTGGTTTTGAAGAATTTTTTGCTAATTTAGAAGAGAAGCTTAAAGCTACTAGCCGTATAGGTCTTGTGCAGAAAGCGAATGAAGAGAATAAAACTCAGTATAAAGTTAATAAACTGCTTCTGTATTGGTTTAAGCTTAGAGCACATAAAAATAAGTTTATAGCTGTTTTTGTTTTCTTTTTTGCTTCGGTGGCTTTTTTTATATACACTCTTATTTATAGTTGAGCTGAGGTCTCTAGTATAAAACAGGCTCATCATCTAAGCTCCGCCATATATACCAAACTGCAACAGTAGACCAAGGACGCCATCTTTCACTGTGCTTTAGAATTTCATCAAGACTAGAAAAGCCGTAGAGTTTTTTCATGGTATTAATTACCCCTATATCCTTGACTGGAAATATATCTGGTTCTAGAGCATAGAAAATTAAAAACATCTCTATAGTCCAAGTGCCTACGCCTTTGATCTTTATTAGTTCTGCGGAAATTTCGCTGCTAGATTTGTTTTTAAAATAATCGTCATTTATTTGTTTATCATAGAAATAGCTTGAAATATTTTTTATATATTCCACTTTTTGCCTAGATAGTCCTAGTGATCTTAGTTCCTCTGAATCTGCTTTTAAAAAAAATTCTGGACTAAAATTAAAATTATTAAAATTCTCTAAGCGTGACCACATACTATCAGCAGATTTGACTGAAATCTGCTGGCCGATTATAGCCCTTAGTAAGGTATAAAAAGGATTTCTTCGTGAACTTAATATGGTTTCAGGATACTGATTAATTAAATCAGCCATTAAAGTATCAGTTTTAGCTAGTTTAATGCAAGCCTCTGACCAATAATCTGGTAGAACTCTGTCTTTTACTGGTAGAGGCTGATGCACAAATAAATTTTCTTGCACTTAGCTATTTACAGTTTCCTTATAGTGAACCGTGAATTTAAATTCATCACTACTAAAGTCTATAGTTACTCTAGAGTTAGGTATTATTTTTTTTCCAAGAATAAGGTTCGCTAAATTATTTTCTATTTTCTGCTGTATGATTCGCTTCACTGGTCTTGCTCCGAAAACAGGGTCATAGCCCATGATTCCTAGCTGTTCTAAAGCATAATCAGTTAACTCAAGTTCTATATTCATTTCTGCTAAGCGAGTTTTTAATCCAGATAGTTGAATCTCCACTATAGCTTTCATTTGCGAAATTTTCAGTGGTGAGAATATAACTATTTCATCAATTCTATTTAAGAATTCTGGTCTGAAATACTCTTTCATAGCTTGCATCAATTCTTCTTTAAGCTGCTCATTTTTAGTATTATTTCTAGTTTTAGAAGTGCTGAATAAATAATCAGAACTCATTGAATTAGCCTGCTTGTCTAAATTAGCGTTGCTTAGCTCATTATCTAAATCTAAATACTCATCTTCAGAATCTAAAACAGGTAAAGCTTCGCTTAGCTGCTTTTCTATGATTAAATGGCTGCCAAAATTACTAGTCATAATAATTATGCAGTTTTTAAAATCAACTTTTTTACCTTTCCCGTCAGTTAGAGAGCCTTCGTCTAAAATCTGTAAAAGTACGTTAGAGATATCTAAATGTGCTTTTTCAAATTCGTCTAAAAGCACTATACAGTAAGGCTTTCTTCGTACTGCTTCGGTGAGTTGGCCGCCTTCTTCAAACCCAACGTAGCCTGGAGGGGCTCCGATCAGCCTAGCTACGGTATGTTGTTCTTGGTATTCTGACATATCTAAGCGAATCATCGCATCTTCATCGTCGAAAAGGCACTCAGCTAAAGCCTTAGCTAATTCAGTTTTACCTACACCAGTAGGACCAAGGAACATAAAAGAACCGATAGGACGTTTCGGATTAGATAGTCCCGCTCTAGATCTTTTTACGGCTTCAGCGACTACAGTTACTGCTTCTTCTTGCCCCACAACTCGCTTGTGTAGCTCATTTTCTAAGTGTAGTAATTTTTCAGTCTCTTCTGCTAAAAGCTTGGTTACTGGAATACCCGTCCAGCTTGATACTATATCTGCAATATCACCCTCGTTAATCTCTTCTTTAAGCAGCTGAGTTTCCTTATCAACAGAGGAATGTAAGAGTTCTTTATCTTTGAGTTGTTTCTCTAAATCGAGTAAAGTGCCAAATTTCAGCTCGGCAGCTTTCTGTAAATCAGCTTTTCGCTCAGCTTCTTCTATCTGTACTTTAGTTTTATCTATCTTTTCTTTAATATCTTTAACACTGACAATCGCAGCTTTCTCTCTTTGCCACTGTTCGCGCAGTATTGAAGCCTTAGCTTCAAAATCGCTAAGCTCAGCTTCGACTTTTATTAACCTAGTTTTACTATTTTCATCTTCATCCGCTCTTAGAGCTTCTCTTTCGATTTTATGTTGCATTATCTTATGATCCAGAATATCAAGTTCACGTGGTGCAGAATCTATCTCCATGCGCACTTTAGCAGCAGCTTCATCTACTAGGTCTATGGCTTTATCTGGTAAGAATCGATCTGTAATATATCTGTTACTAAGTTTAGCTGCGGCTATTAAAGCATTGTCTTTAATGCGAACACCGTGATGTACTTCATATTTATCTTTCAAGCCTCTGAGTATGGAGACTGTCTCATTTTCAGTAGGTTCAGAGACTTGTACTAGCTGAAATCTTCTCTCTAAGGCAGCATCTTTTTCTATGTACTGTCTATATTCACTGTAGGTCGTAGCTCCGATACAGTGTAACTCTCCACGTGCTAAAGCAGGCTTCAGAAGATTACTTGCATCCATCGCACCGTCTGTAGCACCGGCTCCGACTACTGTGTGTAGCTCATCTATAAAGAGAATAATTTCCCCTTCACTGTTCTGAACCTCTTTTAAAACAGCTTTTAGTCTTTCTTCAAACTCGCCTCTGAATTTAGCACCTGCGATAAGAGCTCCCATATCGAGCTCAATAACTCTTTTATTCTTAAGGCCTTCAGGAACATCTTTATTAATAATTCTTATCGCTAAGCCTTCTGCAATAGCTGTTTTACCGACACCAGGGGCTCCTACTAAGATCGGATTATTTTTTCGGCGACGAGAAAGAACCTGAATAACTCTTCTGATTTCTTCTTCTCGTCCAATTACTGGGTCTAATTTACCTTCCAGTGCAATCTGAGTCAGATCTTTACCAAATTTTTTCAGTGCATCATTGGTAGCTTCAGGATTATCACTAGTTACTTTTTTACCTTTTCTAATTTTTACTAAAGCTTTTTTAAACTTATCTTCGTTTAGGCTGAATGATTCTAGAGTGGGTTTTAAAAAGGATGGTTCATTAAAAGCTGCTAAAAAAAGGTGTTCTGGTGAGACGAAATCATCTTGATTCGCTTGAGCTGCAAGCACGGCATTATTTAAAAAATCCTGGGTCTTACCAGAAATAGAAAATTGTTCATTAGCTAAAGCAAGTGGGCTGGCTTTCTGTTTTTTAGCTAAATAGTCATAGATAATCTGACTTAAAGATTCTGTATTGATTTTTAAACTCTCTAAAACCTTCGCTAGATCAGTTTCTTCAAATTTATCAATATTTAAAGATGAGTGAATAATATGTTCTGGTTCTATAACTGAATGGTCTAATTTTTTTAAAAGACTACGACAGTTCATAATTACATTTTGAGCGTTTTGTGTGAATTTACTAAGGTCCATATTTAAATTCTAACAAATAAGAAATATCGTATTAGAATAATTGAATAAGCCGATGGTAGATTCAATTGCTAACAATATAGTAACTTCACAGAGCAGTTTAGCTACCCTAAGCAATGTTCTCCCTGATCTAGAGCCAAGCTTACAGATAGTTGGTCTTTTATTTATACTTAGTTTCTTGCCTATTATGGTTGTGTCAATGACACCATTCTTAAGAATTATTCTGGTCATGTCACTTTTAAAACAAGCTTTAGGTACACAAAATTCACCTCCGACTATGGTTATTGTGGGTCTTGGTCTATTTCTTACAGGTTATATACTTGGACCTGAATTAAATCAAATGAATACAGAAGCTTTAATTCCTTTGGCTAATAAACAGATCAAGCTTCCTGAAGCCCTAGAGAGGGCTTACCAGCCATTAAAAGGGCATATGCTGAGGAATGCAGATAGTAAAGATATTAAGTTCTTTTATGAACTAGCTAGAAGTCCTTTGCCTAAAAACAGTCAAGAAATCGCACCAAGGGAGCTTATAGTCTCTTATTTACTTGGAGAATTAAGGAAGGCTTTTCAGATTGGCTTTTTAATATTTATTCCTTTCCTCGTTATTGACTTGATAGTAGCGAATATACTACTTGCACTTGGGATGATGATGCTTTCCCCTACAATTGTTTCATTACCATTTAAAATTATGATATTCGTTGCGATAGATGGCTGGCAGCTTATAATAAAAGGTTTAGCGAATAGCTTTAATTAATATAGCTTATGGATTGGGTACCCGAGATTATTAGAGAAGGAATGCTTACTGCGATATTCATTTCGGGTCCGCTTGTAGTATTAGCTGCCGCCTTAGGTTTAATAGTAGGTATTCTTCAGGCAGCTACTCAAGTTCAAGAGCAGACATTAGGTTCTGCTGTGAAAATTTTAGGAATCTTTTTAGCTCTTATCGTTGGTGGATTCTATATGTTTTCTTATTTGAAAAAATATACAGAAAGAAACATAGTCAGAGCATTTCAGTTAATCCCTACTCTAGAACCGCATCCTATGCCGCGTAAAAATTATTTTACAAAAGTGGAGAAAAAAGGTTCTAAATTATCAGGATTACCTGAAACATTGGATATGAAAAAGCCTAAAGCTGCTCCACCGAAGGTACCATCAAAACTTAAAGCGAGAGACATGGCTACTGAGCCAGAGACGGTTAGAGGTACACCATCAAAAACGATACCAGCATTGGGTAAACCTCCAAGCCAAGTTCCCCCACCTAAACAGGGGCTTAATGATCAAGCCATGGGAAATCAACAGCGCCCAGCGAATTCAGCACCAGCAAATAATCAGGCTCAAAGACAAGCGACTACGAATAATCTTAATACTCCAGCTGCTGGCGGCAGACCAAATACACCAGCTACGGGAGCAAGACCAGCTACTCCAGCTGCGGCGGTAAGACCAAACGCCCCAGCAGCTGGAACAAGACCCGCTACTCCAGCTGCAGCGGTAAGACCGAATACGCCTGCTGCGGGAACAAGACCAACTACTCCAGTTCAACAAAGACAGGCTAATGCTAGACCTAGATTGACTCCTGAATTAGTAGACACCAATACTAATCAACAAGCTGTTCCAGCTCAGACTGCGGTGCAGGTACCTGTCCCAGTAACTCCAGTTGCACCTCCACCTTCAGCTCCAGTAGATAGTCAATTCTCAAGTGCTATTGAAAAATTAAAAGAAAATGCTCAACAAGGAGATACCCAGCCTTAGATGTTAGCCGAGCTTAATCAAGCATTTTTTGGTAATCCAGTGCTGATGAGCATGACTCAGTGGGTTATAACAGCATCATTAATTTTTGCGAGGGTAGTCAGTTTTTTACATCTAGCTCCAGTATTCTCTGATAAAGGTGTTACGACTATGATTCGTATATCAATGTCTCTCTTATTGTCATTTATCCTTTACGATATTTTGCCAAATATTCAAGAACCAGCTGGAGGCTATTATTTGCCATATGTTCTAGGTTTAAATATCGCTATTGGTCTAATGATGGGCTACGTTACTAGATTAATGTTTGCAATAGTTATAGCTGGCGGTGAAATGATGGATTCATCGATGGGCTTCTCTTCAGCACAGATGTTTGATCCCGCTTCTGGAGCACAAACGACGATGTTTGGTAAATTTATGTCATCTCTTGCGATTATTATTTTCTTTTTTTGTGAAGGACCTGAAAATTTAATTAGAGGCCTTCATAAAAGTTTTGAAACCCTACCGCTTTATTCTGCAAACATTACTTATGAAGTGGATAAAGTAATAAATTTAACTGGAGATATAATCAGCATGGGCTTTATAGTAGTTAGCCCTATAGTATTGACTATCTTGTTAAATGATTTGATATTAGGCCTGATATCGAGAGCATCTCCGCAGATAAATGCATTTCAGATCAGTTTTACTATTAAGCCTATGCTTGGTCTTGCAATCTTTATCATGATTTTACCTCTGTATTTTCGAGGATTGATTAATCTGTTATCAAGTCCCGTCAGGTTCTTCTAGTAGAGACCGCTGCACAACTCCATTTTCTGCGTTTTCGTCGTCCTCATGATCCTCATGTACTTTTAGTACACTGCGGTCATTCGTCCTCCTCAGCCTTGAAACTGCGCGTTGTACAGCGGTCTCTAGTGTGTGTTGCACAACTCCATTTTCTGCGTTTTCGTCGTCCTCATGATCCTCATGTACTTTTAGTACACTGCGGTCATTCGTCCTCCTCAGCCTTGAAACTGCGCGTTGTACAGCGGTCTCTAGTGTGTGCTGCACAACTCCATTTTCTGCGTTTTCGCCCGCCTATTTCCTGCTACTTATGTAACCATAAGCAATAAAACTAATAATAAGACCAGATACCGCTAAGAGTATTACATCTGCACCTATAGAAAAATATTTTACGAGGAGAAAAAGTAGGAAAGCTGAAAATATTGCTCGTGAAAGAGAGCCAATGGTTTTCAAGGTTGCATTACTAGAAAATGCTTGAATATAGG
>CANHDW010000015.1 GCA_947459525.1 Candidatus Caenarcanales bacterium
AACTTCGATGAATATATCGGTCAAGAAAAATTAAAATCAGCCCTGAAAATCTCTATGGATGCAGCTCGCAAGAGGCAGGATATCGCGAGTATGGGGCACGTAATGCTTTACGGTCCTCCTGGTTTAGGTAAAACTAGCTGCGCTTATCTAATCGCTAAAGAACTCGGTACTTCAATTAAAACCTTTTCTGCACCAGCTTTAGATAGACCTAAAGATATTATAGGTATACTCATGTCTTTAAATACTGGAGATGTACTTTTTATAGATGAAATTCATCGCTTAAATAAAGTTACGGAAGAATTACTTTACCCTGCCTTAGAGGATTTCGAGGTGGATTTAAATTCTGGTAAAGATAGTTCCTCTCGCATTATGCGTCTTAAAATTAATAAATTTATTTTAGTCGGAGCGACTACTAAACTAGGTTACATTAGTGCTCCACTTAGAGATAGATTTTTACATGTTCACCGTATGCAGTATTACACTCATGAAGAGCTCGCTGAGATTATTTCTAAAAACGCTAAAAAGCTTTTAGTTAACATAAACTCTTCTGGTCTTATGGAAATAGCTAGTAGAAGCAGAGGCACACCAAGAATCGCGAACAGGTTACTAAGATTAGTCAGGGATTATGCCGATCATTTAGAAGCTGATTTAATTAATGAACAGATAGCACATAAAGCACTTGACCTCTATCAGATAGATAAATATGGCCTTGATAAAATGGATAAAAAAATTCTAGAAGTTTTAATACAACACTATAAAGGTGGACCTGCGGGCTTAGAAACCATAGCTAGCTTGATTGGTGAGGATAAAAATACCGTCGAAGATTATTATGAACCCTTCTTAATTCAGTCTGGTTTACTTCTAAGAACACAAAGGGGCAGAGTTGTAACCGAAAAAGGTTTAGAATATTGTAGGTGACCCGCAGATCCTATTTAACTGGCTTAATGGTAGGTATACTATCTTTTGTCAGTTTTACCTTAGTAGATCAGAACATTTTTGCGAGCCTTGAGCAAAGGCTTATATTAGGCCGTGTCGCTTTTAAGAAAATGCTGTTACAGGATACCCTGTATAACTCAGATTTAGTCATTAACTTAGATATTCACACCATTACTTTTTTACTTTTTCTGATCGGTATATCTATCTTCTTACTTTTTTTAAAACCTTGGGCTAGATCTTTCTTTCTCTGCTTTATATTTTTAGGATTAATAGTTTTTAGCCAAGTAATATTTTTTATGTTTGATATAAACATTTACGTTATCAAACTGATACTTTCTTCGATATTAGTTTTCTTTTTTACCACTCTTCTCGATGTAGATTTAGACTATGTAAACTGGTTTCAAGCCTTTAATAAACTTCCTAAAAAAAATATAGGTATAGATCTTTATGATCACAAGAAACACGAACTTAGTGTAAATATGAATATCCCGGTAGATAATTCGCAGAAAGCACTTATAGAAAGAGAGCTTAAGGCTAAGTACTATTTAAAGATGGAAGATAAAATGGAAGGTTTATTAGTCGAATTTCAGGATAAAATCTTACAGAAATTAAGCGACATCCAAGGAAAATTAAACACGAATCTCGATGATTTAACTTTACACTCTGCTTCTAATCTGCTTTTTATGTGTCGTTCTGATTTTAATAGCACCTTAGATATTTTAGATAACTGGTTATTTCAGTTAGCACCACTGAATTTCGAGGGAGGGAAGGGCTTTCTAGATAGTCTGGATTTATTAGTAGACAAGCATAACTATCTATCATCGGGTCGTATAAAGCTTAAGGTAGAAACTAAGATTAAATCACTAGACATGGATTTCCTTTATAAAATTCAGATTTTTCGCTCATTAAACGAGCTCATACAGCTTATAGATGAAATTAATCATGATGTTGTAGAAAGACCTTTGAAAATTTTAATCCTTATCGAACAGAAGGAAAACCACTCACTAAGCATTTCTTTAAATTATCCTTTCCGTATGATAGACGCAGAGTCGCATAGCTTTAAACTTAAAGAAGTTAAGAACCGTTTAGATGCTATCTCTGCAAATTTGAGCTTCGGTGAAAATGAGAAACTATCAAAGAATAAAAAAATAAATCAAGTGGAAATCCTTCTAGATAAAGAAAAATTTACCTTGAGCTATTAAGTCAGCTTTTTATAATCAATTATTTCTAAACCAACAAACTAACTTTAAGCTTAATTTCAGGCAGTTTCCTAAGTTCTTTGTTTAACTTAGTTATCACGATATAGTCTTTAAGAAACTTCTCTGCATACAGCACCAAGGGTTGATCAACCCTTGGCTCTAAAAGAGTAAGTTCAATAATATGACCTGAATTAGAGTCTAAGACTATATCATAATTTAGCTTTTGTTCCGTTACGGAAGGATTGCTGCGAGATTTTAACTTAACAGCCCAATCAGCATATAATTTACGATAAATCTGACTAAGTATAATCTTAGATTTCGGTTTTAACTTCTCTTGAAATAAGGCTGTATCGTATTCATGAGGTTTTAAAACCAACTGAGAAGCTTCCTTATCTATAGCATAATCAAATAATCCAAGAAAATCTCTGCCTAACTTGTTTTCACCAGTATGTAGATGAAAAATCTGATTATGAATATTAATATCTACTGAATCTAAATCTTTTAAAGATATGTGATGAAAATCTACGTACGGCAAGATAGTAAAAGTCCAGAATTGCTCCCCAGGCTGAAAGTATCTAGATATCTTGGTTTGAGCGATACCTAATTTATCTAAGGTCTGCTGGTTAATATAATTATTTTGACTATTTAAATCTATCTGAAAATCTAAATATTCAGCGTTATCTTTTAGGTTTATTAGAGCATAAACTTGACCATTAGATACTGGTATTCTAAGCTCTTGTCTAAGAGATTCGGGCTCTGCTTCAGAAGCGGGTTTATAAAAAGCTACTGAGTCATAACCAGTAATATTAGTTTCATATAAATAATTACTTAAAAGCGGTACTGGTGCACAGATTAGAATAGTGAAAATAGCTAAACTCACTATTGATCCTAATAACAGCGATATAAAATGAAAAATTTTAACTAAAAAAAACTGGCGATTATAATTAGGATTTTCTACCACTAAAGTATTTGCACATAGGTCTTGGAGGGTAAGTCTTTCTGAATTAAATATCATAGCGATAGAACCTAACCCAAGAATTAAAACCGAGACGTAAGAAAGAAGGGATCTAACAAGGATTTGGTACCAGTTTACTGCTTTATCATCATGTAAATTTTTAATTTCAAGACCCATAACCCACTTACCAAAATCATTCTGTGTTTTTAAAAGTAATAAAGTATTAGCCAACAAAAGAAGAATTACTGATGCTATAACACAACTTGTCAAAGATACTTTACCTATAAGCTGTTTAGCTAAAGAAGCTAAGCCAATAGATAAAAGAAAAACCACGCCCCCAAAAAGCAAGAAATTAAAATAAAAAGCGGTTAAGCGATCTTTAGCACTAGCGATGTTAGCGTACATTATAAGACCATTCTATACCAAATCAGCTTTGAACTTGCTCGTTTACAATCAGCCCAATCTTGGGATTGCTTGCTAGCTCTAATTTCTGGGTTAGAGTATTAATTTCTGCTAAAGATAAAGTTTCGCCTCTCAGTTTAGGATCTAGATTTAAAGATTTAATTTCGGCTTCTGTATATCCAGCAGCTTTTAAAGCATTAGTAAGCACTTTACGACGATTTGCAAAAATAGCCTTAATAAATCTTCTTAACTGTTTAGGATTCTCTGTCTCGACTAAAGGCTTATCTCTAAGCTTAATCTTGATAAAAGCAGAAGTAACTTTAGGAGCTGGCTGAAAACACTGTGGCTCAACCGTAAATAAATACTCAGTTTCAGCCCAATAACTCACAAAATGCGTTAAAGCAGAATACTGTTTAGTACCAAGATTCGCTATAAGCCTTTCAGCATACTCCTTCTGCACTAAAATATAAATTTCATCAAGCTGAGCCTGATTTTCGCTAGGGAAACCGATTTCACCGAGTAGATGCAGAATTATCTTGGTAGTAATCTGGTAAGGAATATTAGCGACTATTTTAATTTTTTTAGCATGAGGAATAAGCTCTGGGAGTTTAAACTGTAGGAAATCCTGATTAAAAAACTTAAAATTTTTATTTAATCTTGATAATAGATCTAAGTGAAAACAAGCAGAGCTATCTAACTCAACAGCATAGACCTCTTTTGCTAAAGGTATTAATCTTTCAGTCAGGAAACCTATACCAGCACCTATTTCTAAAATAACATCATCATCTTTATCTAAATTAGCGGCTTGAATAATTTGTTCATGAATAGATTCATCTATTAAAAAGCACTGCCCTAAAGATTTCTGTTTTCTATATCTACTAGCCCTCTCAGCTAAGCTTGAATAATTACCAGACTCTGCCATTATGCAAGTATTTTTTGTAATTCACCACTTGCTTCCAGCGCATGTAAATCATCACAACCACCAATGGATACACCACCGATAAAAATTTGTGGTACAGACTTACGATTCCCTTTAGTTCTTTGAGAAAGCTGTTCTCTAGCTGCTTCATCGCCATCTATGCGAATCTGTTTAAACTCTAATTCTTTAGCTCTAAGTAAAGCTAAAGCTTTCTGACAATAAGGGCAATGATCCCATGTATAAATTATTATCTCTTTACTTTGTACTACCATAGGATTTAATCATAAAACATATAGAAGTCTTGTATTATTAAATCATGAGTATTGACCCTAAGTTTATCGGTAAAATCTATCCAGAGACTCATTATGAAATCGGTAGGGAAAAGGTTAAAGAATTTATCAGAGCGACTAAAGGTGAACAATTCCAGTACACGGAAGTACTGCCTCTTACGTTTCCAGTAGTTTATGCCTCTGCTTTACTTGAGGCGGTACTCTATGATCCAGATTTAAATCTAAACCTGAAAAAATTAGTACACGGTGATCAAGAATTTACTTATCATCAAACAGCTAGAATTGGTGATGCTCTTACTAGTCGTGGTTTTATTGAAAATATTTTTACGAAAAAAGGACATGACTTTGTAGTTTTTAAAGTGGAATCTTATAACGAGCACCAAGAACTCGTTTGCACTCAAAAAATGACCTTTGTGGTTCGTGGCGGCAATGACAAAGATTTTTCGACCAGTGAAAAATTAGCTTTAAAACTAGCTGGTATAGCAGCTAGACTTAACCCTATAGAAAAAATAATTCCAGCAGGAGAATCACAGCCCGTGTATTTGCAGATATCTGAAACAGAATATCAAATGAATGTTTTAATCGATAAATATATGCCACAGAGATATGCCGGAGCAAGTGGAGACTTTAATGCTATTCACCTAGACGATACGCTTGGAAAAAAATCTGGCTTAGGTGGTTATATTTTGCACGGCATGGCAACTATGGCTCTAGCAGCTAATCTTGGTATACATTTCTTTGGACCAGCTTCTATTAAAAGCTTTAAAGCACGTTTTTCAAAACCAGTTAGTCCTGGAGATGAGTTAAGCTATTTTGCAAAATTAACACAAAATGACACAGAAAAAAAATTAGAAATAAACTCCAAAGATGCTCTTGGTAACAGTGTTTTAGAATTTGGTTATCTAGATTTCTGCTGAGCAGAAGCTTTTTTCTTAGCTTCATTGATTAAGAATTCATATTTTTCTTCTAAATTAAAAACCTGCTCTAAGCTTTCATATTCCGCAAACAATATCAGCATAAGTTTAATTACTCTACCAGTTAGATAATAACCCTCAATTATAGATTTATCCTTAGCCATTTTAAGCATCTGATTTACAATACCTTCACCATCACGAATACGTTTTTTGTTCATTAAATTAACAATAGATTCTAGAATCTTGAGCATGTCGTACTGACCAGGATAGCTAAAATCTACAATATTTTTAAAAATATTATCAGCCTGAATATCTATAAAAACTGAACCAGACTCCTGCATCAAGGCAGTATCTTCAGAGGCAGCAACTAAAAAATAATCTTTATTTTGAGAAAAAACTTTTAATACCTGCTTTACTTTTTTAATATTTTTTCTATATTCATCATCATTAAGGTCTTTTCCATATATGTACTCAACACCTGTTAGATAAAGGAGAGTACCCTCGGGCTCATATTTTAAACGATTCTCTAAAGTGGTCCCCATATCGTTTTTACTATTCATAACAATATCTTCAAAATCTATATGTTTAAAATCCATATTCCGCAGAATACAAAAAAGACGCAAAACGTAGATCTTATCAAATCTATTTAAGCCTCTTAGTAAAGCACTTTCATAGATATTCTGATTAATCGACGTCTCTTTTTTCTCAAATGGCACTCTCGCTATTTTTTTTAGCAAATTATCAAAATAATCTTTCTGAAATACTGGTATCGGTAAATCGTCTAAATATAATCTCTCAGCCTTCATTAAATCTTTAGGATCCAAATATTTAGGTATTTTTTCTTCAACATATGATGACTCAGATTCGGTTAAAGTATTTCTTTTACACAAAATTTTGGTTAATTCTTGATCGCGCTCATCATCCATCTTATGAATAGCAAATAAATGTTCAAGATTAAAAATACTATTTAAGCCCATTAACAAATTACCAAAAGTGGCTACTATAATGTGCTTTAAATTATTTTTCTGCATGGCATTTTTATAAATGGCAAAGATCTCAGGTTTATTAATTAAAGATACTAAATCTTTAGTCAAACCTTTAAAAATTTGACATATGGTGTCATCCAGGGTTTCACTATGGTCAATAATTGAAGGCAAAATTTTAAGTGCAGCCTGATTTATCTCTAAAGTTTCAAATTCACTTAAAACCTCAAAAGCTTCCCAGCGAATCATTGAATCTTCGTTATGATCACAAATAATCTCTAATAAAATGTTAATAATCGTTTGATTATAAAATTTCCCCTCATTAAAAAAATTATTAATCCTTTTTAATTGATCAATTATAAATTTCTTTTTATCTAATGAACCAAGCTCATCAGAGTCTTTTAATTCCTCAACTTCCTTTTCTAAATACTCTAAAGCTAAGCTAGGATATAAAGTTACGAAAGGTATGAAAGTAGATTTGTAAAATAAAAAACGATTTACTAAAGTGCTATGTGTCGACTCTTTGATTTTTTGAAGTAGGTTGGGGAAGATAAATGATAAATTTTTTATGCCCTTAAAAATCGTTAAGTTAGTGATTATATCTGGAGTTAAAGACTCATCCCACTCTACTACATCACTATTTAAATGCTGTATTAATTTATTTAAGGCTAAACTCTGTGTATCTGTTTCCTGTATTCTTAACCAAGCTAACCAAGCATCAAAAGATCTGTGACGAAATTGGTAACAGATTTTTTTTAAAAGTCTAAGTGTTTCTGGACTATATTTTTTTTTGATAACAACAGATCTTTCATATTTACTTGTTGAAAAATTTCGAAAAAAACCTGTAAATAACATTAAATAAATAAATATAAAAGCAATGACCACTACGATGGTTATTATGATGTTTAAGGTATTATTATCCATCTAGAATACACCTATTTTCTGCATATCCTCCAAACTAACAAGCTTGCCATAAATTAATAAGCAAATATGTAAGTAGGTTCTAATATAAACATCAAACTCTATAGAATAAATATCATATGAACTAATGAGCACTTCTGAATCTGAAACTGTTTCTTTCGCTCGATTTTCGCCAAGCCCAAATAATAATTTTTCCCAGATTTTACCTTGCTTCTCAAGTGTGCAATAAGGAACATTCCTCATTGCTGGGAATAAATCTCTTGGTAAGTATGTTTTCAAATCCGCTTTAATGGCAGAATCATTAATCGACACCTCTTTAGGAATAGATCCTAGATAGTAGATATTTACTTCTGTAGCACACTTTCTTAGTTTTTCAAAAAGTATCTGATTTTTATCATCCTTTGAAATATGAATATTCTCTATAAAAATTAAGTTATGAGGACTGCTTAAAAGCTCTGTTTGTAGCTCATCAAAAAATTCATTATCTTTTTCCTCAAGAAAATACTGATAATCTATAAAAATAAATCTCCATTTTTTTTCAGCAGCAATAGATCTACCAATGTAAAGCTTCTCCCAGAAAGCGTCTCCAGTAAGTAATATACCTCCACCATGTACATCGTCACCATTTTCATTTTGGATAATCTGTGGTGCCAAAGAATCAATCACGATAGAACGAAACTCATCAAGATCTCCTGGTAAACGGATTTTTTCAGTAATATTCTCAGCAAACAGGGGTTTTCTTGTAAATGGAAATGTTTCTCTTAAGTCGTAAGCACGTGTAACCATTAATTCTTGATAAGTAAGTGTATTTCTCTGAGCAAGAGCTTTCTGTACCAGCTTTTTTTCTTCAGCAGAATTAGCATAAGCATAAAACTTGTAAGTATTTTCTATATCTAGATTAATGAGATTCTCACCTAAAGTATTCCCAATAATTTCAAATGCAGTGAGTTTTAAATTGTTACTAGTACAAAGTTGTTCTATAGTAAAAAATTTTGCATCATTGAATAAATTAACGCTTTTACTTAAAACAAGAGCAAAAATCTTTAAGCAGTCTTTACTGAAATTCTCTACTTTTTTATCTAACTCAATAAATTTATCCACACTTCTTAAGAAGATTTCTTCTAATTGATCTGCTGATTTACGTCCTAAACTAGTAATAATAGCTTCTCTCTCTTTAAAACTTAGTTCAGGATAAGTGATTACATGAACGACAATATTGGTAATATCTACATCAAAGGTAAATAAACCAATAGCAGTACTAATGAGATGCATAACCTCTTTTTTATTACGGTCTACATTAATCTGCTGATCAATAATATCCCTAGCGACACTCTCATCATTTAAAATCAATCCTTTTATGGCAGGTATATAAGCTTCTGATAAAATCGAGTAATTATCACACATTCGATGAGCTGTAATAATAAAGTTTTTTAATAGCGGTATAGATTCTGGGTATCTAAAGTATGAAATAGCTATTAAAACATCAATAGTAATTTTATTCCAAGTGCGTGGATGTTCTTTAAGGTGTTCTATTAACTTGGCAAAACCCCTGCTCTGAACCTCATTATTCTGCTTTTTAATCCACTCAACCCACTCACGAACATGATTATGATGATAATTAATAAATACTTTTGCTCGCTGTGAATCAGCATTGTAAATTTTTTTTAAGAAATCTATCTTAATTTTTAGAGAATTTCTTAAGAAAGTATCTAAACTGCGTAGAACCATTTAATGCCCCCCCCCATGACTTTCAGCAGGCTTCGCAGCTGGAGCTGCTTCTTTAGCTTCACCCCCACCATGGGAAGAAGATTTCTCTACTGAATATTTTTCATAATATTCTTGCCTACGTTTCTTTTGAGCTAGATCATCTAAATCCAAAGGCTTCTCAGATTTACCACCACTTTTTTCTAAATATTTCTTAAAATCTTCTGGTTTAGTACCACTACGTTTAAGCTCAGCCTCTTTCTTTTTCTCAGCTTTAACTACAGGGGTCACCGTTTCTAAATCTTTCTGCTGTTTTCTCATCTCAATTAAGACTTCTTCTTGTAATAGCGTTAGGGTTATTCTTCTATTCATTGAAGCACTTGGGTCTGAAGGAAATTTCAGCTGAGTATCAGCATAACCCTCCACCCGAATAAACCTCTGTGGGCTAATTCCATCAAACTCTAATCGTTTCCGTACCATCTGAGCCCTGTCAGTAGAAAGATTCCAATTATCATATGATCCGACCCCATAATTATTAGAATCTGTATGACCAGCCACTAACATTGAACTAGCATTATTTCTTAAAATAGCGGCTAAAGTATCCACAATTTTTTTTACGTAATCTGTGGGTGTGGCTGAGCCACTGGAAAACAGGGCATGGTTCTTAGTCTCCTGAATCTCTATTAATATTCCATTATCTACGGTATGGAAATTAACATTCTCAAGCATTTCCTCACCTAAACTCATTTCCAGACTTTCTTTGAATTCGGATTGAATAATCTGCTTTACCCTTTCTTTATTTTCACCAGTTAATTTAAGTTTTTCAAATTGTAAGAAACTAGCACCGCCCACTAACTGACCTTCTTCGCCAGGATTTTTAGCACCACCTAAAACAAATACATTTCCTTGCATTGGCCCTGTTTGAGTGGGTTGCTTGAAAGCCTCTGCTACAGCTGCCTTTGTACTTGGGTCTGAATTTACGAGCCATAATAAA
Organism: Candidatus Caenarcanales bacterium; assembly: GCA_947459525.1. GTDB lineage: Bacteria > Cyanobacteriota > Vampirovibrionia > LMEP-6097 > LMEP-6097 > LMEP-6097. The sequence goes on from CANHDW010000015.1 coordinate 10,218, forward strand.
AGAAACATACACATCATCGCTGTAACAAAATCTGCATAAGCTACTTTCCAAGCACCACCGTGGTGACCAGCATGCCCGCCTTTTTTGATAATCTTCTTTACTATTATTGGTTGTTCGTCTGATCCTGGTGGCATAAGAAAAGAATGTAGTTAAGAACTATCTTTTATTCTTATTCCTCATAACTAATAGATTTTCAATTAAATCTCGGCTAATCTTCCTGACCTAGTCTCAGTGCATAGGTCATTAAAATATCCTTCAAAGAGACCAAAAATAGATAAATCTAAAAAAAAATTCTAGAAATTAACAAAGTTACCGATAGAAATGGATGTAACAATCTTTAGGAGAAATCAGGATGCAAATGTTAAATAAAAAACCAATACAAACGAATAACCCAACTAATTTAACACCACAACAAAAGAAGTTTGTAAAGAATATGGTGGACAGTGCCTCTCCTGAACAGTTAATAGTAATCCTGTATAATGGCTGTCTACAATGGCTAGCAATGGCAAAAAAAGAATTAGAAAAAAACAAGGAAGAAAGGGTACCTAACTGGACTAATTTTAGTCATCAAATGAAAATGTCAGTTAGTATTATTGAGCATCTTCAAGATTCTTTAAATCATGATATTAATCAGCAATTCGCAGATCAATTATTTAATCTATATGAATTTTTAAAGTCTAATTTAATGAGATCTAATATAGAAAAAAGCCAAGAAAAAATGGATTTCTGCGTTAAAATCATTAGCGACCTAAAAAGCGGATGGCAAGAAGGTATCAATAAGCTTAACGAAAAATCTACCCAAGAATCTCAGGGTTGAACTGTTAAATAATTCTCGATCTGAGCAAACTTTTTAGCGCCGACCCCTTTGATAGCTTTTATTTCGTTGATGCTTTCAAAACTGCCATGAATAAATCTGTATTCAACAATCTTCTTCGCTAATTTTGGACCGACGCTAGGAAGATTATCGAGTTCTTGTTCATTTGCAGAATTAATATTAACTTTAAGTGAAAGGGCTTTATTTGAGCTGATTTTCTTGACGAGGTATTTATTTACTTCGACTTTTCTACTAAGATAAATCGTTAGGCTTAATATAAAGACTGAAATAAAAATAGTCTTAGCGATTTTACTAGTGTTAAAGCCATATTCAAAGAGTTGCCCATTAAAGAGATATTGGAAAAATTTACTATTCGATAATTCCTTAATGAATAAAGTTCTGACACGTTTCCACATATTTAACTACCTGATAACCATTGACGCTATCACTAGTAGGTTTCCTTTTATGTTCTATGCAATCAAGGAAATGTCTACATTCAAGCCTTAAAGGCTCATCATTAGAGTAAACAGGCTTTTCTACAGTAAGGCTACCATCTTCTTGTCGGCTGTATATCTCTAATTTATTTTCTTTAAAAGTGTCATTTAATACAGCTGTTTTTCTACTACCATTAACAGTTAGTAGAGCTTGTTTTTGAGGATCTAACCAGCTGTTATGTATATGTCCACCAATATTATTGGGAAATAAGATATCTATATGAGCCACATCTATTGAGTCTCCTGAACTTGCCCACGTTCTTACATTTACTATCTTCTCTGGTTCAGTATTTAAGATGTAACACATCATTGAAAAATCATGGGGGGCTAAATCCCACATAACATTACTATGTTTTCTATGATTAGCTGTAAAGTTCCTACGATCAGAATTTACATACCGCACAGTACCTAAATCCCCCGAGGCAATGATTTGCTTAAGTTTATTGACAGCTGGGTGATACAAAAGAAGATGCCCCACCATTAATGTGAGATTCTTATTTTCGGCAATAGCATGTAATTCCTTCGCTTCAGTAACGTTCTGAGCGAGAGGCTTTTCAACATAAACATTATGACCAGCCTCTAGAGACTGTTTGGCAATCTCATAATGAGTATGGGCTGGAGTCGCAATAACGATACCATCAATCTCTTTATCATCAATGACATCTTTTAAAGATGAGGTGGTAAGTAAATTGGGGTACCTTTCCCTTGCTTTAGTTAAATTATCCTCTTCTAAGTCACAGACTATCTTTAAGACACCTAGTTCGTAAAAATTGCGAACTAAATTTTTCCCCCAACTGCCAGTACCTATTACCGCTATTTTCATCTATTGAATAGTCACCTTTATACTGTTACTAGAAAATTCTTCATCGCGAACTATATAAACATTGTAATCACCCTTAACCATGGCCGCATCTGTTCCTATAGTTAATTTATTTTTCTTTTTACCTTTCTCGGGTTTATCAAGACTATTAATCACTAATTCTACTTTATTTTTACCGTCAATACTCTCGGCATAAGCTTGCATAATAGTTTTATCAAAACCGCTTTGTTCTGCTTCTAGACTTATACTTTCACCAGCTTTAACGGAAAGCTCGCCACTTGCACTAATAATTGGTGATTTATTTTGATAAGTCTGTATATGATAATTTAGCATCTCCTCTGCCTTAGTGGGTTTTATACTTAAAGTACCGTAGAGTTCTAAGCCAGTATCTTTCTGTTCTAAAATTCCCGTAAAATTAAAATTCTCATCGAGATTAGCATAAATATTATTATCCTTACTAAAAGAGATATTCCAGATCGTATTTCCATCAGAATTTTTATTTATAGAATCACTCTCCCAATTAAATTTATAACTCCTAGTATTTATCCTTAAAATACCGACACCCTGTTTATATGCAACATCCATAGGAAACAAATTAATTAATATATCTATCTTAGGACCCTTGTAAACTGATTTAACTCGCTTGGGCTTAATAGGTTCAGGCGTTATAGCTACTGCTGGAGCCTCTCCTTCGGGTGTGCCCGAAGCAACTGGAGTTGTAGCTGTAGTCGTCGCGGGGGTGCTAGGACTTGTGGTGGTGCTTGCTGGAGCCGCTGCCGTCGGTGTAGATTTATTATCCGCAGGCTTATTAGGCTGCTCTGGAGTTTTATTTACAGCAGTAGCCGCTGGCGATGAAGCGATAGGTGACTGAGAGGCATCCTGAATAGGTTCTTCTGGAGCAACCATTGTATTCTTAACTTCAGCACCTTCTTCTATTGGTATACCAATGCCAATAAAAGCCCCTATAGGAATCGATTCCCTAAAATCTTTCTCTTTAGAATCTAACAAACTACAAGAAATAGACAAAGAGCCAACGATAAGCAGCAAAAGACTTAATAATAAACGCTGATAAATAGGACTTTCCTTCACTAAGGTTTAATTATATACTTGCTCTTAGTGGATATCCATACCAAAAATAAATCCATTTATGTTTCGGCACTGATTTTGTTTTGTGTCTTTTTAGCTCTTTTTATATTTTATAACAATGCATACGGCTTTCATCAGCCTTATCCTTCACTTTTTAATTCCAAGAAGGCTCAAAATAATCTTAAAAATTCTGAAAAAGTCATTGCACTAAAAGATAAAAGTACGACTAATATCTTGCTGCTTGGTGTAGATGAAAATAAATCAGAAAATTCTTCGGTTTGGCAAGGACGAACGGATTTTATGATGATACTTTCCATCAATCCTGAATCAGAAAAACTAATAGCTCTAAGCATTCCAAGGGATACACAACTAGATAAAGAAATCTTTGGCTTCTCTAGAATCAACTCTGCTAATAGTCTCGGTGGTGTTAATATAGCGAAAGATACTGTAGAAAAGCTTTTAGGGTTAAAAATTGATAATTACCTCTTGGTTAATATAGAGGGTTTTAAAAAAATTATGAGTCTTTTTGGCGATATGAAAGTTTATGTTCCTAAAAATATGAAATACGAGGATCATAAAGCAGGTCTTAGTATAGATTTCAAGCCAGGTTTAGAAAATATGAATTCAGAAAAGCTTATGGAGTTCTTGCGTTATCGTGATAGTGAAGACGGTGATATAGGCAGGATTAAAAGACAATTAATATTTTTTAGGGCTTTTATCCATAATCTTAAATTTAATGAACTGTTAGTAAGATTACCCTATCTATTAGACCAATCTAACAATTTCTTCCTAACTGATTTAAAAGAAGAGGAGACGGTTCAGCTCACCAAATCCTTTATTAAAATTGCAGATAGGGGTTTTGAAAGTTTCATATTACCAGGGGATTTCGCAAAAGATGGATATTGGAGAATTGATTACCCTGATATGAACAGACTGTTAGAATATATCAAACAAACCAGTTAAATTCATGGCATTTAGACAACTAAAAATTTTCACTTGGTGGAAGGGTAATAACAGAGAAAGGTTCCTGCTTTTTGGGATTATTGCTGTTATATGGTTACTCATTACAGCCTTAGAGGAATTTGTCCCACAAAAGTTTCTAGACTTGCTTCCTTGTAATGTTTCACTCGCATTGCTCGCATTATTACTGCTATCCATGCTCTTTCATTCTATTTTTCTTTTTATAGCCCAATATCATAGGCGTAAAAAGCCTAGAGAGCTAGATACCCAGTACTTTCCATCAATAGATATTTTCATTTCAGCTCATAATGAGAAGAACGTTATTAAAGAGACTTTAGAGTTTATGATGGATTTAAATTATAACGATTACAGAGTCTATGCCATTAATGATCGTAGTAACGATTCCACTCTTGACTTAATGAATTCAGTCGCAGTAAAGTATCCTGAAAAATTAATTATCTTAGATAGACCTACTGATGCAGTACCTGGAAAGGCAGCGGCTTTAAATGATGCATTGAAAATATCTAAGTCTGCGGTGATCTGTGTTTTTGATGCTGACGCTAGAGTCGAAAAAGACTTCTTGCGAAACATAGTTCCTTACTTAAATGATCCACTAGTAGGTGCAGTACAATCCCAAAAAGTTATATCGAACCCAGAGAAGAATTTCCTCGTAGAATGCCAATTCCATGAATATGCTATGGATACTTACTTACAGATGGGACGCGATAGCATCCGTGGTTCAGTAGAATTAAGAGGAAATGGTCAACTTATTAAAAGAGAAACTTTAGAACACGTAGGTGGCTGGAATGAAGATACTTTAACCGATGATTTAGATCTTTCTACTTGTTTGCATGTCAATGGCTGGGATATACGCTTTAGTCCTGAGAATAAAGTCTATGAAGAAGGTGTGCCAACCATGACTGGTCTTATAAAACAAAGACGTAGATGGGCAGAGGGTAGTATGCGAAGATATTTAAACTATTTCTTGCAGCTGCTAAAGCCAGGAAATCTTACTCTAAATCAAATATTTGATACTTTCGTTTTCCTCTGCCAGTTTAGTATTCCTCTGTGGGTAAGCTTAGATATCATTTATGAATTTATTCGATATTTTTCTCATAGAGAAACGTATATCAGCTTCCTAATGCTGCTGAGCATATCTTTAGGTCTAATTATGTTTATGAATCAATTTCATGGATTAAGAATCTATAAACAATATTCTATAATTAAATCTATAACTTACTCTCTGATTACAAATTTTTACTTCTTTGGTATTTGGGTTACTATTATTATCATCACTTATAGAAAGATTCTATTTAGTCGAACAGTAGGAACTTGGGTAAGAACCGAGCATGGTGCTTGAAGGTACTGTTACCAAACTCCAATTTCTGCATTTTCGTTTCTCTACAATTCGTTATAAATCAGTGTTTTTAAAACACTTCCCTCTTCATGCAAGGCTAATGCTTTCGGCAGATCAGTTAAATTAAACTGCTCACTAATAAGGTTTTTCATGCTTATCTTATCACTAGATATCAATTCCAGAGCTGCTTTAATGTATTCAGGACTGTGATGGAAAACTCCTATAAGTTTTATTTCATCGTAATGTAAGCGAAAAGTGTCTACCTGAATCGATGTACCTTTAGTGCAGCCGCCGAAATAATTTATTAGACCACCTTTCCTTACTAAACTTAAACAGAGCTGCCAAGCTTCAGGCTTACCCACTGCTTCTATCACTACATCTGCACCATATGGAAGAAGATTCTTTATTTTCGCCTTAATTTCCTCATCAGATAAATTATTTACATCTATAAGAAAATCAGCACCATTATCTTTAGCTAAATCTAATTTATGCTGAGACCTCGCTACAGCGTAGATCTCAGCTTTAGTAAAGAATTTAATTAATTTAATAAAAGTCTGCCCTATAGGACCTAGTCCATAAACTATAACCCTGTCGCTATCTTTAATGTAAGATCTTTTAAAACCATGCAGAGTAACGGCAAGAGTCTGAGTTAGACATAATTCCTTAAGCTTATCAAATCTAGAAACCTTGTATAGATTATGTTTAACAATGTTTTTTGGAATTTTAATATATTCGGCGAAGGCACCATTTAAAAATTCTAAATTCTCACAAAGGGAATATTCTAATTTCTTGCAGAAAAAACATTCATAGCAAGGAGCTGTGTTAGCAGCTACTACATAATCACCTTGCTGAAAACCCGTTACAAAAGAATCTACTGACTCAATAATACCTACAAACTCATAACCAAAAGAGGATGGGATATTTTTAATAATTTTAGGATGACCTCGCTGAAAGGTTTTTAAATCAGTACCACCCGTCGCAGCATATATGACTTTTACTAAAACCTCACCATCTAGTAAATCAGGAATAATCACATCCTCTAACCTAATATCTCGTGGACCATAGTAAAGATAACTTCTCATTGTGCAACTTTCCTTAAAATTATTCGTCTTCATAAACCTAGTCAAGAGATATAATTAATCTCAAGAAAGTTTAAATGCAGTTTCTAATAATAGCCTTTATTATGTTTTTTGGACTCTCTAGCCATGCGGTCACGAGAGAAGAAAGATTTGATCTATATTACAGCCAAGCCGTAAAAGCTGAAAAGAGCGGTGATTTTGATACCGCGATTCGTAAATTTGCTCAAGCCTATGAATTTGATAAAACAGATAGTTCTCTACTAACTAAATTAGGTTTAATCTATTTAAATAAAGCGACTAAATCTCAGGCAGAGGAGCAGGATAATGGCAGAAGAGCTGTTTCATATTTTAATAAAGCCTTAGAATTCTCTCCTAGTGATGCGATGATAAATCTTCTTCTCGCTCAAGCATACACTAAGCTTAATGAAACCGAAAAGGCTTTCACCTATTTTAAAAGAGCATCGACGATAGAACCTGATAATATTCTTCTTACTTTTGATCTAGCGCTCTATCATTTCGAACAGAAAAATTTTAAAGAAGCGATAGAACTATTTAATCGTATTATCATGGCTTACCCTGATCATTTAAGAGCTAGAAGCTACTTAGCAGCTTCGCTTCAATCGACCGATAATTACTTAGCTGCTATTGAGCAGTATAACTATGTTCTTAAATATGAACAGAATGATTATGCGGTTCACAAGAACGTTGCAGACTCTTGGCTTGCTTTAAGCCAGTACGAGAATGCTCGTGAGAGTTATAAGAAAGCTGCTGAGATAGACGGAAATGTACCTAATATATATGCTGATCTAGCTTTTATAGAATCTAAATTCGGGAATTATGATGAAGCTGTTAAAAATTACCAGAACGCCATAAAGCTTAAGAATGAAGATGTCTGGCATAAAGCTTTAGCTAAGGTGTTTTACTTAAACAATGAAAAACAAAAAGCTATAGATGCTTATTTGTATGTCGAAGACTATAATATGGCAGCTTACATACAACAACAAGAAGGTAAATATGACGAAGCTATTATTAACTACAATAAAGCTCTAGAGAAGAATCCTGACGATTCTAAAACTTTATATAATATTGCAAGACTCTATTATGAAAAGAAAAATTACCCTCTTGTGACCACTCATTTACAAAAATTATTACAAATAAAACCCAATGACACTGAGTCACTATTTTTGTTAGCGAGTTCGGAGCAACAGTTAGAAAAATATGATGCTGCAATATCACACTACAAGGAAATACTAAGTATTCCCCAAAAACTAGACCCACAGCTAAAGAATGATATTCACTATAATCTTGCCATCGCACAGAAACAAAAAGGCGACTTGAAATCATCAGAAGCCAATCTAGAAATAGTTCTTGCAGATAAAGAAAATTTAGCTAAATTTAAAAAGATAGATGATCTTTACAAGAATCTGCTCACCGTAAAACTAGATCAAGATAAAGTTAAAGAAGCTCAAGGGGTAGTCGAAATCGCCCTGAAAGAGAAACCTGGAGATTTAAATCTCAGACAGACTTATGCTGATTTATTAATCTCGCAGGGTAAAACCCAAGATGCGATAGAACAGCTTAGATTAGCGATAGCATTCGATAATACTCAGAAATCTAGGCTAAAATTAGCTAAATTATTAAAAGATACCCAAAACCATTTTGACGCTCTGACTGAATACCAGACAGCTGTTACTAAAGAGCCTCGTAATTTAGAGGCGATACTCGGTACTGCTAATACTTTTAAAGCTCTGTCTTTAGATAAAGAAGCTGAAAACTATTACGCTAGAGCCTTAGAGTATTACCCGACAGATTATTTAGCTAATTATAATTTCGGTCTTCTTTTACAATCACAGAAAAAACATAAGGAAGCCCTGACTTACTATGAAAAAGTTTTAGAACTTAATCCTAAGTTTATTGAAAATTATTATGTATTAGGTCTTTGCTACTGGAACCTAAAGAAAAAAGATAAAGCGATGGAACTTTGGAACGAGTTTTTAGCTCAATCTGAGGATGAAGAGACTAAAGAAAATATACAGAAGTTAATCCAGTCCCAAGCTGGCTTGCCTTCTAAGAGTATAGATTCTAAATTTGGTTTAGAGCGAGATGAGAAGTATAAAATTCAGATTATAAACCCTAACAGTGAAGTTCCTTATTATGATTTACTATCTTGATCAAGTTAGCAGTAGCTTGATTAAATAATTTTCATCTCTTTTGCATGGAGACATCCGAAGCTTTATAATTAGTCTTCGCAATGCAAGCTAACTTAAGCACAGATGAAAAAATCCAAAAAACCCTAAACGGCATAGTAGATTTTAAGCCTGGTGGAACTAAGGAATTAGAAAAATTACTGAAAGATGCTGCTAAAGAGGGAAAGCAGCTTAGAGTTAAGCTTGGTATAGATCCTACCAGTACAGACTTACATTTAGGTCATATGGTCTGTATGCAGAAACTTAAACAGTTTCAGGAGCTCGGTCACCAAGCGGTTTTAATCATCGGTGGTTTTACTGCTCAGGTAGGCGACCCATCTGGTAGAAACTCAGCTAGACCTCCTCTCACAGCTGAAGATGTAGCTAAAAATGCTCAGACCTATCTAGATCAGGTTTCTAAAGTTTTAGATCTAAATAAAGTAGAAATCGTAAATAATGCTGACTGGTTTAATAAATTCTCTTTAAACGATATGCTGAAGCTTGCAGGGAAAGTTACTATTAACCAGATGCTCGCTAAAGAAGCCTTCGGCAAGAGGCTCGATGAAGGAAATCCTTTATTCGCGCATGAGATTTTTTATCCACTTTTACAGGGCTTCGATAGCGTCGAGGTAAAAGCTGATATAGAACTAGGTGGTACTGATCAAACTTTCAATTTAATGGTCGGTAGAGACTTACAGAAGGCTTATGATCAGCCTCAGCAGCATATTTTAACTATGCCACTATTAATAGGGCTAGACGGACAGAAAAAAATGTCTAAGACTAGTCTTAATTACATCGCTTTAAATGATAGTCCTGAAGATATGTTCGGTAAGACTATGAGTATCAGTGATGAAATGATTTTAGATTACTATACTCTCTGCCTATCACCATCAGCAGAGCTTTTAAAAGAAGTGGCAGATAAACTTAGTCACCGAGAAGAATTCAACCCAAGAGATATTAAAGTAGAGCTAGCCATGAGAATAGTAGAAACTTATTATTCTAAAGAAGAGGCAGCGAGAGCTAAAGAACATTTCGAGAATTTGTTTAAAAAGAAATTAGTCCCAGACGATATTCCAGAGTGTAATTTATCTGATCTTCAAGACTATGATCTAGATACAGGCATTCCATTAGTCGATTTAATGGTTCTTAAAGAACTCGCTGAGACTAAGGGTGAAGCGAAGCGTCTTATACAGGGTGGTGGCGTTAAACTTAATGGCGAAAAGGTTTCAGACGTTTTCTTAAAACTGACTCTAGAATATCTGAAATCCATCAGTGATTCGACTGAAAATCCTGATACTACAGCAGCCATTTTACAGGTGGGCAAGAAAAAATTCTGTAAACTAGTAACTCACGCCACAATAAAAGCAAAGTAAGAGATTCATAGTGGCTAACCTTATAAGTTTTCTTGATAATAACCTACCCTTTATCTCTGAGATTCTACTTGCTGATATTAGATTATTTATTAAAAATATCCACGCAGAAGAATTAGAGATATTCGTTCATAATTATTATCACTCTAAGCAGGATTCTTTTTATTTAGACTCCTCTGCGAAGAGTATAGATAAAGGCAGGCACTTTCAAATCCATAAGGATGCCTTTATACAAAAGGCTTTCCAGTTAGGTAAACCTCTAGTCGGACAGTATGGATTAGTAGTCGAAAATAGAAGAATACAGGAGTTCGCCTACCCTATCCTAGATTCAGACTGTGGTGGTAATACTGATGAAACTATCGCTGTAATAGCGATTCAGAGAGATATATATCTAACTCGTTTAATACTTGGTAGACACTGGGATTTTATCGCAGATATTTTAATTAAATCGCTTAAAAGTAAATTACTTACTGATACTAATTTCCCAGCTATCAGCCTAGGGGAAGGGGTAATTATTTTAAAAGAAGATAGAAAAATATTTTTCCCTAACCCTATCTCAGTAAGCTTACTTTCAGAAATAGCAGAACATACTAATCAACTGCTCGGTCGTTCCTTAGACGATCTACTCCATAATTACTCCAAAAAATATCGTGGTAAGCAGACTGGTAATTCCATAGAAGCTATAGAGGAGATAACACTTAGGCGTAGGTCTCTAAGATTACGCTATGTGCCTCTTACCGAAGGCTTTTCAGCTGTTATTCTAAAAGATATTTCCGAGTTAAAAATTAAAGAAACTTTACTAAAAGAGATACATCATCGAGTGAAAAATAATTTACAGACAGTCGCTTCCCTTCTTAGAATGCAGCAACGCAGAAACCCTGAGCTTAAAGACTGCTTTAATGAAGCGATTAACCGTACTAATAGTATCAGCATAGTACATGAATCCCTTTCGCACAGTGATGATATAGAGAATATAGATTTCGGTTATCTTTCACAGCAGATTATTAAAAACCTTCTAGCCTCCTTCGGTTTAGAAAACTTATCAATAAATTTTTACTGTCCGCAGAAAATCCTTATACAGAGTGATGAAGCGACGAAACTTGCTTTAATTCTAAATGAATTATTATCTAATTCTTTAGAACACGCTGGGGAAAAGCTAAACCAAATAGATATCAGCTTAAATTATTTAGAATACGACCCTAATACTCTCCTACTCTCTATCGCCGATAATGGAACAGGCTTTCCAGAGGATTTTAATTTTAATAAGACGACTGGGCTTGGCTGGGAAATTATCAAAAATCTTGCAGAAGAGTGCCTTGAGGCGAAAATTAATATAGATAAATCTCATTCTGGAGCGAAAGTGGAGATGCTAATTCCCATGCAAAAACTTCTAAACCTTAATGTCGAGTGAAAATATCTCGATATAGCCTTATAATATAAAGTACGGTTGTTTTTAAAATATGAGTAACTCAGATGAACATTTGATTAAAGTTTTTATTGTTGATGATGAACCATTGATCAGAATGGACTTACGAGAGATGCTACATGAATCCCTAGTCTATAAAGTCGTAGGTGAGGCCAAAGACGGTAGCGAGGCTTTAGAACTTATTAAGCAAGCAGAGCCAGACATAATTTTCATGGATGTTCGTATGCCTAAACAGGATGGCATTACCACAGCTAAGCAGATTCAAGAAAATTTTGCGAGTATTATTCCTGTAATTATGCTCACAGCTTACAGCCAGCAAGACCTAATTGAGCAAGCTAGTGCCGCAGGTGTCTTCGCTTATCTAACTAAGCCTCTTAGGAAGCCCGATTTAATACCAGCTATCGAAATATCTTTAGCAAGGGCTGTAGAGATGCGAGAACTGCGTCAAGAAGTAGATACTCTTAAAGATAAAATTGAGACTAGAAAATTAGTAGAGAAAGCTAAAGGTATCTTGATGACTAGGTTTGATATCCCAGAGCAGGTAGCTTACAGAAAACTTCAGAAAGAAGCTATGGATAAGCGTATGAGTCTTAAAGAAATGGCTCAGATTCTGCTTGAAACTTTAGCGACTAGTTAGATTAAAAATCGCCCCCAAGTACCATATAATTCTGGAGTTAGATTCCGAAATTATATGGTAAATTAACTTTATGGACTATAGAAAAAGGTTTATTGAATCTGAGATAGATGATCTTTTCGAAATATTTCCGATCGTTTCATTAACTGGTCCTCGTCAATCTGGTAAGTCGACTCTTATTAAACACTACATCAATAAAAAAAAAATACCTTGGGTTTATATTTCCTTAGATGATAGAGAAATACTTTTAAGAATAAAGGAGGACCCTACCCTTTTCGCTCACTCAATAAATTCAAATATCGCTATAGACGAAGCCCAAAAAGCCCCAGAGTTATTTCATGCTTTAAAACAAGTCGTAGACAGAGGATTAAAACATAAAATTATTCTTTCTGGTTCAGCTAATTTTTTATTACTAAAATCCATTACTGAATCTCTCGCTGGCAGGGTTGGTCTTTTAGAGCTTCAAGCTTTTTCAATCGCTGAAGCTTATGAATATAAATCAAATTCATTAATACATAAAATCATCAAGCACCACTCAATAAAAGATCTCTATGAAACACTTATGAATAGTCAATTAGAGAAAATTTCTGATAAAAAATTAATGAATTTTATTCTCTATGGCGGTTTTCCTAAACTTATTGAGTTAAAGCCTGAACAGAAACTCAAGTGGTTTGATCGCTATATTAGCACTTATATCGAAAGAGATTTGCGTGACCTCTCACAGATTGGGAATTTAGATAATTTTCAGAAAGTTTATAAATTATTTGCCTATCAAACAGCTCAAATTCTTAACCTCAGTAATATTGCTAGTGACACAGGTATAGATTCTAAAACAGTAAAGCACTATCTATCAATATTAGAATCATCGTATCAGTGTAAAACTCTGCCAGCCTATTTTTCAAAGCAGCGTAAACAATTAATTAAAAGTCCTAAAATCTTTTACTCTGATACGGGCTTAGTAAACTTTCACCAAAGAAACGTTGATCTAGATTCAATGTTGAATCGAGGTGGCTGGGGCCATATACTTGAAACCTTTGTCTATAGTGAATTACATAAAGAAGCTAAAGATATGAGTCCTAAAGTAGATTTATATTTCTGGCGAACAAATAACGGTGCTGAAGTGGATTTTATTTTGAGTTATGGTGAAAAGCTTTATCCGATAGAAGTAAAAGCAGCAGCTATAATAAATAGCTATGAGCTAAAAAGCTTAGAAAGCTTTATGGAAGCTGAGGGAACTAAAGTTCCCTTCGGAATAGTTTTCTATCGTGGTGATAGAATTAGCTTTTTTAAAGAAAATATTTTAGGTATTCCCTTGGGGTACTTAGGCTAAAAAGCCTTAACATCTTTACCTGACAGTCCGTGATGAAAAACTAGGTTTTTCATCACTTAAATTTCCAGCTCGATAAAATACCGAGGTCTATCCTTAACTTCCTGATAAAGCTTGCCGATATATTCACCGAGTATGCCGAAACACAGTAGCTGAACACCACCTATAAAATAAATAGAAATTATAATAGAAGCCCAGCCCGGGACTACCTCACCGAAAAGCTTCGAATATAAGGCCCAGAGACCTATTCCCACTGAAGCTAGAATAGAAAGAAAGCCCAAGCCACTTATAAGACGTAAAGGCATTACAGAGAAGGAGGTTACACCATTCCAAGCAAAGGAGAGCATTTTATTTAGTGGATATTTCGACTCACCAGCAAAGCGTTTCGACCTATCATAGTAGACTATCGAATGCTTAAAGCCGATCAAAGGAATTACTCCTCTTAAAAACATATTTATCTCACGAAATTCTTTTAAAGCCTGGATCGCTCTTCTACTCATGAGCCTATAATCCGCATGATTATATATGGTTTTCGTTCCCAGAAAATTCATTAAGCTATAAAATAACTGGGCTGTAGTTCTTTTAAAAAATGAGTCTGAGTCTCTCTGCTTTCTCGCTGCGTAAACGATCTGGTCGCCCTGTAAATAATTATCAAGCATCTCACGAATAACATTAATATCATCTTGTAAATCAGCATCTATACTAATTACGGCATCAGCATCGACACTAAATAAACCAGCTAGTAAAGCGTTCTGGTGACCGCAGTTGTTTGAAAGTTTAATACCTTTAATATGCTGCGTTTCTTTACTTAAATCTTGAATCTGAGACCAAGTTCTATCGGCACTGCCATCATCCACAAAACAAAGAAAACTAGAATCTGATATTTTAGCTGCTGTAATTAATTCTTTTAGTAAATCTAAAAGGCGAGAAGCTGTCTCTCTAAGAACTTCTTCTTCGTTATAACAAGGTACTACTATTGCTATTTTGGTCACAATGATAACTCATAAAAACCTCTGTATATTATGCAGCGGTCTCTATGAGTATAATAGACTATCGAGACAGGGAGACAAAAAATTCTCAGATTATTATTTATTTTTCAAACTTTAATCGCTGCTATTTCATGGTTAGCTTGGTTTATAGCAGCGCAAGATAGCACCTTAGGCTATTTCGTTCAAAAGAGTTTTTTCTTGCCCGTTCCATTAGAGCAAGTTAAAAACCAAGTAGTTAATAATTTTAGCCTCGTAGAATTTCCCTCTTGGCTAATCTGCTTGAATGACCTGCATATACCTTCTGGCTATCAAGTCTTGAACCATTTATCTATGCTGGTTTTCGTAATAATTTATGGCTTTATTTTCTTTAAGACTCTATTTCCTGATTTTAATTCTCCTAAATTTAAATCCTTTACAGAAAAACAAACCCAGTCTCAGAATGATCTTTCTTGGTTAATCGCCATCGCTTTTATCTCCACGCTTATGTTACCAGCTAATTCTTCTGACATATTTGGCTATATCTCTTTTGGTGAGCAGATAGTCCACTATGATCAGAATCCCTATAGCGAAATTTTAGCGAATATAGAAAACTGGCGTTTAGATCCACTATTAGGAAATATCCGCTGGGAGTATAATCCATCACCATATGGTCCAGTCTTTACTTTAATTTGTAAATTTTTTGTTAGTATATCTTGGAATAATTTATGGCTTAGCTTTTTTATTTTTAAGATATTTAATTTTATCTGTTATTTATTACTTATTTATATCTTTCACCATACCTTGAAATACTTTCCCACAGTACACTTCGGTCATTCGTTCTCTCAAGAGACAAAGATCTGGAATACCGATAGAGTCTGGTATTTAGTAGCTTTAAATCCATTATTAATTATTCAAGGTCTCTGGAATGGTCATAATGACCTGCTTTTAGCCGTATTAGCCTTCGTCTCAGTATTTTTCACAGTAAAAGCTTTTTCATCAGCAGAAACTGTAGATGGCGAGCAGTCCCATCTTGTATTTAAATTTCTTAAATCTAAACATCTTAGTTTAAATCTAGCTATCTGCCTTCTAATCCTTTCCGTCTTAATAAAATATATAACGATTATTCTAATACCCTTACTGTTACTGTGGATTTGGAAAAGAGAACGGTACATACCTTATTACGGCTTAGTTACAGGGATTCTCTGCTTCTATTTTTCGTCTCAGTATTTTAATTTATTTAATATCGATTATACAGAAATCTCTAATAATGCGACTCTCTTTCATAAATCACTTTTCGATGTGATTAACACGGTGTTTAAAGTAATCACTAAAACAGATTTACCGAAGTCTGCTGTTTTAATCTCACTTGCGGCGTATGCTTTGTTTTATGCTTATATATTTTTTAAACTCTTTTTCTCTAAAACAGGACAGAAGAGTGATTTAGATTTTCTTAAAAGCCTCAGCGTGGTTTATGCTGTTTTACTTTTAATAATTAGCCCTAAGTTTCATTCTTGGTATTTAATTTCCCTTTTACCTTTTGCCGCGATATCCCATCCTCGCTTGTGTTTCGCTTTAAGCCTCGGGCATTTACTGTCTATAACTTTTATAGATCAAGCTCATGTTTTAAATTATCTGTTGATGACGGTGCTGCCAGTGGCACAGACATATTTTTACGATTCTTACCTACGCAGAAGCTGAAGTTTCGCTACACGCCCAAGATATCCTGAACAAAATCCTCTATATCCGCTTCACAAGTATCAAATGAACACATCCATCTAACTATAGGCTCAACTTCACTCCATATATAAAATGAAACGCATTTTAGAAGCGAGCTGCATTCCTTGCTTTCTTCTGTATTTAAAACCCTTTGCTAGACGAGCATCCTTAAAGATAATCGCTTCACCTAGTAACATGCCATTTTTAGTACCACCGAAAGATAGTAAATCTACACCCAAATCGAAACTTATTGCTCTCAGACTAAGACCCAAGCTAGCAGCCACATTTGATAATCTTGCACCATCTAGATGTAACAGCATGCCATGTTCATGAGCTAAATCAGCTAAAACCCTGATCTCGTCTGGCTTATAAACAGTTCCTAATTCTGTAGAATTAGCAATGGAAATAACTTTAGGCTGAGAATTATGCTGATTATCGAAGCCTATTAAATGTGGCTTAATCAGTGCTGCTGTGAGCTTACCATCTGTGGTTTTAATAGTAGTAAGTTTAGCTCCAGTAAAGAACTCCGGCGCGCCACATTCATCTACATAAAGATGAGAACTTTCTGCACAGATTATAGAATTATAGGATTCTGTAACTGAGGCGAGTCCAAGAACATTAGCGGCAGTGCCATTAAAGACGAAGAAAATTTCTCTATCAGAGCCGAAATGCTCTTTAAATTTAGTTATCGCTGCCTGAGTAAGCTCATCAGCACCATATAAGCTGAAGCATGAGCTAAATTAGCTTTTACGATAGCATCTAAAATTTTTGGGTGAATCCCTGAATAATTATCGCTAGCGAAGGATTTTAGCATAGAAGAGTTAAAAAATTATCCTGGTTTAAAGCCCTTAGCTCCAGTGAGTCCTGTACAAAAGTTTCTAAATCAGAATGTACTTCCTTGAAATTAGTTTCTTGAAGACGCTTTATTAAAGAGGTTTTAAGACTTGCCATATCTAGCTCAGATTTCTTGCCCGTACTTTGGGTTATAGCATTATTTAGTAAAACTAAATTAGGTTTAACTTTCTTGGTTAAGTACCACATTAAATCATAATAATCTCTACCCTTCGTATATTTACGGTGCAAAATGGTATGAAGCTTACCAGCATATAAACTGGTTAGATCATAATGTCTAATACCGAAGAAACCTTCTTGCATAGTGTATTCTAAATCTGCTCCTTCTGGTGGGTTTATATCTAATTCTAGTTTTATATATAATTTCTGTCCAGCTAAAGAACTCAAACCTAGCTCATAGAGAAGCTTCTCAAATTTTAATTGAGCTATGTAAACATTATTTTTAGTCTTCGAATTTATTTTAAGATTAATATTTAACAGCAAGAAGCGCTTACAGAGCTGATCAAGCATATTTTCAAAATCAAAGTTCTCTGTATTAATTAAGCTAAAATCTAAATCTTCCGAAAAACGATTTAAATCATATAGAATTCTTAAAGCAGTACCTCCAACAAAAGCAATATCCTTTGAAAAGCCCTGCTGATCTATTATTTTCAAGGTTTGAATTTGAATAAGTTCTCTTAGATAATTAAACTTCTCTTCATTAGTGCAATATTTTTGTGGCTCTTCTCCAATTTGAGTGGATAGCGTAAATACGACGTGATAAGATTTTTAAATGAATGAGATTTTGTGGGCTTTCAATTTCAATGGTTTATTCAAGTCTGCTTGCGTAGCGGAGGTTGATGAAGAAAGTAAGACAGCCTTTGTAG
>CANHDW010000016.1 GCA_947459525.1 Candidatus Caenarcanales bacterium
ATTCATATGTTACAACATATACTCTATATCTACGCCTACTTACATAACCTAGTCATAGATAGGGCTCCACTTCTTATGATAAATTTGATTTGAAATCAGGGAAATGCTTCGCTGTCAGTGATTTAGGCTTGACTTGTAGGAGAAATTAATGGGGGCAGTTTAGGATTTTTAAACGATTATCTTTTAAATTTAAAATACTGAACTTATTAGCACGAGTTTTCGGTGCTAATTTGAGAACGTAGTCCAGCTCTTTACTAGAGACACCTATTTCTTGAAAGCTTTTTGGTAGCTTAAGTAAAGTAAATAGTTCCTCGAAATTAATTATTCTTTCAGGAGTTTGATTTATTTTTTTTAAAACTTCAAGCTGCTGTGGATAAATAAAGTAACTTGCTATTGCCACTTGGATTCCGTGAGCTGCTTTAACACCATGACCATAGATGGCGTCTATGGCATGGGAGATCATATGTTCACTACCAGAGCAGGGACTTGAATTATTTGCATAGTACATTGCCATGCCTGATAATACAAGAGATCTGATAAATTGTTTTAGGAATTTTGGGCTGTGGAGAAGCTCTAGCCCAGGCTCTGCAATTTTTGTAACAATTTCATCATTTGCTTGTGTTGCATAAATCAAATCTATTAGTTCTATGGAACCTTGATATGCAAGGTTAATCGCTTCTTGGCACTGTTCGCGAACTCCAATTTCTGCGTTTTCATCCTTATCTTTAAAGGCTTGGCTGATATAGCAGTCGTTAATGGCTGTGAAGTTTGCAATTAAATCTCCAATACCTGCCTGAATACTGATTAAGGGTGCTTTCTCTAGGGTGTTTAAAGAAATCATAAGATAATCTGGCATTTTACTACCAAGGCTAAACCCTGCTATTACCGATATAGGTGAAAAAATTCCATCATGTGCAGCATTGCTAGGTATGGAAATGAAGGGTCTATCAGTCTTGAAAGATATATATTTAGCGAAGTCTAATATTCTCCCTCCACCTATACCGACTATCGGGGATTGGGATTTAAGGTATTCTTGAGCTAAATCATTCGTGATAAGTTCTTTATTAATTTCAGGAGCGATAATAATCTCAGAATCATTTAGTACAGATTTACACTGATTAAATACCTTCTCGCCAAGCTCTCTGTAGCTGTTTTCTCCACAGATAAATAAAGGATCCTTGTACCCATAGTTATTCAGGATTTGAATTAATCTTGTAGAGAGGTCTGTATTGGTATCGAAAAAAATTACAGACTCTGGGATGTCATATTTACGCATTCTAGTTTCTGAGCTCTTTTTAAATCATCTAATGTATCTACCTCTGTCCAAGCGTAAGCTTGAGTGGATTCAAGCCGAAGGTCGATGTTCTCCAAAATTTGGTCAAGGGCGTATTCGTAGTGTCTCTTTACATCATTACTTAAAATCAATTCAGAGAGCTTATCTGCATAAACAGCTCTGTCTTTACTGCATATATGCATAATACCGATGTATTCACCATGCGAGCTTTCGTTATTTAAGCTTTTACTGATTCTTTTAATTCTTTTATTTTCACTGATTACTTTCATATCTTCATCTATGAGAGGCTTTAAATCATCTACGACTAAGAAGCTTTTTTCATTCCTTAGCCTTTTTATGGCTATCTCTAGGATTCTTGTATCAAAAACTATATCTGAGTTAAAGACTAAAGTATCATCACTGAGCAGTTCTTGAATTAAGTGGACAGAATATATGTTATCTTTATTTTCAAAATCATCATTTAACAAAAATTTTAACTTTAAATCTTTTAGCTGAGGAATTATGTTTTCAGCAAAGGCTTTAGTCTTTTCTGCGGCATAGCCTATAACTAAAGTCGCTTCAGTAAAGCCTTTCTGATCAAGAATTTTTAGCATTCGAGACAGTATAGAATCTTCATCATTAATTTTCAAGCAGGTTTTAGGTAATTCTTTGGTTAGTTCTTTTAGTCTAGATGATTTACCAGCAGACAATATAATAGCTTTCACGCTGATGATTATAGCAATTTCGAGGGATGCCTTAATCAGGGCTCTATTTGTGGTATAAATAGAGAGTATTTATTGCCTGAAATACTTTCCACGATGTCAGATAGCAAGACAGATATAAAATCTCTAGAAATAACTTCAGAAACCACCACAAGAGGGGCTGATATCGCTAAGTTTATGCCTTTAGTGGAGATGATCGCCAGGAAGGAATTCGGCTCTAAGCGATATCAAAATATTTTTTCTTTCGATGAATTAGTAAACACTGGTTTAATAGCTGTTCATAATCTCATAGAACAGGCTAAGACTAAAGTAGATACTAAATATAATTCTAGCTATATCGCACAGTCAGTGAAATGGGCTATCACTGATGAATTAAGAAAACGTCAGTCTTGGTATGGAGTAAAGAGAAGTGCTCCATCGGTAGAGGAAGCTGACGCAAATAAGCCGAAAAGAGAATTTGATGAAACTGAAACGACTGAGATTAAGACCTTAGATGATGCTCGTAAAGCAGTTTTTGAAGTTATTATGTCTGTTGAAAGTATGGAGGAAGATTTAGGTTTCTCTCCAGCCGCTGATTCTCAAGATCACTTAGATAGGCTAGAGCTTTTAGCTATTAAACAGAGTTTGATGAAATCTATAACTAAATTGCCAGATAATCTGAAGCAAGTTGTTAACATGAGATTTTACGAAAACTATTCAGGAAATGAAGTCGCAGAGAAATTAGGAGTGACTCCTTCGCGTGTATCTCATATGATTAAAGAGGCTGTGAAGAAGCTAAAAGTTTCCATGATAGCTGAAGGTTATAACGACTAGTTCCAGATAGTCATTAAATAAGGAATAAGAAATAAGGCTAGGATGTTGCTGACCATCACAGCAATAGATATCTTGTCGGTATTTAGCTTTAAGCTAGAAGCGATTACGATTGCATTAGCTGGAATAGGTGTCAGAGATAAAAGCATTAAAACCTTATAGGTAAAGCTGTTGAAAATCTGGAATGTATGCTGATCAATAATGATAAAGCCGTAGGTCAGGAGAGGAAAGAGTATGAATTTAGAAAAAAGGCTAAGTAGTAAAAATATACTTGTGTCTTTATCTAATTTGATCTTCTTTATCTGAGCTAATCCTAGTCCTACTATTAACATGCCTAAAATACTGTAGGCACCAGTAAAATTATCTGTGATTCTAAAAATGCCTTTAGCAAAGGCGTTTAAATTATTTAGATCGATGTAATCTTTTAGCCAGAAGGCAAGAGCGACAGCATAAAGGTTAGGTACCAGTAATGTTTTTTTAAGGCTTTGATTGAAACTATGTTGTCCATTCGCTGTGATAAAAAAACCAGCAGAGTTTTGGAAAATAATTATTCCAAGCATACCCATTATTAAGACTCCTAGAGCCTGTTCCCCGAAAATAGCTAAGCCCACAGGTAGTCCAAAATAACCCATATTCCCAGAACTAGCACAGAGAGCTAAAAGATTTTTATTGAAATTTTTCCACAGTAGTGAGCCTACTCCTAGAGCAAGTAAGGCAAGTATGCAGCAAATTAAAAATACTACTAAAGCAATATTTAAACTAGAGAGAGGAATTCTGTCTTTAATGATGCCATTGAAAAACACTATCGGTGCAACTACATACATGATCATTAAAGATATGCTTTTTCTCTCTATCTCTAAAAAGCGACCAGCTATATAACCAAGTACAATAACTAAATACAGAGGCAGTATCTTGAAAAGTATGTTTTGAAATGGACTTAGTTCAAGCATTTTTTATAGAATCTTCTTGTAACGAGTACTCTCCTATTGTATTATTTATGCTTGTGATTAGACCTAAAAAAATCATTCTCGCAAATCCGCGAGGCTTTTGTGCAGGGGTAGATAGAGCTATTGAGATTGTAGATATTGCTTTAAAGCTTTACCCTGCTCCAATTTATGTAAGGCATGAAATAGTTCATAATCATCATGTTGTTAATGACTTTAAAAATCGAGGGGTCATCTTCATTGAAGAGCTAGATGAAGTCCCAGATTCAGCTAAGTTAATTTTTTCAGCCCACGGTACGGATCCTGCTGTTATAGAAAAAGCTAAGGCTCGGGGTATTAGTTTTATTGATGCCGTCTGCCCTCTGGTTACTAAAGTTCACAAAGAAATTTTAAAAGCCGTATCTCTAAATAAAAAAATAATTTATGTAGGACATCGTGGTCATCAAGAAGTAGTGGGTGCTATGGGCTATGCCAAGGAAAATATTTTTTTAGTAGAGGATTTACTTGATATAGAAGAGCTTAAATCTTTAATTAAAAAAGATGAAGAGCTAATCTTAGCGACACAAACAACTTTATCTGTAGATGACACTAAGGCACTGGTGGGTGCTCTTCAATCACATTTTACTAAGATTGAGTTCCCAAAGGCTGATGATATCTGTTATGCCACTCAAAATAGGCAGGATGCAGTTAAAGAGCTTATTCGCCACTGCGACCATCTGTTAGTAATAGGTAGTAAAAATTCATCAAATACTCTCAGATTAGTTGAGCTTGCTCAAAAGCACTCAATACCAGCAAATTTAGTTTCAGATCCAGATCAATTTGATTTAGAAGTTATGATCCCTGATTTAGAAAATAAAGTTATTGGCATAAGTTCTGGTGCTTCTGCACCAGAGATGCTTATTGATATTTTAGTATCTAAATTATTAGGAGACCCACTGTATCAAAACTCTAGAGACTTTAGTAATAGTGATTATGCCAAGAATTCACTTGTCGAAATTTTAAGTGTAATAGAGGAGAAGACCTATTTTAAACTGCCAGCTGATCTACAGGCGAATTAGAGAATAAAAATAATGCCTTTTTTTTCCATATCTTTTCTGTTAATTATTTCCAGCCTTGCTTTGCTTTATGCAAAATTTCCACAGTTTTTCCCTTGTGATCCATTTTTAATAGATAGTTCACAGATACTCAGCTCACCAAGCTCGATACATCTTGCTGGTACAGACGCTCTCGGTAGAGATTTATTCACTAGATTAATTTTAGGCGCTCAAACTAGCCTGATGATAGCTTTCTTGACGGCCATCATTGCTTTATTTATCGGTGTTTTTATCGCAATAGTTGCGGCTTATATTGGCGGTTGGGTGGACTCTTTAATTCTCAGGTTTATTGATTTAATTTATTCATTACCAGACTTATTGATATTAAGTATTATTGGATTATGTTTTTCTCGTTCTAGTAGTGCGATTGTAATTGGTCTTGCCTGTATTAACTGGATGGAGATAGCCCGAATTACTAGGGCTGAATTACTTAAATTAAAACAAGAAGAATTTATTCTTGCAAGTAAATTAATAGGTCTAAGCCACCAGCAGATTATTATTAAGCATTTGTTACCTAATGTTTCATCATTAATCCTTGTATCACTAGGATTTACTTTGCCACGCGCAATACTTTCTGAAAGTACACTCAGTTTCATTGGTCTAGGGCTGTCACCACCAAATACTAGCTGGGGCACTTTAGCTGGTGACGCTTTCCAGTATTTAAGGACAGACCCTCATTTACTCTTTTTTCCAGCTATCCTAATATTTTTAACGAGTTTCTCTTTTAACAGAATTTCAGAAAGTTTTTCTAAAAAGACTTAATAGTCTGTGATCAAAAGCTTTCTTTTTATCACAGACTATTAGATAAATCGACTAACTCCAGTTTAGAAAAATATTGTAAAGGTTTTTAATCAGGTCTTTTGTGTAAGTCCCTTGATAAATATTTCCAGTGAAAAGACCATTGATTTGTTTAATAATATCTTTTTCAGCCTGATCAATTTTATCGAAATTAGTCACAATGTTAGGAAATTTACTCATCATCGTATGCCTCAATTTCTCTGGTTGAGCATCTGCTATATTAAGACGACTTTTAAGAAAAGTTAAGCGCATTCTTATTAAAAATTCATCAATCTCTTTACCCATAGGGCTTTTTTTATTTTCTTCATTGAGTTCGATATTCATTGATAAATAAATATCTTCACGAATCTTTTCATATTGAGTCCTACTGTCAAGGCTATTCTCTAAGCCGTTCGGTAATTTACCTATTAAACCAGATTTGTGTAATGTCTGAGAAAGAAAGGTAAGAGTCCGGGCATGCTCTTTAAGCTGAGATCCTATATCTTTAAACCCATTGGTTAAGACTAGTTCTATTTCACCTAGTCTTGAGTTTATTTTCTCAAGAGTTGCGATTGATTCTGAATTCATGTGTGCTATTCTGCCTTTTACCTATAATAGCCAAATACCCATACTGCTCAGTCTTATGTAGCCATTCAAATGAATGACTTATATATTATCTTCATTATTCAAAATAAGATAATATCCCGACGTGAATACAAAGCCCCCCAATAGTGTTATCATTTTAACTAGGTTATGTTAAGAATTGATAAATGTTCTTATAGATCTAATCGGGGTCTAACTTTAGTCGAATTAATGGTGGTAGTTATTATCATCGGTATCTTAGCTACCATAGCTATACCTAATTTAATGGAAGCTCAAGATAAGGCAAAGAACGCTCAAATAATAGCTTCCGTTCAGGCTCTCGCTTCTAATATACAAATTTCTTCTGTTGATACAGGTGGAATCATTCCAGAGTCATCTTTTGATTTGGATGAATTAGGAACTACCAAAAAAATTATTAATCCCTTTACTAAAGAACCTGTTGAACTTATTGATGGAATCGTCGATCCGGAGCAGGATCCACCAGGAACTCTCGGCTATGAGCCTAATGTCACATTGGCTAAACCTTTTAGGGCTGGACTGGATGAGGCACCAGAACTAGAGCCGATGATGGGTGCTTTTGTCGTGACAGGTATCGGTATAGTGAAGGGGAAACCTAGTATAGTAGTGGCTTTAGATAATGGTTAAGACAGAAGATAATATAGAAAGTTCTAATTTACGTGAACAGAGATTAAGTAAATTAGAGAAAATAGAACAGAGTGGTATAGATCCATATCCATATGAGTTTCAAAGATCTCATACCTCTGAGCAGTTACGTGAGAAGTTTTCAGCACTTCCAGATGGTGAAAAAAGTAATTTTATTGCTACTGTTTGTGGGCGTGTTCATAATCAAAGAAATGATTGGATGTTTATTGATCTTTATGATGAAGATGGTAAATTACAGCTTTTTTCTGACGTAGATACCAGATCAGAAGAATTAAAATCCTTATTTCACCTTCTAGATAAAGGTGATTATATAGGTGCTACTGGATTAATTCGCAGAACGCCTCGCGGCGAGCTTACTTTAGATGTTCAATCAGTGACCGTCCTCTCGAAGAGCTTACAGCCACTACCTGAAATTATTGAAGGTAAAAGGCGTAGGCTTGGTATCGCAGATGTAGAAACTAGATATAGACAGAGATATATAGACCTTATCGTTAATCCAGACTCTAAAGAACGCCTTAGAAAGCGTGCTTTGATGATACATGAAATTAGAAATTTTCTAAATAATCAAGGTTTCATTGAGATAGAGACACCGATTCTTGGTGCTGAAGCTGGTGGTGCAGCAGCGAAGCCATTCGTAACTCACCATAACGCTCTTGGCATGGATATGTATTTAAGAATAGCGACTGAGCTCCATCTGAAAAGACTGTCGGTGGGCGGCTTTGAGCGAGTCTACGAGATAGGTCGTATCTTTAGAAATGAAGGTATTAGTATTAAGCATAATCCAGAGTTTACTAGTATTGAGCTCTATCAGGCTTATACAGATGTTTTCGGTATGATGGATTTAACTGAGAATCTTTTGAGACATGTTTGTTTAAAAATAGTAGGGAAATTAGATTTCGAATATCAAGGTGAGCCTATTAATTTTACAGAATCTTTTCAGAGAATATCGATGCAGGATGCTGTTGAGAAGGTTACAGGTAAGCGCCTTTCAGGTATTGCTTTAAATGATGCTTTTGAGGAGCATGTGGAAGCTACTTTAATTCAGCCGACTTTTATTTATGACTATCCTGTAGAAATTTCTCCTCTAGCTAAAAAACATCGTGATCCAGAATTACGTGCTCAGGGCTTTGTGGAGAGATTTGAGCTGTTTATTTATGGTAGAGAGACTGCGAATGCTTTCTCTGAACTTACTGATCCTCGTGATCAAAGAGAGAGATTCTTAGAACAAGCTAAACAAAAAGAAGCTGGTAATGAAGAGGCACATGTCTTTGATGCAGATTTCATTACTGCTCTTGAGTATGGTTTACCGCCTACTGGTGGTATGGGTTTAGGCATAGATAGGCTGGCGATGTTCTTAACTGATGCTGCTTCTATAAGGGATGTAATCGCATTCCCGACTATGAAGCCGTTGCATTGAAAATCTAATCTTTTTCTCTAAAATTAGTGTTTTAACTTTATGGCTACAACTCAATTACCTAAATACTTTGGCAAATTTGGGGGACAGTTCGTTCCAGAGACTTTAATGCCAGCTTTGGAGGAATTCGAGGCAACTTTCCTAAAGTATGCTGATACTGATGAATTCAAGTCTGAGCTTAGCTTTTATTTAACTGATTATGTAGGTAGGGCTACACCACTGTATTTTGCGGCTAGATTAACTCACTATTACGGGAAGGCAAAAATCTATTTAAAGCGAGAAGATTTAAACCATACTGGGGCACATAAGATTAATAATGCTATCGCTCAAGCTCTTTTAGCCAAAAGGATTGGTAAGACTAAGGTTATCGCAGAAACAGGTGCTGGACAGCACGGAGTAGCAACGGCGACGGCTTGTGCTCTGCTTGGACTTGAGTGTAAAGTCTTTATGGGAGCTGAGGATATAAAACGCCAAGCACCAAATGTGAAGCGAATGAAGCTGCTTGGTGCGGAAGTGATTCCGGTAACAGCTGGCACTTCGACACTTAAGGATGCGACCTCTGAAGCAATTAGGTACTGGGTCACGAATGTTTCTGATACACATTATATTATAGGTAGTGCAGTAGGCCCTCATCCTTATCCGACTATAGTTAGAAATTTTCAACGCATAATCGGCGATGAAGCGAAAGCACAGATGCTAGAAAAAGAAAATCGCCTACCAGACTATGTTTTAGCTTGCGTGGGAGGCGGTTCCAATGCGATTGGTATTTTTTATCCTTTTGTTGAGGAAAAGCTTAAAGGCAAGAAAATTTCTTTGATCGGTGTAGAAGCTGCTGGGAAAGGTATAAATACGCCTTTGCACTCTGCGACTATGGTTCAAGGCAAACCAGGTGTCTTACATGGTTCTTTAAGCTATTTATTGCAAGATGAATTCGGGCAGATTCAAGAAGCTCACAGTGTCTCTGCTGGATTAGATTACCCAGGAGTTGGGCCAGAACATGCTTACTTTAAAGATGAAAATTTAGTGAATTATGTCGCCGTTACCGATGAGGAAGCTTTAAAGGCTTTCCGTCTCATAGCTAAACTAGAGGGTATTATTCCAGCTCTTGAAACCGCTCATGCTTTTGCTTATTTAGAAACATTGATGCCTAATACCTCTCCAGAAGAGATCCTTATATTAAATCTTTCGGGACGTGGGGATAAGGATTTAGCCGTTTTTGATTAAGTAAAAATGCTATTTTAAGCATTTTTCAGCAGATGTTTAAGAGAGGTAGTTGTGCGTTGTGCGTTGTGCATGAAGCCATATTATTTCCCTTTCTTAGATGAATGTGGTAAAAAACTAATATGCAGCCATCTAAAAACTATGTAATTAAAAAAACTTTTTCTTTTAAGATTATTCTTTTCACTTCTCTATCTGTATTAATGGTTTTAAGTTTTTATAATAGCGCCCTAGCTTTCGATGTTAAGCAAGCTACGGCAGTGCAAGCACAGACTACTCAGCCACAGCCTAAAGAAGCTGCGAATATAGATGCTACGCCACTATCTATGACTCTTAAAAAAATAGCCGTGCAGCAAGGACAGTATTTTGAAGTAGATATTACGGGTGCTGAGAAAACCCCTCTTGTGTGGTTTAATTCAGAGTCTTTTCTGGCTTTTAAAGTAGGGGATAAAGCTTATAAGGCTTTAGTTCCAGTTGAAAATTTAACTAAGCCGGGTAGCTATGTTATTCTTGCAAGGACTGGAGGCTGGGAAGAAAGAATTCCGGTCAAGGTTTTAGATAATCGTAAGCCTATACAGTATATTTATTTAGATCCCGATAAAAGTTCTTTAGAAGCGACTAACAAAGAGATTAATGAAATAAGCAGTGCTTTTAGATTAAAGACTGAGGAAAAATATGCACAGGGTAAATTTTCTTATCCCTCTACAGCAGTTAAATCAAGTCCATTTGGCGTGAAACGATCTTATAATAAAGGTCCTGTAGATAGCTATCATAAAGGTTTAGACTTCGCTGGTAAGATGGGAAGTCCCGTCTTCGCTCCAGCTGATGGCAAGGTCGCTTTAACTGGTTTAGAAAAAGATGGTTTTCAAGTTCACGGTAACACTATTTTGATAGACCACGGTCATGCACTGAGCTCTATCTATCTTCATTTAAGCAAGATAGACGTAAAGAAAGGTGACATGGTAACTAAGGGGCAGAAGATTGGAGAGGTGGGTCATACTGGCATTTCGACAGGTCCACATTTGCACTGGGGGACTTATCTCTATGGGACTAGTGTTGATCCGGAGCTCTTTGTGAAAGGGGACTGAAAAGTGGGAGGCTATTAAACCGTGCTTCGCTACACCCCAAGCCCTATAGCTTGGGTCCCCAAGTTTCGCTCTTCATGATTTAAGGGACTGCTCGGAAACTTCAATTCCTGCGTTTTCGTCGTCCTCATGATCCTCATGTACCTTTAGTACACTGCGGTCATTCGTCCTCCTCAGCCTTGAACTTGTACGTTTGCGAGCAGTCCCTTCTTGTGAGTAAGTCGGAGCTTTTATCCAAAACTCTCGGCGTATTTGTCTAGTAAAGAGCGAATCATTAGCTGATAAGGTGTATCAAGCTTTTTGGCTTCATGTTTAAAAAAATCTACACTTTTTTTACTTAGCGTGAGAGTTATTTTCACATTATCCTCTTTTAAAACTAAATCCTCTGGTCTTGGGAGGAAGTCCTTGATTACTTTTGCATTAATTATTTCGTTAGAATATTTAATTTTTTCTGTTTTCTTTTTCATAAATTTTTTTGCCTTATCTTTTAAATCATCCCATTCAAATTGCATTTAATAAATTATATTGAATGCAAGATAAGCCATACAAATATATGGTTACTTTACCATTGGGTAAACAGTCTTCCCCGTTCTCTTTATCTCTCTAATGAAGTCTGGATCTATAAAATCTTCTGAATAGTAAGTTTGCGACGGAAAAGCTAAAAGTTGTAGGTAAGGTTCAAAAAGTTTAACTTGTTTCTTGATTCTTAAAGCGTTCGAGCAGACCGATTTATTAATTTCAAGGTCTGGAGAAATAACTGCTATATCAACGTCGCTGAGCTCATTCTCTGTTCCTTTAGCGTAAGAACCAAAAAGAATAATTTCATCAACATTAAAACCCTCAGTTACAGAGGAGATGACTTTATCAATTAGTTCTTTTAACTCTAGTTCAGTTTTTTTTCTAACCATGAAAATATTCTCCTTATTTCTTTGAGTACGAGAGCAGTTTTATCCTTAGAAATATCTAGCTATTTTAAGCCAATTCTCTGATTTATTGTTCACTACTTAGCTCCAGTAAATGCTTTAACGCATCAAATAATATTTTAAATGAAGCAAAGTCTTCTGGTGGGAGGGTTTGAATTATTTCTTCTGCAAATTTTGTTTTGCTTCCATCATTAATATAAAATATACTTTCATCATACGCTTCTCCCTTTAATTTATATTTTTCCAGAATCATGTCGTTAAAATAGTGTTCTATTACTAACTTTTTTTTAGCTTTTGCGCCTTCGCAAACATAATTTTTTCTATGATCTGGGCATGGCAATAATAAGCCAAAAACATCTTTATCAGGGTATTTACAGTAGGAAAAATTAGAAATTTTAGTCAAATTAAATTTATTCTTCTTAAGATTAACCATTTCGCGATTGCCCTCATAATCATTGTCAAATAGACCAATAATATGATTCTCATTAAATCTTAGAGAGTAGCTAAGTAATGAAGTAATATGATTAGCACCTCCTTCTCTTTTTTGATCACCATCATCGGTATTTACTTTATCTGGATAAATACCCGCATCATGAATCTCAAAAGGCATCTCTTTATTTAGATAAAGCTTTTCCCAAGCAGTTTCTATAATTTTTTTATCCGTTTTACCTTCTGTAATTACTAAAGGCTTTTCAGTTTTTCTAAAATTATCAATATGAAAAGCAGCTTTTATATTCTTTTCTCCATCACATCTCTCAAATAAAGAGTTTTTATCTACTATGATTTTGCCCTCTTGATCTTTTTGAAGAACTATAACTTTATCCGTTTGAGGATTAGCCTCATGGATTATAAATGGAGAGTGGGTTGCAACAAATATTTGTGACTCTTGCTCGCCATTGCTATTTGATGCCAAGCGTTTATAATAAGCCATGATTTTTTTCTGCCATCCTGGGTGCATGCTGATTTCAGGTTCATCTATGAAACAGGCAAGAGCGTGATTGATAGAGGAGTTTATATCTCTGTGTTTTTCAATTTCACGTAAAAAATGAATACCTTTAAAAACAATTTGCTTCTCACCCGAACTGAGATTCTCTATCAAGATTTCGGTATCTTGTGAGTGCTTTGGTTTAAATATCACATCCCAAGATGAGCTTAGGTGAATTTTTTTAAACTCTTTATTTAAGCCCATTAAAGCAAAAGCTTCTTTAAAATTATCTAAGCGAGATTTATAATTTTCACCAATAGCTTTTGCTAGACTAACTGACCTATCGCTCACCTGATTTAGTTTATTTCTAAGTTCTATACTCTCTTGAATAACAAGATCAATAAATAATTCTTTAATAGCCTGTGCATCAGAGGGTTTAGCATAACTATTCATTTGATTAGGTGAAGAAATACTTTCGATAGGTTTAGTTTTAAGATCAAAATCTGACTTTATAAAAATTTTTTTCAGCTCTCTTAAAATACTTCTTATCTTTAAATCTGGTAGAAGATTATTATCGAATGTTCGTTCATTAAATATCAATTTACTATTTTCTATTCTTATTTTAGCGGACTCTAATGCCATTCTTACATTTTGCTCATCTTCCGATAAACTTGAATCTAAGACTAGTTGTTCAGGTTCTAATAATGGAACATGATGAGAATTTTTCCACAAATCACATAATTCAATTTCAATGGTATAAGGATTTGTCACAGGTGGTGATCTGAGCTGGTCAGTTAAGGCAGTATGATATCTATCATCATTCGTAAATTTACCAGATGCTAAAGCCTGAAAAAAACCATTAATCACATTCAGTAAAGCAGTCTTCCCACAACCATTCTCCCCAGCAATGATAACATTGTCAGCAACCCTATCTCCGATAGTAAAATCCAGCTCTAAATCCCCAAGCATACGATGATCTTTTAACTTTAAAGACTTTATCCTCACGCCTAAAAATTCTATCACCCCCGAACGGACGCAGGGTAGTTTATGGGACTGCTCGCAAACGTACAAGTTCAAGGCTGAGGAGGACGAATGACCGCAGTGTACTTAACGTACATGAGGATCATGAGGACGACGAAAACGCAGAAATTGAAGTTTGAGAGCAGTCCCAACGCAGTGTGGGGCGAGTGAGAGAAGCTACCTAAACCACCCTGCTAAACCCCTTTCTGGTTTTCCGAATAAACCTTAGCCACCAGCGACATAAGGAAAGTATTCACCAGCAGTGAAGTTCCACCATAACTGAGGAAAGGCAGTGGTACACCAGTAATCGGCATCAGGCTTAGGTTCATACCAATATTAACGAAGATATGAAAAATAAACATCGAAAAAATGCCTATGCCTAATAGCGAATGGAATTTATTATCAGAATTTCTGGCTCTTATAATAATTTGAATACAGAGTAGAGCGTAAAGAAAAATTACACAACCAGTACCGATAAAACCAAGTTCCTCACCGACTAGTGAGAATATAAAGTCAGTATGCTGTTCCGGGACGAAACTACCTTGAGATAAATCTCCAGATCTAAGTCCAGTACCGATAAATCCGCCATTGCCAATAGCATAGAGACTTTGAATAATATGATAACCTGCACCAAGCGGGTCTGAGTAAGGGTCCAGGAATATAGTTAATCTCTTCTGTTGATAATCCTTTAACAATCCCCAAATCGAAGGTCTGTATAAAATCGCCAGAAATTCAACGAAGAGTAACATCATAGTTATTAAAGTCTTAGAGGGTGATGACCAGACTTTATAATGAAAAATTATTAAGACGGTAAAAAATATCAAAAAAATTAAAGCTGGAACTGTTATGACCAGATCGATGTAAGTATTATGATAATCGATGATTTTATAGCCAAGTGATGAACATATCGCACATATAATGGGTGAGCAAATAGTTAGAAGTTGAATTAATTTAGCTCCAGCCCAAAAAAGCATACCAAAAGTTATGGCTATGTAAACGAGTGTAGTACCAAGATCTGGTTGAATTAATACTAATAATGACGGCAAGGCAATATAAGCAAAGACTTTTACTATATCAAAATAAGTGCGAATCTCTTTCTGTGAAAGAATTTTTGCTAAGAAAATAATGAGACAAATTTTCGCAAGTTCGCTTGGCTGAACACTAATAGGGCCTATCATTAACCATCTCTGCGAGCCGAGTTGAGTAGTTCCAAAAAATTTAAGTATGATCAAAAGACCTATGTTAAGCCAATAGATTAAATTTGCACTGCGTTTATAAAACTCAAGGGAGCAAAAATTATAAGTAAAATAAACTACGATTAAACTAATCGGAATATAAATTAACTGTTTTAAAAAAAACTTCCCTCCAGCAGAGCTAGAAAGGGCAGTTAAGCCAAATACAAGGATTAAGCTTACGTTTATAATTAATAGTCTATCGATGAGTCTCAAGGTCTAATTATTACAATCTAGCATTATTCAGATATAGTTCCATTATGCTTCAAGTTAATTTAGAAAATTATAAAATGAACCTCGAATTTTGGGAGGCTGCATGGCAAAGAGTTACTAAGGCTGTACACACTCCTCCTAATCTTGAGTATATAAAGAATATAATTCCAGATTTAAAAAAATATCCGATAACAAAAATTCTTGATTTAGCTTGCGGCTCTGGTTGGTTATCTTTTATGTTAGCGGAGGCTGGTTTTAAAGTGCGTGGTGTGGATACTTCCGAAGCTGCAATTAAGCTTGCGAAGAAGGGAAACGCAGTGAATGTAGACGAGGGCAACGAAAACGCTGAAATTGGAGTTCGGGAACAGTGCCTAGATGTGGAATTTTATTGTGCGGATATACTGGATATGGATTTAACAGAGAAGGATTTTGATTGTGTAATCATGAATGCTTGTCTTGAGCATTTTGATTTAGCTAGTGCTACTCAATTGTTAGCTAATTTAAAAAAGCATTTAAAGCCTAAAGCATATATTTATGGTGTTTTTGATATGGTGGCGACTAGTAATAAGGGTGAGTTTATATGCTTCGATGATGGTACACGTCAATATTTAGATCCTATGCGGAAGGGCATGTATCTCAGAAACTATTCAGATGAGGACTTAGCGAAGTTATTTACAGAAGCAGGTTTTAAGCAGCTCAGTTATACGACAGTGGATAATGGCAGTCGAGTAGTAGTCTTAGAGTATGTCTGAGGCTAGCCACGCGACGATAGTCCCCTTAAGCTCTTGCTCTTGATTAAATATTTCTTGGCTTAGCTTTCTATCACTAGCTTTAGCCATGGCTTGAACTGGTCTTAGATCATAAACATAACGATCATTATCACGAGAACAGTTATGGGTATACTGGCTGAGGTAAAAATTACAGGTTTTAACTGCAACTGCATCATCACTAGAAAGCCCGAACCCCCTACATAAAAGAGGTCTAGCATGATAGATAGAACACCTACCTTCGACAAGAAAGGGGCAGGAATATTTATAGTTAAAGGGATTTTCTAATCCCTTCTCTTTGTTTTCAGAGATAGTCGTGTCTATGATGGGCATTACTTCACCAAAGAGTTTTTTATGTTCTTCCTGAATACCTTTGGCTTTTTTTATAACTCCAGCTATTGGATAATTATTTTCTTTAATCCAGTTAAGCAGGAATTTATATTCAGTAAGGCTCATATGTGGTGAGGTGTAGTTACAACAATCCTCACATTTATGATAACCACAAGTATCTTTATAGATGCCTGTATATTCAATTACCTTATCCTGTGCTGCATCACAGTCATTTAAAATTTCATTCCAATTTTCTAAAACCAGGTCAGATGGAAAAGTTCTTGCGTTCTTGACTGTGCGGATTTCTGGAGGCAGTGTGGTAACTATATCTGCGGGCATAGCTTTTCTATATTCGAGCAGGTATTGTTCTGCAAGAGCTTCATTCTTCTTCTTTCTGTAGAAGAAAGCGAGCAGCCTTATCTTTTCAGCGTTTTGTCTTTCTTCAATATTCTCTATGCCTTCGCAAAAATCTATAAATTTAAAATTTAGTAATTCCTGTTCAGTGAGATCAAATCTCTCTTCAATATTTTCTTTTAATATATATTCAGCATAGTAGAAAACTATGTCTGGGATTAACTCTTTTAGTGCAAATAGATTTAGAGATTCTAGTTTTCTTTGTATCTTTTCAGAAAAACGTATATTTTTAAGTAGGATGAAAATGCTTGTAATTACCTTGGCCATGCCCTGAGAGAGGCGTTTTTTAGTAAAATTACTAGCAGATTTAGAGAAGAAATGATTCTCTGTAAGTGGTTTATCTGATAGAAGTAATACGAAAGACTGTAAAGCTTTAATTTCTTTCTCTGCAAGTAGATCTGGTCTTTCTTGGATTTTTAATTCAAACTCTTCAAATTTTTCAAAAGCAAGTAATTGTAAAAAACGTCTGAACCCTGAAGAATACTGCTGCCTATATTTTTTATCTTCCTCAATACATATCTGATAATAGTCTTTAAACTTACTCCTATCGAAACTTTGACATCCAGAACTTTCTGCTTTGATAAGATCAAGTGACTCCATATAATATATTATTCCTCATAAGCTTGGCCATTGGGCCATTTACTTGTAATATAGAATCGTATGCCTAATTACTGTACAGTCTGTGGTGTCAAGTTGACCGCAAAAAATAAAATCTCCTATAGACCTAGTTCTTGCCGTGATTGTGAGCTTGAAAGAAAGAGATTATATTCTTTAAAAAGAAAGATCCAAAATGAATTAGAAGAAAAAGCTTCTAAGGCTGCGAGCAAAGCTTCTGTTAAAGGTGTGAAGCCAACATCTAAAGTAGTGAAACCTACTAGTAAAGCTACAAAAGAAGTGGTACTTAAGCCCAAAGTAACTAAGGTAGAAGAATCTAAATCTACGAAAGCGAAAAAAACTCCAGAAACTAAAAATAAAAAAATACAGCAACCAATAGTAATAGAGCCAAAAGCAAAGACGGTCAAATTAGAGAAAAAGCTTACTACTAAGAAGAAACCGACTAATTCATCAACTAAGGTTGTAGCCATTACTAAAGCAGAATCTTTAACGGCTAAGAAAAAGATAGCTAAAGGTGTTAAAGATGAGGATATTGATGAAAGTGGGTTGATAGAGGATTCAGACATTGAAATTGTTGAAACCCCAGTAGTTGTGAAAGCTAAATCCGGTTCAGCTCCTATCGTTATACCTAGTTACATAAAGGAAGCTGCGAAGATTAAAGTCAAGAAAAGACGTTTAGGTAAGCTGCCTTCAGTTAAGTCTAAAAATGTTTCTAGCTTAAATAGTGATTCTCAATCAGAAGATGTAAGCTCAGTTTTTGCTTTAGGTAAAAATTTAACCGAAGAAGATTTACTTAGAGCTCCTTCTAATACACCTTGGGAGAGTTCTAGTTTCAAAATAGTCGATGGTTCATTCGTGGAGCATGGTGCTGAAGATCAAGATGAGGCTAAGGGACCTAGTCCTGAAGAGATTAAAAATATAATCGAGAAGATCCGTCTTGAACATAAAACGAGAAGGGGATAAGTTGAAGAGAGTAATTCACTTCTGTTTAATAATTGTTTTAATTACAGCTACCTTTATAGGAGTTAATGCTGCTGCCCTAGTGAGTTTCTCTGCTCGTAATGTTCCAGTTAGGGATGCTTTCGCTACTTTAGCTCGCATATCTGGTAAAAGTATTACGGTTAGTGGTGAGATTCAAGACAGGCAGCTCATTTCTGTGGTGGAAATTAAAGAGCAACCTTTCAATGAAGCTTTTATGAGCCTAGTCAGAGCTGCTGGTGTGGATTATATAGTTAGAGGTGATAACAACTTTACGATTCTTCGGGCTAATAGTAGATCTGATGTTAAACTCTTTTCTAGTCTAGAATCTAGTGATATAGATTTAACTAAGCCTTTAGAGGAAAGGTTCGCAGACCTTACTTATGATAATGAAGACGTCTCTAATATTTTAAAGGATGTCGCTAATCGTTATGGTGTAGATATTATCCTTACGGCACAACCGACTGAGAGGGTTACAGTTAAATTAAAGAAGGCTACTTTAAATGACGCTTTAACTCTAGTGCTTTCTGGCAGCCAGTTTAAATTTACGAAATCAGGTGATGCTTATGTGATTTATAACAGTGCTAATAAAAACTTTAGTCTTTATAATGACACGGCTTTCATACCTTTAAATTTTCTTGATGCGGCAGAGGTAATTAAATTATTACCAGATGAGCTTAAGAAGCTCGCTAAATCTAGTGAAAAGCAGAATGCTCTGGTGGCTGATGGTTCAGTGGAAGATATAAAAAAATTAAAAGCATTTATTTTTGCCGTAGATCAGCCTATCCCGCAAGTAGAGCTGGATGTTAAGCTAGTAGAGCTTTCTGAAAGGTTTGGACGAAGTATAAATCCATATCAAAAAACTTTTGGTTTAGGTAGAATCGGCAGATTTGCTCCAGACTTATCTACTTCTGCTGCGGATGATGTTATTAGCAGTGGCTTTAATTTAAATTTAGGAGCAGATGAATTTCAGATATTTAATGCTAAACCCACTCTAAATCAGAATTCATCTAATGCTCAGATTAAAGTCAGCCAAAGGCTTCTCGTCACTAGTGGGAAAAGTGCACAGATTAATTTCGATCAAGATGTAAATGTATTATTGAATGCTGCTAGTGGTACTGGTGGTGGTACTAGTATTGCCGTTCAGACACAGCAGATTCAGAGAGTTACAGCTGGTAATTCTTTGAATATTACTCCAATAGTCGGTCATGGTGGTATTATTACGGTTCAAGTCGAAGTTGAAGTTTCAGCTAATGGTGATATCAACCCAACAACAGGTATTCCAGTGAGTACTACGAGGCGTAAGATTAAATCAGAGGTTCAGATACCTAATCATAGAACTATAGTTATTGGTGGAATATTTGATGATCAGAAAACACGTTCAGCTAATAATCAAGTACCCGTGCTGAGTAAGATTCCTGTTATTGGTCAACTTTTTGGTAATAGTTCTAAATCAAAAAATCAAACTGAATTAATGATATTAATCACTCCTCATGTTAAGAATGCAGATAAAGAACAGATACAGCAGTATTTCCCAACTACATAAAGGTCTAAAGATGAAAACTTTTTCTAGATTGTGTTTAATAATGATTTCATGCTTTCTTTTAGCTCCTCAAGAGCTTTTGGCAAAATCTATAACAGATAAAAAGCGCTTTGAGATAGTAATCAAGAATTCTCTAAAAGCACCTTTAAAAATCGTAAAATTCAAGATTAAAGATAAAGGCATTAATAAGCTTAACCTTAAAGATGAGGTAAATCGATTTTATGTAAAAGTTAAAAACCAGTCACAGAGAGATATTCTTGCATATAAATTAAGGGTGAAAGAATACACTCCTTTTCAGGACGATTCTGTAGTAGAAATTATAATAACTTCTACTAAAAAAATTAAACCGCGTAAGACTGATAAAGCTTATCAAGAACGTATGATTAATTTTCATTTAGAGACTTTATATATTATTGCAGTAGAAGAAGTTCTGTTTGAGGATGGAACCGTCTGGTCTGCTGATAACGGTATAATTAAACCTCAAGGAAATGCTGAAAAATAAAAAACAGTTAAGTATTCACCATGTCAGATGAGATTCTCGATGCTGAGTCTAGTACATTAAATAAAAATCTAGGTCCTATAGATCATTTAAGGCATTTGCTCAAAATTGGTTGGGAAGCTAAAAGCCCATTGATACAGTCATTTATTATAAAATATGGTTTAGAGAGAGAATTAAAGCAAATCTTGGATGACAGGTAATTCAGAAACTAATCTTGAGCTTTTAGAATTTTTTCTAGATTTTCTGAAAACTAAATCTAGAAAGTCTTTGGGTGCCATATCTTCTATTAGGCGTGATTTAGAGAAGTTTATTGAATATCTATCTATAAATAAGCTAGAGCTAAATGCTGAATCTATTAGAGGTTATCTAGCTTATCTCCAAGAGAACTATAATTTAAGCACGTATAAAGTTAAGCTATCAAGTTTAAGGCAGTTTACTAAATGGCTAAATTTAGAAGATAACCCTTTTGATGGAAACCTAACTTTAAAAACCACTCCGAATGAGCCTGCTGAAGATTTTTATACAAAAGCAGAACTTTTAGAAAAATTATCTGAGATTAAAGATCCAATTGAATTACTTTTTTGTGAACTTTTGTTTGAATTATGCTTATCTCCAGCTGAGCTTTTGAAAATAAAAGTTTTAGATTTTAATTTTGCGACAGCCTCATTTAGATTGCGATTTGGAGCTGCTACCGAAAATGCTGGACTTGGGGTGCGGGAGCCGCCTAAGCTTACCGAAATAAAGTTATCCGGTGGTTTAGCCCTGAGATTAAAACAGTTTTTAAAAATGAAAGAAGGACTTAGTTTAGATGCTGTCATCTTTACTGGAATCCCTGAATTAGATTCAGAAGTTAAAATAGCTAAGTTATTAAAGAAGCATGATATTCAGGCTAAGAAATTAAAACGCAGTCGCATAGTACATTTACTTGAAGAGGGTTTAAGTATTCAAACTTTAGAAAATAATTTAGGTATTAAAGTTCCAGCGAACTACTTATCATTAGCTAAAGAGACTAAAGACTATAAACTATTGAAGGCTTTTAAAGAGTTTCATCCACGAGCTTGATGGCATCATTACCGAACTCCAATTTCTGCATTTTCGTCTCAGCTACAGAGTTCTAAAGCTTTTTCCAGGGTTTTAATTTTAGCTTTAAGCTGATCATTTTCTGTTTTAAGAAGATCGTACTGGAGTTTAATGGTTTTACTATCTTTTTGGTTAATAAATCCCTTAGGGGTAATACCTTTAATACCAAAATATTTACCATAAAGCGTAAACAGCGCACAAAAAATAGCACCTACGACAAAACCTATAACTCCACTTATTAAGAGCTCTTCCATATATTTAAGTCTATCAGGTTTTAAAGGAAGCTAATAACCCTTTCTACTTCAGAAGCGAGGCTGTGATGTACCGGGCAGTTAGTGGCGAATCGCTCTAGTTTCTCTCTCTGTTCGGCTGTGAGGGATTTTGGCATAGTGAACTCTAAAACTATTTTAGATACCATTCTTGGTTTACCTTCAGACATATGCTTTTCAGTTCTACAGCTTAAACCCTCCAAACTAATACCGTCTCTCTCAGCCACTATAGCCATAGTCGTCATAATACAGCTAGCTAACGCTGTAACTAAAAGGTCGGTGGGGGAAAACTTTAAACCCTTCCCCATGTTATCGAGCGGGGCATCTGTCTCTATCTCAGAACCAGAGCCAGAGTGTATATTCTTAACTCTAAGATCACCAGTATAAGTGCTTTTTACTTCAGTTGGCATATTAGCATTTTACGCTAAGCTCTTCGAATCAGTCAAAACGGATTTTGAATTTTATGAGTATTCTCTTAACCCTATTCACGGTAACAAGGCACCCAACCACTTTCATCACTAAAAAATCTCAAGCATTTAAACTCTGGGGAGGAACCCATATCAAACCAATGCCAAGTATTAGCCGGAACTCTAATGAAGTCACCAGCAGAGCAAAGGATGCTATAGACTCTATCTAAATGATGAATAGTAAAGAGACCTGAGCCAGAAATAAAATACCTTACTTCATCATCTGCGTGGGTATGTTCTTTTAAAAATTTATCTCTTATGGCAGAGAAATCTTCTCTGTGAGCGAGTTCAGGGTCTACAGACATTAAATCAACTGCTTTGAAACCATAGTTATTTTTAATCTTTTCGATTTCATGTTCATAAAATTTAAGTACCTCTGCCTCACTAAAATCTTCTATAGGAGGGGAGTCCCAGTGTTCTATAGATACTCCTGAAGAGCCTAAAGAATCTTGAATAAATTTTAAATCCTCTGATTCACAGATTAGGTTTGCAGCTTCATCAAAAATTTTCAATAATGTCATGTTCTTACAGTTTCTTCCTTCTCATAAACGATTTTATTTAATTGCATCTCAAGTAAATAAGACTCGATTAAAGTATTCAAAGCATCTACATGCCTAATAGTTTCACTTACTGTGCTTCCCCAAGTATATAAACCATGTCCTGCTAATAGATAAGCATGTAAAGGTCTCTCTGAATTAGCAAGCTTATCAAGAACAGGTTGAATTAAATTAGCCAATTCTTCTATATCTTGATTATTAGGAAAAATCGGCAAAATTTCTGTATGGTCATGAGTATCAACACCTGAAAGAGCTTTTAAAAGCTCAAAACCCTCTAACTTAACTAACTTAATTCCCCTTTTTAAAAGAATTTTAGATAGAACAGCGCTAGATGATGAATGAAAATGAGCTATGAACTGAGCATTAGAAAAAACTCTGTATATCTGTGTATGCAAAAGGCTTTCAGCAGAGGGCTTAAGACTCGAATCTTTAGCCCTGCCTAGAGAATCTATTAGCATTAAATCAGCATCCGTTAAACCAGCTTTATCTTTACCAGAAACGGTTATTAAAATTTCTCGACTTGCTATGCGAGCAGAAAAATTACCAGAAGTTGCTGGTACTAGACCTCTTCTAGCACAAAAATGAGCGACTTTAATTAGATCTTGTTTTATTGAATCGAGATTAGGCACATTCATCGTTTATAAATTATACTTATTAGTAACTTCCAGTATTAACAAATAAATGAAACTCTTAGAATTAATTAAATTCGATGCGAGCAATTTTCTTCAAGAAGAATATGAGTTGTTAATTGGTGTTGATGAAGTGGGCAGGGGTTCTCTAGCTGGACCAGTAGTCTGTGCAGCTTTCTCTTCTGAACAGCTCTGCTGTATCGAGTTTCAGGATAAGAAAAAGAGTAAAAAAGCAGAAAAAATTTTTATAGAAAGTGTTTTAAAAAGCCGACCTATTTTAAAGAAATTAGATGATAGTAAAAAAGTAAAAACTAAAGACCGAGAATTATTAGTAAATTCCCTAAAAGACCAGCTTTATAGTACGTTTTATGCACTAGCAGAAAAATCAGCTAGCTATATAGATGAGCAGGGCATAGTACAAGCCATTTTTACCGCCATGAGCGAAGCTATCGCTAAAATCATTAATCAGTTTTATGAAGTTAATCAGTATTATCCTAAAAACATCTTAGTTTTAGTTGATGGTCCTAAAACCATTCCAGCATTAGAAGAATCTGTCGAGGAATATTTATTTTCTAAAGCTAATAGTGAAAAGACTTCTCTCGAAATAGGTAAATTAAATTCAGCCCCTAAAATAGTCATCAAGCAGATAGCTATAAAAAAAGGCGATAGCCTAAGTGCTGCAATCGCTTCTGCAAGCAATATAGCAAAAAATTTTCGTGATAAATTAATGAAAAATATCATTAAAAATGAACCTCACCTCTCTATTTATGGCTGGCAAACTAATGTCGGCTATGGCTCCCTAGCTCACCGCAGAGCTATTCAAAAACACCATCTAAGCATCTATCATCGCCGCAGTTTTTGTGAAGGCATCCTCTCTAATCAGAGCTAATGCCCTTTCTGCAAGAAATTCATTTTTAAGCCTTTTATCTTTTCTAAGTTTTTTTTCAAGTTCATCTGGATTAGGATTTATTAATGCCCAATTAGAATTAATAGGCTGGAAACGTTTAGGATCAGCACTACTAACATAATTTACTAATGCTCCAAGCATAGTTAACCTAGAGAGTGGTACTTCTTGCGACTGCTGCACAATTCCATTTTCTGCGTTTTCATTGTCTTCAAAATTCACTGCCGCATTCAGTTTAATTTTACTTAAAATTCTTGAGACAATGCTTCTAGCCACAACAATTCCAGTTCCTGCAGATTCTGTATAGCCCTCTACGCCAGTGATTTGGCCTGCAAAATAAATATTAGGATGAGTTTTTAAAGAAAGGTTTGCTGTAAGCAAGGTGGGGCTATTTAAAAATATATTTTGGTGCATAACCCCATAACGCACTATATCTAAATTCTCTAAACCAGGAATCATAGAAAATACTCGCTTTTGCTCTCCCCATTTAAGATTAGTCTGAAAACCGACTATGTTATAAAGCGAGCCTAAAACATTATCCTGCCTAAGCTGCACCACCGCATAAGGCTTCTCATTAGGGCGGCGTGGATCTGTTAAGCCGACTGGTTTTAAAGGACCAAATCTAAGTGTATCCTTCCCTCTTTCAGCTATCGCCTCGACTGGCATACAGCCCTCAAAATAACGCATATTTTCTTTTTCAAAATCTTTAAGCTCAGCTCTCTCAGCATTTAATAAAGCTTCTTGAAACCTATAATATTCATCAGCACTATAAAATGGACAGTTAATATAATCATCAGTTTCACCTTTTCCATAACGAGAGGCTTTAAAAGCGATATCCATATTTATACTT
The DNA here is from genome assembly GCA_947459525.1 of Candidatus Caenarcanales bacterium. Taxonomy (GTDB): domain Bacteria; phylum Cyanobacteriota; class Vampirovibrionia; order LMEP-6097; family LMEP-6097; genus LMEP-6097. The sequence continues at coordinate 24,819 of CANHDW010000016.1, forward strand.
TCAGCTGTAAGTATTGGACTTGCAGCGTCAAAAAAATTTAAGAAATCCTTACCTTGAGTGAGTTTCTGTATCTCCTGAGATAAATTCGGGCTAGTTAGAGGACCAGAGGCAATGACAAGAAATTTTCCTTCATCACCGCAAGATTCAATTAGTGAGTTCGCAAAATCAAGAGTAGATCCTTTATCATCATAGGAAGAAGCTTCTAGAAAATGAGCAGGTATATTTACAAACTCTTCTCTAATAACCTCTATATAAGAATTTACAGATATAGCCTCAGAGATAATCTCCGCAAACTTATCTCTATCGACAGCTAAAGCCTGTCCTGCTGGCACCTTACTTTTTAGAGCAGAATTCATTATAAGGCTATCGAAAAGCTTCATCTCTTGAATTAAAACTCCACGAGCAGTAGTTAGAAACTCTGATCCTAAGCTGTTACTACAGACAAGCTCAGCAAAATTTTCTGTGTGATGAGCTGGTGTTTTAACTTTAGGACGCATTTCATAAAGTTTTATCCTAATATTTAGATCATAAGCTTTAGCAAATTTAGCGAGCTGAAAAGCAGTCTCAGTACCAGCTAGCCCAGCTCCTACTATGGTTATTTCGTGCACAGAGTCCTATTTTAGCAGAGGGCACTATTGCCGAACTCCAATTTCTGCGTTTAAAATCGTAAAACCAACCTTAAACTAATAATTTCAGACCCCTCTATTTATCTAATTTGATATAGTTAATTAAATAAAATTAGATAATTTAATTAGTTTCAACATATTTCTATAGATATATTTAACTATTTGGGTATAATATTTTAGATATATGGTAGATAGAAAATTCCTTAGTGACCTTATATATAATGCCTGCACCTCTAAAAAGGTTACTCTATTATTCGGAGCTAGACAGGTAGGTAAAAGCACCTTATTAAAACAGTTTTTAAACGAACAGGAAAAAAAAAAGAAAACCTATAAACTTATAAATGCTGACAACTATTACGACAGGGCATATTTTAACAATACCGATAAAATAACTCTAATTAATGAACTGAGCCAGTACGACTATCTCGCTATCGATGAAGCTCAAAAATTAGAAGAGATGGATCTCTTTATAAAAAACTTCGCAGACTACGTGAAAACAGAAAGGCGCCTAATCTTGACTGGATCATCTAGTATAGAGATCAAGAATCAGATTAAAGAATCTAATGCTGGTAGAAAGCGAGAGATAGAGATATATCCACCAGCTATATTTGAAATATATAAAGATGAAAAAACAGCGAAGACCAATCTCGAAGACCGTTTAATCTTCGGCTCTTACCCTGAAATATCTTTAAGTGATAAGCCTTTACATAGAGATGAAAAAATCGATTTACTCAGAAGCATAGTTAATGACTATCTCTTTAAAGATATTTTCACTTTAGACGGTCTTAAAAATGCTAGCAAGATAGAACACCTCGCTATGCTAGTGGCTTACAGAGCTGGACAGATATTAAACCTAAATGATTTAGCAAATGAATTACAGCTTAATCGAGCTACTGTAGAGAAATATTTAGAATTAATGGAGAAGTCATTTCTAGTGTTTAAGCTAGACAGCTTCTCTAAAGAGGCTGCGACTTCACTTCAAAAACAGAATCCCAGCAACGCCATTAAAAAACAAAAAAAATATTATTTTTACGATAATGGAATTAGAAATGCTTTAATTAATGACTTTTCTGGATTAGCTTTCAGAAGTGATATCGGGGCTTTATGGGAGAACTTTATAATCGCAGAGAAAAGAAAACTAAATAAATATATTCATAGAAATTCTCTTAAAACATATTTCTGGCGAGTAAAAGCGAATCTAGGAGATCAGGAAATAGACCTAATCGAAGAACTCGGCGACGGTAAATTAAATCATCTTTATGCTTATGAGCTTAAATACAGTAAAGAAGAAACTAAAATTAAAATCCCAAGCCAATGGGAGAAAGACTTTCCTCTTGCGAATTTCAATGTTATTAATCGCAGTAATTTTTATGAGTTTTTAGAAAACGTATAGGAATAAGAATAGGAAGGAGATTTCATGCAACGCAAAATAACTGAACATGATTTAATACGGGAGCTAGGTAAATATAACCTTCAGGATGCTCTGCTCGAAATAGGAAAATTTTCTGAATATCTCTATGCTAATCCAAATGCCTCAGATGAAATTACTAGTGGCTTCAGCTATAACAATAAGAAAGAAAATATGCTGTTTACTCAGGAGAGCCTAGCTTATTTAATTCAGCTACTTATCATCAGCGGTGCAAATGACACAAAGGCTTTATATCTTAGTGCTAGAAAGAATAAAGCTGAAAAGCTTAAGTATTTTTTCAATAACAGTAGAGATCTTTGGTATAACGTAGTTCATAAATCCCCAAAGCTGAAGCTAGAAAAAGGAAAAGAAATAAACATTAGAGATTCAGATATTTGGAATGCTCAATTTTGGCTACATCTATGGGAAAGACAAGCTAAGTATCAAATTCAGAGACAGTCTAATCGTAGGCACTTACTAGCTAGGCAGTATTTAATTTTCATTAAAGCCTATAAACATCTCAAAGAGAAAGATACGAAGAAAGAAGAGTTTAAAAAACGTCATAAAAAACTATTCAGTGAAACTAATGCTGCTGCCACAGAGGCAAAAGCCGAAAATATTAATCCAGAAAATAAATTTAAAGAAAAATTTTCCTTATCAATGAAGGCTTTTCTAATATTTGTTTCCCTTAGCATCTTGCACGATAAAGAATTAAGCTGGCAGCAAGGCAAGTATAATTTTAGTGGCTGTATAGATTATCAGAGCATCAAATGGGAAGACGAGGATCTTCCAAAAATACAAGCTCGCTTGCTTGAGGTAAATGAGTCAATAGAAAAGGATTCGATTATTAAAGCTCTAATGCCCTTCTCCCTCTCCTATAAAGAATTTCAAGAAAAAGCTAAAGAATTAAATCCCATAAACCCTCTGATGATCTATCCACTGATAAGGCCTGATAGGAAATATAAAAACCGTTATCCTTTATTTCTTAGTCCTGTATATCCATATCTGAGAAATATAATTTTAGAAGATGCTCTGTTTAATGCTCTAGACGACATTTATAGAGAAGAGTTTAAAGATAAAGGTACTAGGGCTGCCCAGCCCTTTAGAAGCTTTTATGGAGATTTATTCGAGCAGTTTATTAAAGATCTATTTATTAATATCTATGGTGAAGAAAAAGTTATAGACCTTAATCTAGAAAAGGCTGAAAAAGAAATAGTAA
>CANHDW010000017.1 GCA_947459525.1 Candidatus Caenarcanales bacterium
CAATTCAGGAAACCTATCTTTATTAACTTTCATCCCTTGTATAGTCAGAGCTAGATCACCATCTTTTTTCAGTAACGTACCTCGATCACTGAAGCCTGGATTAACTAAACTATCTATAACATCTTCATCAAAATTACCGTTTAAAATATTCTCTAATGCAAAATCAAATCCCCGATTAAATTTACGATCTTCCTCTAAGCTTTGCAACACTGGAACGGCGGTTACTTCTCTTTGCGTAAGCTCTTCAGGGCTATCTTCAAATAAGGCATCTAAAAAACGTAGATAAGCTGTTTTCGTAACCTCTTTAGTGCTAGCTTCTAATCTAGAATCTGGTCCTTTATTCTTGTTATCCGCATTCGAGGCGGTAATTTTCTTGATTAACTTACTTAAGCTAAAAACTGGTCCTATAATCATGTTATCCTTCCTTTCAGGGTTGTTTATTAAAACGAAGTTATGAGTCTTATATTGACAAGAAAATTACTCAAAGATTATCTAAATAATAAAAATATTCAACATACTTGAAAATGCCTGCTGGTCTAGCATTCGCTTCAAGAATCACTAAATCTCCGCTCGCTAACTCTAAAAGATCTATAGAAAAAATATCAGGCACAATATCACTTGAACTTGCATATTTGCGAGTAGTCCTCTCTGACTTAAAACACACATAATCTTTAAAAGCAGCTATAAGCTGCGAGCATAAAGCTAAAATCTTCTCAGATAAAGCTTTTGCTGAAAAAATACTACCATAAAGAAAAACGATTTTATATTCTTCCTTAAATTCAAGTTTTTCTTGAATAAGCAAAGAATCATATTTTTGAATCATAGTTATTTGTTCAAGAAGGGAATCTAATTTTAAAGGAAATTCCTTTAATTTAAAACTATACTGATCTATAGACTCAGTTCCAGAACAAGGTTTAATAAGGAAAGAATCCAGCCCGCTTGCACTAAAGTCATCTAAAATACCATAGATGTCGGTCTCAGAGCAGTTTTTCTCAAGATAGCAAGTTTTAGCTTGCTTAAAGCCTTCTGCTAACATAAAATTATAGAATAGAAATTTATTATCAAAGAGCTCAGCAAAAGAGTTATAAGGATTTAACTGCTTAAGCCCGAGTTTAAAAGCGTGATCTGATATTAATTTATGGTTTTTAATTTCATTATCTAGACTGAGATGTAAAGATAGAATTTCCACTTCTGCATTTTTACCAATCTCTGGTAAATTAGTACAATCCCGCCCCCAATTTAAAAAATCTTCAAGTCTAAGAACAGAAAAAGATTTATGTAAAAACTTTTTAAAACGATAAGAATTTAAAAAATCCAGAGTCGAACTTAAATCCTCTGGATTTAAATCACAGACTATAAAAACAGAATAAATATCATCAGCAGTTTTATGCACAGCTAATTTTTAGATATAAGCTTTATAGTTAATGTGCCTATAAGAATTACCTGGCTCATATAGTAAAGTCTTAATTGCTACATACTGTTCAGCTCTTTTATTCTTTGGGTCATATTCATAACTAATAAGACCTTTTTCAAAGAAAAAAGCTTTAACCCTAGCTAAATTCACTTGCTTATGAAAAACGCCTCTATCGCCCATCGCAAACATATTCATAGATATGTCGCGAACCTCATTGCGATTAAGTATCTTAGGATGAGTTGGATTTTTAGGTAAAAGGTGTTCACTGCGTACCCTGCCGTTAACAAAAAAAGCTACTAATTTAAAATACTCATCAATAGAGAAAGTCACATAACCATTTAAAGGACTTTCATCAAAAATTTCACGATTAATCTCAGCACCATACTGTTTTAAATTTTCAGCATAGGTGGAGTTCAATCTAGCAGAAGCTTCCAAAGTGAAGAACAGCGAAAAAGCAAATAAAATCAAAGCTACAGTATAAAAATTTATTAAGCGCATAGGAAAATCAAAAATTTCTAGTTACCTCATGTATCATTGTATATCAACAATGGTAAGAGCTAATACTAACACCAATAAGTTATTTAACTGGCTATGGTTTCGTAATTTAATTAAAATCATCGAAGACTATGCAGATCTTGATCTAATCAAAGAACAAGTCACCAATTCCTTAAAATCATACTTATCTTTTTTAGAAGTAGAGATTTTCATCTTTGGTAATCTAAATCAAGAACAACTAGATGGCTCCGAAATCATGCAAGAACTTATAGATAGTGAATTCTTTGATAGAAGATTAATCGAAGATGTTTTGATTTCTAAAAGTCCGAGCAGGGTTGGTTCATACCAAATCACATTTCCACTAGAATTACGTGGAAGAGTTATTGGCTTATTTCATCTAAAATCCTTCGATGAGTTAAGTGAAGAGCATATTTCTTTACTCTGGGCTTTTGCAGACCAACTCGCGATTAAAATTGATGAACTACAGATGCCGAACAATTTAAATACTCTTTCGAAAATTAAAATTAAGCAAATCTCTGATTCCATTTTCAATAATCTCAGAAATTTTCTAGAAGCCTCACTCGTTAAATTAAAAGTACTTGAACAAAAAAACCAAGAATTAGTCGAGATTAATAAATTCAAGGTAGATCTCATTAACAATGTTTCACATGAGCTAAGAACCCCTCTAGTAGGCATTCTCGGTTTTAGCAACATGCTACAGAGACATCAAAATAGCCCAGAAATTATCCATGAAGCTTCTTTACAAATAGTAGATGCAAGCAACCGTTTATCAAGAATGATAGATGCTCTGATCCAATTAAATAGAGCTAACAACATTGGCTGGCAAGTAAATTTTGAGAAAGTTGATTTTAAAGAAATGATTGAATTTGCTCTAAAAACACTAGCCCCATTACAAACTAATCACCAATTTATTTTTAGATTCGATGACAATTTAGCCGCTTTAAGAGCAGATAAAAAGCTACTTCTACAAATTATTGAAAATCTTTTAACCAATGCTATTAAATATTCGCCCGATGGTGGAGAAATTCTTATTTCGGCATATTCAGATAATAGCCTTTTTCATTTCTCTGTCTCTGACCATGGTATTGGGATGACAGAAGAGGATGTAGAGAAAATCTTTGATCGCTTTTATAGAGTTAAAAGTGCTAAAACTAATAAAATTCATGGATTAGGCTTAGGACTTGCCATTTGTAAAGATTTAACCACAGCTCTTGACGGAGATATTGCCTGTAAAAGCATTCTAGGTCAAGGCTCCACTTTCACTGTTAGCCTGCCATTATATTTATAGAGACATTTATGATTATTTGCCTCTTATCAAGCTTGAGTTTATACACTCAGGAAGAGTAATCTTCTGGATTTTACTAAAATAATTCAGGATGATAATTTTTCAGGTTGGAATCTAAAAGTTTTGCTTTTGGCATAAATTTTTCCACTAAGTTCCAGAACCTTGGACTATGATTTTTTTCAACTGTATTTGCAAGTTCGTGCAATAGAACATAATCAAGCAACTCCACCGGAAGCCTCATTAAATGCAAAGACAAGTTTATATTGTTCTCATAAGAGCAACTCCCCCACTGACTTTTCATATTTTTTAAATATAAGTTCCTGTATTTCAACTTGTTTTTAAAAGCTAAATAAGCGACCCTATCTGGAAGATATTCTTTAGCTTCATTTCTCATCACCTCTATAAGAACATCTTTAATTAAATCTTGCATTTTTTTATTTTTTTTAAAATCAATTGATTCATTATAATAAAGCTTTATTTTATTGGCTGAAATACGATATTTCGTCTCTAGAACCGCACTAGGTATAAAAACTAATTCATGTTTAAACGTCTTATATTTTTTATCAGGATAAAAAATACCATCACGAGTCTCGTTCTGCATTTTCTCTAAATGCTCTTTAATCCAAGAATGATGCTGATTTAAAAAATCTTTACAATCTTCAAAATTAACCCATTTAGGAGCAGTTAATTCAAGACCCTTAATTTTGCTCGCTGTTAACCTTAACCTTTTAGCCCTTGGGTTATTTTTAAACTCTATTAAAGCTAATTCTTCAGGTTCAAGCATCTTTTTGAGTCTGACCTACCTTAGGTTCAGTACCATTCAGCAATCTCTTTATATTAGTAGAGTGCTTAATAAGTACAATATAAACGAAAGCGATTATACCAAAGATAATTATATTCAATGGCTCCCCAAAAAGATAGAGCCATATAGGAACTAATGGAATACATATTATCGAACCTAATGAAGAGTATTTAGAAACTTTAACCGTCACTATCCAAATTAAGATAGTAATTAAAGCCACTAGCGGATTTATAGCAAGTAAAACCCCAAAACCCGTAGCCGAAGATTTACCACCTTTAAAACCAATATAGAGGCTTTTACTATGGCCTATTAACGGCACTATAGTTAAAAATAAAAAAAGATAAGATTCACGCGGAATTATTTCCCAATAAAAATTCGTTACTAGAAATAATGGTAAAAAACCCTTAGTAATATCTAAAGTTAAAACTAGAATAGCTTGCCATTTACCTAAAACTCTAAGTACATTAGTCGCACCTATACTTTTACTGCCTAATTCTGTTAAATCCTTACCATAAATAAGCCCTAAATAATAACCAAAAGGTATAGCCGTTATTAAATACACCACAGCATAAACTAAAATAATGGACGCCCACTCAATCATAAACTACTCTATAAGCTCTCCAAGCTCAGCTTCCATTGTTTTAGATAACATTTTATAAAGTGCTTTAGCTGACTGATTCGCAGGATCAAGATCTAAAGCTTCACGCAGAAGAAGCTTTGCATTTTTATAACGTAAAGTTTTATCAATGCCTAAATTAGTTAAAGTACTCACAGCATAATCTTTATGAGCAATTGAATTTAGTTGTTTACTTTTTTTGGACGTATGTTTATCAAAAAGATTTATAGCCTCTTTATATTTAGCCTCTTTTAGATAAGCTTCCCCCAGTCTTAAATCCTGAAATTCTTGCAAACAAGAACTAGTTCCAAAGACAATAAGTATGAAAAAAAAGATTTTTTTTAAAATAGTCACAGACTATAGTTTAACATCAAAAATTGGTCTTAAGCCAGGAATACAAGACCCATCAACCAAGGTTGAAGTTTGTCTTCTAACTGCTGTTTTATATTCAGTTCTAATAATAAATTTATCCTCAGAAATTGGAACGCAGGCTTCCAGTGAGAACCTACCAGTCCAAGTCTGCGTTGATGGGAGAATCTGTTCTCCACCAAAGCTTCTTGCTGCATTTTGAGCTAACTTTTTATTCAGACTTTTAGGCATAATAACGATACTGCCATCTGGTTTTAATGCCGCCGCACCAGTAGTACACTTACCACCTTTATAACTACTCAGTATCCAGAGCATCGTACCATCGTCAAATCTTTCAACCCCATTTCTTCTATCTGTTTCAGTATGACTTTCAGCAGCAGCACCAGCTACACCAATATGAACAATATTACGCAAACGTCCACTACTATCTATGTAGGATTCGGTCATTACCATCGCTTCACCCATATGAAATGGTGAATAAATTACATTGACCACTTTTCCAGCTTGGTCTTTTTTAACTATCTGCATGAATGTCGCATAACCATTATCTGTATCAACACAGATATAACTATGCTCTAGCGCTGATTCCTGCCTAACCCAAACAATAAAATCTCGTTTATCCTTATCTTTAGCAAGATCAATACCCAGCATATGCTTAAATGCAACAAAATTTAAATTAGCAAACTGCTCATATATTTCATGTAATTTTTTTTGAGTCATAACCACTGAATGTGGTGAATAACCAAAACCTGGCAAATTATCAATATGATAAATCTTATTTTTAATTATAAAAATATCCCTAGTCGGTCTGATTTCTAAATCTGGATGAAATAAACCCGGAGTATTATGCTGCGGAAGCTTACCAGCTCTATCATCTTTAACTGCACTAACAAGCTCAAGAGGTCTTGCCCTACCCGGCTTAGTGTAAATAACCATCTCTTCACTTTCTGTTCGGGTATTTGCTTTACGAAAAGAATGATTCTTGACATGTATACTGTTACGCCCACAATAGTCATACTGGTGTGAAATCTGAGTAGTTTCTTTACCATCTTTATACTTAGGCAAGAACTCCAAATTAGGCAGATCACTACCATCAAGTATTTGTGCTGGCGGGTTTGTACCCATAATCTAAAGTTTAGACTCCTAGAAAGTATTACTAATTGTATTGTTGAATGAGCAGGTTAAGGAGGGGTTAAGAATCAGCTGAGTTTATAAAAATTAAAGACTATTTAATTGTTCTAAGTCAATTTTCTCTTTTGTATTTAGCCGTTCTAACTTAGCTTTATAACCTTGAATCTTCTCCTCTGGAGCTTTATTTAACATAGCAGCTAAATGAGTCTCGATCTCCTGCTTTTCTTTATTGTTCTTACTAAGCTCATCTTCGAGATTGGTCTTTAATTTATCTATATCGACTAAGCCCTGTAAAGGAATATGAAAGAATATTTCTCTATTTCGATTGTTTGCTGTAAAACTCTTTAAAGGCTTTTCAGGGACGGGCTTATCCATAAATATATCTGAACATTTAACCATTCTCTTTATGTAAGGATTCATCTTGTTTAAAGTATCAATATCTGCTTCACTAGGGTTAGATGTAAATAGCTTAATTTCATCACTCCAAGAAATATTTAACCTCTGCCTAGTCTTTCTAATCTCAGAGATGATTTTCATCGTTAAGTGCACAGCCTTAATAACAACATCTTGAAAAGTTCCAATGTCCATTCCAGCCAATACAGCGCCTCTAACAGCTCCTTGACATTCAGGAAACTTGATGAAAGCCACATATGGCTTCGCTTTATACTCTTCAGTGAAATAGTCATCCTCCATTTCCGAAAAATCCACGATCTGAACTAAACTCTGCCAGATTTCCTCTGTCACGAATGGCATAAATGGCTGCAAAGCTCTAAGAGCAGAGGCTAAAACATAAAACAGCACCTGATTTTTAGTTTCTAAATTATCCTGTATTTTAGAAAACTCTATATACCAGTCACAGAAATAACTCCAAGTAAACTCAAAGATCTTCTCCTGAGCAGCACCTATATCATATTTATTAAAATTACTAGAGACAGTCCATAAAACGTGTTCTAGTTCATAAATTATCCATCTATCAGGAAAAGTCATTTCATTAGGATTCAGCTCAGTGATAGGCTTAACCTTAAATTTTCCAGTGCTTTTATAGCTAGGATCTTCAACTAAATTCATACAAGTAAATTTCGCAGAGTTGTAAAGCTTATTAGCAAAGCGTTTATACTTCTCCATTACCTCACATTCCCAATCTTTCACTTTAGGATCTTCTTTACTTGGAAATGACTTACCCGGGAAACGCACATCCTGACTAGAAAAAACCCCTACCTGTGCGTACCACATCCTAGAAGCATCAGCACCATAATTTCTAACTAAAAGTAATGGATCTATAGCATTACCTTTAGACTTACTCATCCTTTTACCATCTGGTGTCTGCACCACTGGGTGAATCAGAACTTTACTAAAAGCCTTTTCCTGCCTAAAGAATTCACTAGAAAATATCATTCTAGTCACCCAGAGATTAATAATTTCTCTTGCCGTAGCTAAAACAGTAGTCGGGTAGTACTTCTTAAGCACAGCTTCATCATCAGCCATACTAATAAACGGCCATAATGCACTACTGAACCAAGTATCCAATACATCGGTTTCGCCTTCGATAGGAATCTGATGCCCCCACCATATCTGACGACTAATACACCAATCCTGAATATTTTCAAGCCACGCTTTAAAAGGCTCTTCGTATCTTTCTGGAATAAAATCTGTTCTCTCAGAATCATCTAAGCCCTTATTAATAACTCTATTTAAAGCCATTTCAGCAAGCTGCTTCATACTTAAATACCACTGATCACTTAAAGCTGGCTCTATTTCAGTATTACATCTATCATGTAAACTTTCAGTCCCTGTATATTCTGTAACCTTCACTAAAGCCTCGTTTAAAGCTAAAGCCTCCTCTAAAGCAGTTCTTGCCTTATATCTATCTAGCCCTTGAAACTCAGTAGGAACTTCAGGTATAGCTAAAAGCTCAGCTTTATCATTAAATATATTTAGCTCAGTAAGTCCATGTCTTTTCCCGATAAGATTATCGTTAAAATCATGAGCTGGAGTGACTTTTAAAGCTCCCGTTCCAAAATCTAATTTAACCTGCTCATCTAATATAACTGGAATAGCTTTATTAATAAACGGTATTAAAACCTTTACAGAGTTAGGTTTAGACTTTATTTCATTAATTAAACTTAAATATCTTTCGTCATATGGATTAATAGCTACAGCTGTATCGCCAAACATAGTTTCAGGTCTAGTCGTCGCTACTATTAAGTACTGTTGCGAAACTCCAATTTCTGCGTTTTCTAATTTATATTTAATTTCATAGAGCTTTTTAGTTTTAGCAGTTTCTTCTATCTCTAAGTCAGAGAGAGAAGTTAAACATTTAGGACACCAATTCGTTAAGCGTTTCCCTTTATATATATAGCCTTCAGCGTGATACTTTTTAAAAGCAGCCAGCACCGCTTCTTGATACTGAGCATCCATAGTATAACGAGTGCGATCATAATCTGGACTAAAGCCGAGCCTCTTCATCTGCTCAAGAATCTGATTACCAGACTGTTCCTTCCAAGCCTGAATTCTTTCAAGAAAAGCTTCTCTGCCTAAATCTTCCTTTCTAAGCTTCTCTTCACTCTTAAGTTTTTTTTCTACGACTAACTGTGTTCCGATACCCGCATGATCTGAACCAATCTGCCAGTGAACATCATAGCCACGCATGCGATGATAGCGAATTAATACATCCTGTATAGTTCCGCCCAAGGCATGCCCCATATGTAGCTCCCCAGTAACATTAGGCGGTGGCAGGGCTATACTAAAAACTTCACGACCATTATTTAGGTCTTTATTTACTTGGAAGATTTTTTTATCTAACCAAACGGCTAACCATTTTTCTTCTGTTTCAGTGAAATCATAACTAGCTTTAAAAGGGAGAGTGGTGTTCATTAGCTATTAATTGTACTAAATTAGTATGAATGCTACACGTCTAGGGGTTCGTGTTTTCATTCTCGTCAATTAATGAGACTTTCTTATATAAGAAATATACTGCTGCGAGTATTGATGAAATTAGAAAAAAACTTGCATAAAAAACATCTATATCACTGTTTAGCATAATATTTCCTTTTAGATAGAGTGCTCCAGAACATCTAAGCCTTTATAGATGCATTTTACACCCAATATTAAGAAAAAGCCAGCAGCTAGAAACGTATATAGATTAAACCTTTTTTCCCAAAAGTCCTTCTGATTAAAGGTGAATATCCTTTTTATTTTATTAAGCAACTTTAGGCTGATGGTAATGATAAAGTATTTTCTGAAATTCAAAGAAAGTATTTCTTATTTTAGAGACACTACCCAAAGCTTCTTCAGCATTGGTTACAGCATGATATTTCAGCTTAATAAGATCTGGAATCTTCTCTTCATTTAGCTCATCCACTCCTTTTTCTATATACTGCTCTAAAACAAATTCAATAAATTCTTTCTGCTGATTATTTAAGCTATTTGTAATGCTCTGCTTAGTTTTAGACACCCTTTCTTCTCTTGATATTAGTTGCCTTGCAAATGCTACATAGGCAAGTACGTCAAATAAATCAGAATCCTCTGCTTGAACTAATTTCTGTAAAGCTTCAAGTTTATCTCTCGAATAGCCAATATCTGACAGCTTTTCCAAAAATTTACTACGAGTCAAAGGACTTGACCAAATTTCACGCAATTCATCTTCACTCTTAAATAATTCTGGTAAAGTTCCAAATAAATTTTCTAAAAACTGCTCTGCTGAGATAGGTTTGCCATCAGCACTCCAAAACATGGTAGATACCATATGCTGTATTTCTCTTTCTTTTCCGTCTCTAAGTTTAATTTTCAGTTTTTTCTTTTTAGTATTTTCTTCCTCTTCCTCATCGACCAAATCTGGCTCTTCAGTAGGCTGCTCGGGAATTGGTTTATTAGATTCCCCCTCATCCTCAATAGTGTTATCTATCGGCTCACCGTCCCATTCTGGGTCAGAGAAATGTTTATAGGCATCAACAAAATCAATAATAGTAAAGTAATTTTTACCGTCATAGAGCCTAGTTCCTCGCCCAATGATTTGTTTAAATTCAATCATGGATTTAATAGGTCTTAAAAGAACAATATTACGTATATTCCTTGCATCCACACCTGTAGAAAGCTTTTGCGAAGTAGTAAGCATTGTCGGGATAGTTTTTTCATTATCTTGAAAATCTTTTAAATACTGCTCACCAAGAGCACCATCATTAGATGTAACTCGAACACAGTAAAGGGGATTAGTATTTGTTTTATATTGGTTAATTAAATCACGAATAGCGGCTGCATGTTCTTGGGTCGCACAGAAGACTAGAGATTTTTCATTTTGATTAAGATTATCAAGAGCTACCTTCACCCTGAAAGCCTCTCTCTGTTTAATTTCTATAATTCTATTAAAATCTTTCTCTTCGTAGATTTTTCCATCTTCGACTTCGCCATCTATAATTTCATCATCTGGCGTGTAAATATAGTCATCGAGCGTAGTCTTAATACGTTTAATCTTAAATGGAGTTAGGAAACCATCATTTACACCTTGTTTGAGTGAATAGATATAAACTGGCTCTCCGAAATATTTATAAGTATCAATATTATCCTTACGCTTAGGGGTAGCCGTTAAACCTAGCTGAACTGCTGGAGAGAAGTACTCAAGAATTCCACGCCAGTTAGATTCATCATTAGCACCGCCTCGATGACATTCATCTATGATAATAAAATCAAAAAAATCATTAGGATAATCTCCATAATAAGGAGTTTTTCCATCTCCACTCATGAAGGTCTGAAATATAGTAAAGAAGATACTTCCATTCATCGGGACTTTACCTTTTTTGCTAATTTCTTTAGGATTAATACGAACTAAAGCATCCTCTGGAAATGCTGAGAAATCATTAAAGGCTTGGTCAGCTAGAATATTTCTATCTGCTAGGAAAAGTACTCTAGGTCTTCTCTTGCCGTCACGATTTAAGTTCCAACGAGTATGAAATAATTTCCAAACTATCTGAAATGCAATAAAAGTCTTGCCTGCACCAGTAGCAAGCGTTAGTAAAATTCTTTCTTTGTTTTCCGCGATAGAATTAAGGGTATTGTTAGCTGCTAATTCCTGATAATAGCGAACCTTTTTCCCATTTACCGTTTCAAATGGAATAGCATTAAAAATTTCTTTCCATTCATTATATTCTTGGTGAACTCTTCCCCACAGCTCTTCTGGGCTAGGATATTTATCGATATGCTTTTCAAGCCCGGTCTGCATGGACATTTCATAAATTACCGTGCCATTAGTCGCATAAGTATATTCTATCTGTAACTTACAAGCATAGTCTTTAGCTTGAGCGACTCCTTCAGACTCAGATAAGCTTTCCTTTTTAGCTTCTATAACCGCTAGTTTTTTATTTTTATAAACAAGAATATAATCAGCGATATCAGCTTTAGCACGAATACCAGTGGCTTCTATTCTGCCTTCTGTGATTCTATACTCTCTAAGTATTTTAGAGCTTGGAACTACTCCCCATCCACATTCTTTAAGAAGAGGGTCTATAAGTTCGGCTCTCGTTTCAGCTTCGTTACGCACTGATTATAATTTTCCCTCAAATGCTTGTTTTAGTATAGATTTTTTGAGTTCTTCTAGCTGGGTGAGTTTTTGATTATAGATTAACTCCAAATTTGATCTTTCATTTTGCATTTTGTCAAACTTCTGGACAAGCAATAATTGTTCTTGCAAAGAGCTTGGGTAAGAGACCTTGATGTTTTTTATCAATGGCATATTTAGTCCTCTCCTGTCATTGCCAGAGTCAGAGGTTATTTTACGTATCTCTTGGTATCGAGCATTTAAATTATGATATATGTAGTCGGCATTTATTTTTTTTAAATCTTTAGGATAAATGCTGACAATTGATTGATTACAAGTAGCTTTCATTCGTAGTTTTGCGACTGTTCCACGAGTCTTACCCTGTCCATTTAAAGCGATTAACACTGAGTTAATTGGAAGATACTTCGCATTAGAATTTTTCATACCTAATTCTGTTATTCGACCCTCACAATCAAAAATTTCTTTAGTATTAACATCACCAGAAACAAGCCAAGGTATATCTCCATCATCAAAATATTCTTTTTCAGTTCTGCTTGGTGTACCACCTGTCATTAAATCACATAGGTTACCAATACAGTCTTCCTTCCAATCACTCCCCAGATTAGCAAACACACTCTGCAACTTTGCTTCAAAAAGCTCTTTATTCTTTTTGATATTTTCTTCAGTATTTTTTTTAGCTTTATCTATTTCAGTGAAAGCTTCATCGAGAATGGAGACTATGCGGTGTTGTTCGGGGAGAGGGGGGACGGGGATTTGAAGATTTTGAAGGAAAGGTATTTTAACACCCTGAACTGTTGCACCAGTACCTGCTTTAACAATTTTTGGAGAAATATTTTTAAACCACCAAAATAAATAAAAAACATCTAAAAATTTTTCATTTAGTGGAATTAAAGCTTTTAGATCTTGATTAATGGCGGTATTGTGTTTGAGAAAGCAAGCTTTTCCTAACCCAACTCGTGTGGCAATAATGACATTATTTGCTGGAATAATATTAGTGGAACTATTTTGTACTGCCTCTAATGTTATTTTATATTCTGTGTCGTCAAGGTAATCATTTTTCATGTCCCTGACTGTAGCCCATAATATATCACCTCCATAAAATGAAGTATTTGCTTTAGAGGGAGTTCCACCTCCAATAATTGCACATACCTCCCCAAGCTTCTTCATCTGCCACTTTTCACAGGGATTTGAAAACACGCTCTGCAAGTTAGCTCCAAATGCCTTTTCTGTTGTAGCTTTCATAATTGACTCCTGTTAAGAATAGTAATGATAATCTTCAGCATAGTATCTTTTTCTTCTGGTTTAGATGCTGCGATAAGTAATGTTAAAGCTGCAAGTCCTTCTTCACTGATTCCTCGGCTGCCAGATAGATGATAGAGTATTTGATTTTTATCAAGAAAATGTAGAAATAATGCTGCTGCAATACGTTTATTACCATCAATGAAAGAGTGATTTTTTACTACGAGGTATAAAAGCATAGCTGCTTTTTGTTCTAAGGAGGGGTATAGTTCTTCACCTCCAAAGCTTTGATATATTTGACTTACTGAGCTATAGAAACTTTGATCTTTTGCTTTGCCAAAAACAGCAGAGTCAAAATCACGTCGCATAGTTTCTACGACTTCAAGAAATTCTTCTGGGGAAATTATAATCGCAGGTTTTGTGGTTTTTCCTTTATACTCAAGAGTTTCATGATCATAATCATCTAAAATATCTAAGCCCTTTGCATATTCTGTTAAAAGACGGACTATGCCACGGGCATCTTCTATATTTTCGATATTTTCTGTAAGACTTCGTTCTAGTAGCTGAATTGATTTTTGAAGACGAGTAAACTTGTCACGCTCTTCTTGAATTTTTTTATGATTGATCGCATAGCCTTGAATAAGGTATTCCTTAAGTACACGATTTGCCCAGATACGAAACTGTGTACCCCTCATAGAATTAACTCGATAACCGACTGAGAGAATCATATCAAGGCTAAAGTAAGAAATTGGTTTATCAGAATTTGCAATGTGCATTTTTTGCACATTGCCTTCTTCTAATAATTCTCCTGTTTTTATGATGTTTTTAATATGTCGCCCAATAACCGTTCTATCACGTTCAAAGACCGTAGCAATCTGCTTTTCAGTGAGCCAGAGAGTATTAGACTCTATCTTAACTTCTGCCTGCACACTACCATCAGCAGCAGTGTAGATGATTATTTCATCTGTTTTAGAATTTTCTTTCGTCATAGCTTATCTCCACACTGACACATTCTATAACTTCCATTTTTTGGCAACTGAATCAAAATCAACGTCTTTCCATTTTTGTTTCCAAAGTTCTAGATATGGTATATCTGTAGATTCAGGTTCATTTTCAGGGAAATTTATTTTTATCAGAGATGGCAATACAATAGATTCACCAATCACTAATGCTTCTCCTGCTTGTAATGAAGATAATTGGTTTGTAAAATCAGCAAGGGTATCAGGTAAGAGCTTCTTTACATAATTTTGATCATCAGGATTAGTTAATCTCATTACCAGGAAATTATTACACTGAGAAAAAATTGTTTCTGAAATCTCAGATGGTCTCTGACTTACAATGCCTAGAGTAACACCATACTTTCTACCTTCTTTCGCAATTCTCTCTATAGCATTCTTTGATGCACGATATTTAACGAGATCACTTCTTGGAACATATTTATGAGCTTCTTCATAAACCAGCAGAATTGGTGTTTCACAAAGCTCTCTCTCCGACAACATTTTTTTATAATAGTAGCCATATTCAAACAATATTCTTGAAATTAAAGACACTGTAATACTTAAAACTTCAAAAGGAATACCAGATAGATCAATAACTGTAATATTTGCTTTCTTGTTTTCGTAACCTAAAAATTGTTTTAAAACATCTTCTAGGGATAAATTTTCAATCCCATCAAAAAGAAATTTTAATCTAGGGTTATTCCTTTCCGTTTCCAGTCTCAGGATAAAACGTTCAAAATTTCCATGAAATGGTCCATTGGAGGCCTTCGTGTCTTTAGCTGTTGATGATACCCAAAACGATATGCTCTCTGTAAAATAACAATCCAATCTGTCTTTAATTAAGCTGCCATTGCTCTTTTTAGGGACACCTTCATTGTCTAATTTGCCTATAACTTCATTGTTAAGATTTTTTATGTACTGAATTACCTCATCAATTTTAAATTTGAAGGGTGAATCAAAATATATTTTTTCTTGAGCCTCTGATCCATTGTGTTTTTTCTTATTTTCCGTTACAGCAAAACGAAACTGAGAAACTTGATTATGAGAATTGCTTTCACTACTCTCTATAAATAAATCACTCAATTCATCACTATCAAATAGCCAATAGGGAAGTTTTATATTGTCTGAATTAATGTGATTAGCGTCAGGGAAAGCTTTTTGATATTCTCCATGAATATCAAAAATAATAATATGGGAATTATTAAGCCCTTCAAAGCCCTCTTCCTTTTCTTTAATTGCTTGTTGCAGAACCGATGCTACGGTATGGGATTTACCAGATCCAGTAGAGCCAACAATGGCAAAATGCTTATTAAAAAATTTATTGCCATTGCAACGTACTGGTATTCCGCCATTCTGTAACAATTTAGAGAAAGTAAATCTCTGAGAGTCTTTAATACTTGAGCCATATATATTTTCATAATCGTCCTTAGATAACAGCTCAATGCCATTGTTTGGGGGTAGTGGAATTCCGTGAGAGCCTCTTGTGAAAATAAACTTTTCCTTCTCCTTGCCGTAAGATCCAATTAACTGCACATTTATAACAAAATGATTACCAAGGCTTGCACCTAGATTTGCAGCATCAAGATTCTTAACTTTATAATCATTAATAATTCCGATAATAAAATAATCTTGTTTATTTTTATATGGGATCTTTATATAACTTCCGATATTAAACTGGTCGTTAAATTTAGCAGAGTCTAATATCTCTATTGTTACTGAATCTTTTGAAACATTTATAATTTTAAAATTTTCTGAATCCACTGCACTAAACTCCTTTTTTACTTATGAATAAATTTTTAATATCAAGCGTATTTAGCCCTTGTATATTTGTTGTGTTGCCCTTTGACAAAGATTGCGGGCTAACTTTATCAATATCACAATCAAATAAATAGAGTCTATCTGGCGTGTAATTGAAGTCAGAAGTGCCTTGAATGGACTCCAGAGAAATGATTCTAGCTTTAAATGAAATATTCTCAAGACTATCAGAGGGTTTTTCCTTAAGCATTGTGCGGTGTTTTAATGGTTCTCTTAAAAATGCCTTCTGATTAAATTCTATTGACTCATAACCGTCATTAAAAAAAAGTTGCTTTCCTATAAAATGTTTTTTTACTGTATTCGCTTTCTCTTTATCTTGAAAGATAAATACCAGTGGCTTTATATCCCATTGAGCTTTCTTGAAATAGCCCGTAATTAACTCTTCAAGTAAAGATTGAATAGATAAATCCTTAGAATCCTCAATATGACCAAATAAGAAACAATTCTCTTGATTCTTTATCGGAGATTGAAACTTGCTAGAGATAAACTTTAAATAAGCTTCCTTACCCAAATACTGTTGAAAGCTAGAATTGAAAATAATTTCTTTATTTTTTTTTACTATCTCAATAATTTCCTTTTTGTTGCATTTTCGACTTTGAGGATTTGGGTTATTCAGAATGATTTTTCTAATTTGATAATCAATCTGTGAATAATAAAAAATTGATTCCTCATGATTAGAGCTATTGAAGAGTGTTCCGATTTTTTTAATAACTTCATCAAACTGCTCTTGAAAACTAGGCGAAAAATCTAATTTAAAATTTTCCAAAAAGGAATTTTTATCTTCATCCTCATATTGATTAGATTTCTTCCCAAGAATTTTATTTAATTCCTCTAATGATAAGCTTCCTGTATCTGTGGCATTACGATCTTTGAAAAAACAATAGAGGTAATATTTTTTAGATTCATTCTTATTATTTAAAAACTCATCAATTAATTGAATTACTGGTTCTTTTATTTTAGAGTTACTAAATTTTTGTGTTTCTTTATATTTTATTTGCATTACAAAGCTTTCTGAATCAATATCTTGAATATTTTCAATAAATATCTCTGCTTCAGATTTTTTTGTATCTAATAGCTCTAAAATAGCCTTATCAATTTGATATGCAAATCCTTTAATCGCATAATAACCACCATCAGGTTTTTTAGTAACCTTTGTTACCATAATTACTTTTTCTTTCCCTTAACCTGCTTCTTTGGTGCTAAATAATTATCCTCTGAAATAAGCTTCTTCCCAGTCTTCTCTTCTAACTCTAATCTAGCTTTCTTCGCGATACCCCCGCCCTGCTTACTAGCAGCTTTATTTTCTTGCATCCCTTTAGCTTCCATCGTTTCAGCGATTTGCCTCGTGGAAAGCTCTGCTAGAGCTGTAAATATTAACTCAGCCTCGCTCATATGATCTCTAAGATTCTGAGTCTTTAATTTTTTCAGAGCTTTATGCTCTTTCACACTAAGCCCAGCCCATTCTTGGTGAATAATATTAGTTAAGATAGCGTATTCTTGACCTTTCTTGATACCAGCCTTATCCCAGTAGTCAGTAAGCTTATTACGGGTCTCCTGCCCCATCATTCTTTGTTGAATCCACTTTTCACTGCGTCCATGTTTCTGCCAAGTCTCACGAGCACGATCTAAAGACAGTTCTGGATCTGCCATCTCTTGCATACGTTCATAGCCGACCTTAGCAAGCCATAATTTAATAGGTTCAGCTTTAGGACTAGGAACTGACTGAATAAGCCTTAAAAGTGTCTCTGGATCAGCTACATCAGTAAGATATTTTTTACCATCTGCCGCTAATAATTTCAGTCGGTGACATTTTGTCACCGACTCAGCCCCCTCTTTTTTCAGCCTTTCTTTAAGCTTATTCCAGTATTTTCTGGCTTTCTGATAATCTTCCTGCTCTGTGAGTATCTGAATAATATCAATAACTGAAAAATACCAAATCTCTTTTTCTTCATCATAGATTCGTCGAATTTTGTGGTCTTCAAAAACGCTTAAATCTTCTGTCACAACAAGGCTCCTATTTTTTCTAATATCATCTCGCTCTCTTTATCAAGCTTTTTAATTTCTGCTAGAATCTCTTTGGGCTCACGTAAAATTACTTCATTATTACGATTAGGATTCTTAACCGATAAATCATAAGTATCAAGATCTATATCAGAGACTTTAAGCGTCCAAGAGTTTTCAGAATCAGATTTAGTCTGCTGTAGTGTAATGAAATCTACTAGATCACTCTCCGTAAGTGGATTAGTCTTACCTAGATTACGATTAAGGTTTAACTGATAATACCAAATCTTCTGAGTGGAAGAGCCTTTCTCAAAAAACAATACTATTGTTTTAACTCCAGCACCAGTAAAAGTACCACCTGGTAAATCTAAAATAGTATGTAAATCACAAGTCTCTAAAAGATACTTCCTGAGTGAAATTGAAGCAGTATCAGTGTTAGATAAAAAAGTATTTTTTATAACTATAGCTGCTTTACCACCAGCTTTTAAAATTTTAATAAAATGCTGTAAAAAAAGAAAAGCTGTCTCTCCTGTTTTAATAGGAAAATTCTGCTGTACTTCCGATCTTTCTTTACCACCAAAGGGAGGATTAGCTAATATTACATCATAACGATCTTTTTCTTGAATATCTGCGATGTTCTCTGCAAGAGTATTAGTATGAATAATATTTGGAGCTTCAATCCCGTGAAGTATCATATTCATGATGCCGATTATATAAGCTAAAGATTTTTTCTCTTTGCCATAAAAAGTTCTTTTCTGTAATATTTCTAAATCTTCGGTAGAAAGTTTTTTAGAGGTTCTTAAGTAATCGAAAGACTCTACCAAAAAGCCAGCAGAACCAGCTGCACCATCATAAATTTTATTTCCAATCTTTGGTGCTATTACTTTAACTATAGTTTTAATAAGTGAACGAGGGGTGTAATATTCACCTCCATTACGTCCTGCATTACCCATGTTTTTAATTTTAGTTTCATATAAATGCGATAGCTCATGTTTCTCTTCCTGAGAACGAAAGCGAAGACCATCAATAATATTCAGAACATCTCTTAATACATAACCACTTTGGATTTTGTTATTAATTTCACTGAAAATCTCGCCTATTTTATATTCTATGGTATCTGCATGTTCTGCGTTTTGCCTAAACCGTTTCAGGTAAGGAAATAATTTTTCATTTATAAAATTTTTTAAATCATCACCCGTAAGTGCTTTATTATGATCTAGCTTACCATCTTCTTTTTTAGGTGCAGACCATGTTTCCCAGCTATATTCTGGCTCTATAATAAATTTATACTCTTTCCCTGCTAGTTCAGCTTCAGTCTTTCTATCTTTCTCTAAATCATCTAAATATTTTAGAAATAATACCCAAGAACTCTGTTCTACATAATCCAGTTCACTAGAAGCTCCTGCATCCTTGTGAAGAATATCATCTATATTTTTAAAAGCCTGCTCAAACATAATCCCATACTCACTTGCCCACAAGCCCAGCAAAAAACCCCTTATGAAACTCAAACGCCGTCGGGTTCGCAATCAAATGAGCAGTACAGTGCATAATCTTATGAATCGGCTCTAAGCCATTTTCTCTTAAAGTCTTTCCAGTAGCGACTAAATCTATAATCACATCAGTAAGATCAGTAAGTGGAGCAAGTTCCACCGAACCGTAAAGATTAATAATCTCAACTTCTAGCGCACGCTGCTGAAAAAAATCTTTGGCTAAATTAGGAAAAGTCGTCGCAACACGCGTATAGCTAGGCAGCTCAGAAACAGTTTTATACTTCCCTTGCACAGAACAGACACAGAGATCACAAGCCCCATATTTTAAATCTTGAAGCTGATGCACCTTCGCTCTAGAATCTAAGATTACATCTAAGCCCACTATCCCGAAGTCAGCAGCACCATGTTCTACATAGACTGGCACATCATGACCTCTTACCATCAGGAATTGAATATCATAATCTTTAAAAGCCTCATTATGAATAGTACTGCGGCGAATTAATTTACGTTTCGCATCTTCACCATTTTCAATTTCAATACCAGCTTTACTAAAAAACTCTATAGCACCTTCTAGGAGAGCGCCTTTAGATAAGGCTATTTTCACTTGTTGCATATTAAAACATTCGCTCCTTTCTCAAACTCAAGCTGAGCCGCTTTATAAACATCCCGCCATTCTTTAGTAGCTGGAGAAAGCTTCTTCGGAAGCTTATCAGTAGAAAAATTATCTAAAAGATTTAAATTGGATAATGCTGAAATCAGCCTTTGCACATAAAAAGCGAAACCTATCGCAGGCAGATCGATACCAAAGCTTGAATATAGATTATCGTATCTACCACCCATAGCGATATCATTACCCTGTCCTTTAATTAACAGCTTAAAATGCAGTCCTGTATAGAGCTTTAGATCTGGGCACTGATAAGGCGCGAAGACTATTTTAGAAGAAAGCTGAGCTAAACCCTTTAAGTGACTTAAATCTAACTCTAAATCCTTCTCAACTCTTTTTAACTTCTCTTCATTCGGAATAGATAAGCTTATTTGCTCTCGGCTATAGAGACAGTTAAGAAAACTTTCTTCAGTAGCTAGTTTTTCAAATGCGACGAATTCACCTTTAAGTAAAAGGTTATAAGCCTTAGTAATTAAATCATGACTGGAAGAAGTCTCTGAGCTGATTACTGGGACTGGTTTATTAAATTTAGCAAATAAGCTATGCCAGATTTTAGCGTCGGTGATGCATATTTGATAATCACTTACACCTAATTCCTCAATAGAATCTATCATTAGTTGCAGTACTTCATAATCAGAAAAATTCTCTTCAGCCTTAGCACCGACATACTCTATGCCGACTTGCTGTATTTCTCTAGATTCATCAGTAGGAGTGCCTTTATAACGATAAACTGAAGCATTATAGTAAAGCTTCACCGGGAACTGAAGTTCTTGAGCCCTGCCTGCTATCGCCTTAGCGATAGGCTGAGTCATCTCTGTTCTCAGAGCAAGAGTCTCACCATCTTTATCTAGAAACGTAAAAGTTTTATCGGTAAATTTTTTATTCGCCCTATTTATAACATCTAAATCTACTAAACTCTGTACTACTATTGGCTCATAAGACCATTTTTCATAAAGAGCTACCAACTTATTTTTTATCGCGAGCTGCTTTCTAACGTCAGATGGCAGCCATGTTTTTAAACCTCTAAATACCATAAATCATTTCCTGTAAAATCTACGCAGCGAAAGCTACGTGAAATTAATATCTACTGTTTTTTCTTTGCCTGCGGCTGTAAAGTATTTTCAAGTAATTTATCTAAATTAACAAAAGTATTTCCCTTCAAACCGATGATTACAGGCACATCTGGATTGTTTTCTATAGCATCTAAATACTCTAAATCAGCTACCATCGGATTTGCCTGAATAGCACGTCCTTTGACTTCTACTTGCTTAGCGTTACCTTCACCCTGAATAATAGATATCAGCTTTTCTTTTAAAGCTATTTCCTTGCGTATATGAGCTAGCTGAGCCTTCTGTAAAGCGATCTGCTTACTTTCTATCGCCTCTATATATTCTGGCGAGAATTCTATTCTTCTAATAAAAAGATCATTAAGTTTAAAACCTGATTCAGCAAAGGATTTAGATAAATATTCCTTAGCTTCGCTAGAAACTATTTTCCTAGTGTCCTCAGTGTATAAAGCATCCGCTACGTGCCTTGCGATAACTTCCTGCATTACTTTACCCGTTTTAGCTTTAAGTACAGGTGCATAATCAGTTCTAAGTTTTTGATAAACTTCTGGAGCCCTTTCCTGAATCATCTGAGTTAATATAGACATCTCTATACCGACTATTTGACCGTCACCAGTCTTAGCTACTATAGGATTCCCTAGGCGACCTGGGTCCATAGCATCTTTAGTAAAAGTATAAGTATTAATGCGTGTATCAAAGACTATTAAACTCTGAACAAACGGTAATAAAAAATGCAAACCCTCTCTTAAAGGCTTATCCTGAACACCATCTTTAATGTTAAAGATGACACCAGTTCTGCCCACGTCAATGATACGCATTGACTGCGAGAGTAAAGCTAGAATAGCAAAAGAAATCACCAAAAACATTTCTTTTTTTATCTTTAATCCAAATATATTCAAATCTTTCATTTATAAACCTCGCACTTAGCTAGAAACATCTTCCCCAAAGAATTACAGATCATCATTTATTATAAGTTTAGTTCTCTTACCAAGAACTTGTGCTTTTCTGTACTTAACATAGGAATTACCGAAACGATTTAAGGCATCTACTTTTAATTTAATAGCTTCAGCTTCACCTTCAGCTCTCGTGATAACAGCATCTCTATCATTCTGCTTTTCAACAATAATATTATCCTTAGTATCTAATTCGATTCTTGCACGCTGCTTCTCTTCAATCGCACTCTGGTAAGCAGCAGAGAAAGTAACTTCATCTAAAAGAAACTCCGTCAAAACCACTTTATATTTAGCTAAATGTTTATCTAAAGACTTAGAGATTTTATCAGCGATAACCCTTCTATCTTCACTATAAATAGCAGAAACGGTATAGCCTGCGATAACCTCTCTAACCATACTTCTGACTATTGGGTTAATTACTTTATTTACATATGAATTATAGCCATCATTACCTATCTGCTGATGCAGCCACCACAGCTGCTTAAAATCTGGTCTAGCCCTTACCGTTACATCTACTGAAATATTCTGCCCATCTGAAGTTAAAGTATCTATAGAATTTCCAAGTATCTTAGCTCCGTTTTTAGAACGCTCAGCAGAATTACTAAATATATAACTAATCTCCCTTACGTTATAAATAGTGGCTTGTTGAAGTATCGGAATTACGAACTGAATCCCCTCTTCTAGTACTCTCTGTTCCATACCGATAACTCTATTAAAGATTACAGCTCTCTGACCAGCTCCTACGAGGATAACTAAATTAGGCACTACGAAAAACAGTGCAACTATAATAAAAATTTTTATTTTATGCTTGCTAAAAAAATCATCTGGATCAAAGCGATTAGAATTATTTGAGCCGAAAAAGTCTGAAAAATTGGGACTACTCATATCAAAAAAGAATAATAGCACTAAAGTTTATTGATATAATCTTATGCATGACTAAAGTTAAAGTTGGTATTAATGGTTTTGGACGTATCGGAAGAAATGTTTTCCGTGTTCTGAATGAAAATTTTGTTGATCAAATAGACGTACTCGTCATTAATGATCCTTTTTCTCCCCCAGAAGCTTCTGCACATTTAATTAAATTCGATAGCACTCTTGGTAGATTCGATGGCGAAGTAACTGCTGATGAAAATTCTATTACTGTAAATGGTAAAACTACTAAATTCTTAAAAGAGAAAGACTTAGCTGCTCTTAACTGGGCTAATCACGGTGTAGATATAGTCCTAGAATGCTCTGGTGTATTCACTGACGCAGAAAAAGCTAAAACACATTTAGCTGGTGGTGCTAAAAAAGTTCTTATCTCTGCTCCAGCTAAAAATGAAGATATCACTATAGTTCTTGGAGTTAATGAGGATAAATACGATCCATCTAAGCACCACATCATCTCTAATGCTAGCTGTACTACTAACTGCCTAGCACCTTTCACTAAAGTTATAGATGATAGTTTTAAAGTTCTAAGCGGCATGATGACTACTATTCACGCTTATACTTCAGATCAGAAATTATTAGATAACGCTCACTCAGATCCAAGAAGATCTAGAGCAGCAGCTGTATCTATGATTCCTACTACTACTGGTGCGGCGAAAGCTATCGGTTTAGTGCTTCCTCATTTAGCTGGTAAATTAAATGGCTATGCGATGAGAGTTCCTACTCCTAACGTATCTGTAGTAGACGTAGTTTTCACTTTAGAAAAAGCAGTTACTAAAGAAGAAATAAATGCTGTACTTAAAAAAGCTGCTCAGACTAACCTTAAAGGTATTCTTGATTACACAGATGAGCCTTTAGTATCTATCGATTTTAAAGGCGATGCTCACTCATCTATTATTGATGGCGATATGACTATGGTAGTAGCTGAGAAACAAGTAAAAATCCTTTCTTGGTACGATAACGAATACGGTTACTCTAACAGATTGTGTGATTTAGCTGTATTGGTTGGTAATAAGCTACCAGTGGCTGTTTAGTTCTCATAGAACTGTTTCTAAAAATTTCAATTAAAACAAAAAGTCCCTTGAGTAAAATTAAGGGACTTTTTGTTTTGAAAGAGGCTGAGTTATAAACTTAAATATTATTCCTCAAAAAGAGGCATAATATGAGCTATAAGGTAGTAATTTATAACTCATGAAATGGAACTGGCAGAAAAAAGATTGGCCTGATTTTAAGTATGATACAAGTCTGCTAGAGAAGTACGAAGATGAATTTCTACATAAGTCTGGTATTTTCCTAGGCACCTTAAAACATATTCAGAATGAAGAGAAAATAGATTTAAAGATAGATATAATCTGCGAAGAAGCTTACAGAACATCTTTAATTGAAGGAGAGTTTTTAAATAGAGAGAGTATACAGTCGTCTATTAAAAGAAATTTTGGTATTTCAGTGATAGATATAAAAAAAATCCCCAATGCCGAAGCTGGACTTGCCAAAATGATGCTAGATTTATATGATAATTTTTCACATCCCATCTCTAAAAAAAGTCTTGGTAAATGGAATTCTTTAATTCTTGATGGTATAAATTCTAAAATTAAAACTAGATCATTTAGAAAGGATACAGAGCCGATGCAAGTTATTTCAGGTTCAGTATACAGACCTAAAATACATTTTGAAGCACCTCCATCAGAAACTTTAGAAACTGAAATGAAAAACTTTATTCAGTGGTTTAATAATTCAAAACCGAATAACAAGCATGCTTTGAAAACCTTAACTAGAGCTGGACTAGCTCATCTCTATTTCGTTTGCATACATCCATTTGATGATGGTAATGGACGAATAGCTAGAGCTCTTGCAGAGAAAGCTTTATCTCAAGGATTAGGTGAGGCTAGCTTAATCTCATTATCACAAGTGATAGAAAAGCATCGAAAGCAATACTATGCTATGTTAGATGCCTCTAATCGAGATATTGAAGTCACGGATTGGTTAGAATACTTCTCTAAGACGGCGTTAGAAGCTTTAGAATTAAACCAAAAATCTATAGAATTCTCTTTAAAAAAAGGGGAGTGTTATAGACTTTACGAAAACAGGCTCAACCTAAGACAGGAAAAGGTTATCAGCAGAATCTTCAAAGAAGGAATTCAAGGTTTTAAAGGCGGCTTAAGTGCAGAAAATTACATCTCTATTACTAAAACCTCTAGGGCTACGGCTACTAGAGACTTGCAGGAATTAATCGAGATGGGGATTTTAGTTAAGACTGGCAATTTAAAAGGGACTCGATATTATTTGAGTTTGGAGTGAAATTGCCATTATGATAATGGCTGATGATTTGATCGCTTCTTCTAATTCTTGGCTAATGATTATCATGATATTTTTCTTTGTCAATCTCTAAGCTGATTTTATAGACCTTATTTATACATTCTAATCCAAGTAAGGAAAAAAGCAATCATAGATCAGAATGACAATTAAGTCTTATAATGGAGAGGATTCCATGACTGAATTAACGCCCAAAATAGATAAAGAAATTTTAGAAGAAGAGCAACAAGGTCAAGAAAGAGCTAAGTATGGAAGTGATTTAATTAATAAACTTTCTAAAAAGCTTACGGTTGAATTTGGAAAAGGCTTTACAGCAAGAAATCTTTGGCAAATGCGTAAATTTTATGAACTTTATTCAATTCCGCACGCACTGCGTGCAGAATTAAGCTGGACTCACTTCAGATCATTAATAAAGATAGAAGATCCGAAAAAAAGATCTTTCTATGAAATAGAAACTATAAGCAATAACTGGTCTACAAGAGAGTTAGAAAGTGCTTTAATTGAGCATCTACAGAAATTTCTTTTAGAATTAGGTAAGGGATTCTCTTTTGTTGCAAGGCAGAAGAGAATTAGCTTAGATGATGAAAATTTTTATATAGATCTAGTTTTTTATAACTACATAGTGAAATGTTTCGTATTACTAGACCTTAAAATAGGAAAATTAACCCACCAAGATATAGGGCAAATGCAGATGTATGTAAACTACTACACACGAGAATTGATGAACGAAGGAGATAATAAACCAATAGGCATCATTCTATGTGCTGATAAGAGTGAAGCCGTCGTTAAATATACGCTAGCTGACGATAATAGGCAGATATTCGCTTCTAAATATCAACTACATCTACCAACAGAAGAGGAGCTCAGAGAAGAGTTAATAAAAGAAAAAGAAATTTTAGAAGCGCATTTAGATAAAAACTCAGAGGACACTTTAAATGTTCATTAACAAAATAAGTGAAGAGCATGTTTACCAGAGCTTTAGATGTGATAAGAATCCTCTAAATTCTTTTCCAGTTGATATTTTAATTAAGTGGTGTGAAGAAGAAGCTGAAACTAGATATTTAATTCTTTCTGAGTGCATAGAATTATTTGAAAACAGAATTGAAAATGACCCACTAGATAATCCATTAAATCAAAATATTAGTAAACACTTAAACCCTCTTGTGCAAATAATTCTCGCTAAAGTTTCTGATAAGTCTCTAGCATTGAAGAATTTTAAAAATTGTTTAAATATCCGTGAAGTATATTCTGGATCTGGAGCTCCGATTTTACAAGAGAATTTAAATCTGCTTATGACCCTTAAAGATACGGAGGATTCTTCTTTTAGTCTGGTTTTAGAAGAGCTTCAAGAATATATGCAGGGTCAGATAAAATTGCATAGAAAAAGAGAAAGCGAAGAATTTAATAAGGAGCAAAGCTTTGAATAACACCTTCTATCTAATCGGCATTATCGGCTGCCTCTGGGTCGCCTACGATTTCGTACGTAAAATATTACTTAAAAGAATAAAACCCTTACCCTTAGTCATTTTCCTAGAATTTGGTCAAGCAGCAGTTTACCTAAGCTACGGCTATCTCTCTCAGCAATTAACTTACAATCATGGATATATTTTCCCTGGTCTTATGACCGCTGGCTTCGCCTCAATAGGCACTTTCTTGCTAACTAAAGCCATCTCTATTTCGCCCCTCAGCAGCGTCATTCCTTTCCTTTCTTTCCTGCCTTTTTTCACGGTAATATTTGGTAGTTTAATATTAAAGGAAAACCTTTCCCTGATTCAATTTTCTGGATTAATTCTTTTAGTTTTAGCCTCTCTTATCATTAATTATCAGGGTAAGAAAGTAAACTCTATTTTAGGATTATTTCAAACCCTCTACCAAGATCTCACTCATGAAAAGGGCTGCGTCCTAGTTATTATCACTTCTCTTCTCTGGGCTTTCGCTATACCCTTTGATAAGCTTGCGATGCAAGCTACGAACCCTATATCTCATGCTCTTTATCACGCACTACTCTGCGGAACTATATTTAGCATAGCTCGCTTCTTTTCGAAGACCTGTCCTTGGGGTAGTACTAAATTCTTAGCAGTAGAGCTGCAAGATAATGAATCACCCTCAAATAAAGAGTTTCACAAAATGCCCAGCACCTATTGGTTTTTATTACTAGGCATAATAAATGCCTCATTTGCGATGGTCTTGCAGTTTATGGCTTATCAAATTTCTTACATAGGTTTAGTAGAAGCTGGTAAGCGAGCTGTCTCCCTAGTCTCTAATTTATTTATCGGTGCTTTAATTTTTAAAGAGCCTGTAAATAAATTTAAATTTTTAGGCACTGTGCTGATTTTAATCGCTACTATTTTGATTTTAAATTAACAGCAAAAATTCCTAAAGAAAAAATAAAGATAGTGATTTAGCTCTGGCCTTTGTAAGGGTATTGTGCTTAACTAGAGCTGTTGAGAGAGAGTAGTCTTAATTTAAATAGCTTA
>CANHDW010000018.1 GCA_947459525.1 Candidatus Caenarcanales bacterium
ACTCTTTAATTCATGGCAGGATTTGATTACTTATCTCACTAGCCCACCGAGAGAATATATCTACGATCCTACCTCTAACTCCTTAATACCTAAGCCTAGCTAATATTCCACTACCTTCCTTTAGATTTTCTTTAGGAATTTTTGCTGAGCTTTTAACAAAAAAAATGGTGGTCTACACACACCTGAGTATTTATTTGATGGAGAAGATCATTATTGATCAGTTGATATTGCGTTAACTAATCTATAATATTAAATGGGTAATACACAAATGAATGATCAATGTATATTTATGTCATCTGAAGCAAAAATAATTAATATCAAAGAAGAGCTTGGCACTGGAGCTGGCTTAAGGAGTACCTCCCAACCAATCAGAGAGCGTATATCAGCGGAGATTTGTAAAGGTAATAGCATTATCATTGATCTTAAGGATATTCAAGTGATGAATTCTTCATTCGCAGATGAGATTTTCGCTAAAATCATCTCCGAAATTGGCATAGAAAAATTCAAGTCTAAAGTGAAAATCAAAAATGCAAATGACTTGGTCAAAAAAATAATAAATTTCTGTATCAATGCAAGGCTTCAAGCTCAGTAGACGCTTCTTCTCTGCACCGCTAGCATTCTTCTCTGTAAATCATCTAAAGCCTCTTTGGGACTCATTTCTAAACGCAAAACTTTATCAAAGGCTTTTTTAATTTCACGTTTATATTCTTTAGAAAAACTTAGATGCGGGAAGTAGACAGCATTTGAGCTCTCTGCTAAATCCATAAAGACTTCTATGTAAGGGTTCTGGTGCTTTTTAATAAACTGCCTTTTCTCTGATTCGCTGAGCCTAAGTGGCGGGAACTTATTCTGTGAAAGGGCTAGGTAATTAATATTTTCTTTTTTCAGTAACCACAGCATAAAATATAATGCTTTATCAGAATTTTTAGCACCTTTAGGAATGGCTAAGGCATCTACTGCTATTTCAGTCGGGGCTTCATAATTATTCACCCTCTTCAGCCCTGGAACGGTACTCTGTGCATCGATTTCTTGAGGACTAAAGCTAGGAAACGCTTTCACTTCTATCTGGTAATTTGGTGAAAACTTTTTAGCGAAGCCATATTCCCAGACACCACTCGTCTCTAATGCTACTTGCCCAGCGTAGAAAGGATTATCTGGACTCTGGTAGGATATATTTCCTTCTATAAAGCCCTGAAGCTTTTCTTGTGGGATCTTTTTAATAAAATTCTCTAAAGCCCACTCCCAAGCTCTAATATTTTCTGGAGTATTCGCCGTAATTTTATAATCATATATTTTTTGAGACTTAGGCACAGCTCCATGTTTTAATGCGCTTTTCACATCAGCCTCTTTATTATTTGGACTAGTAGACCTTTCCGCCCACTTCCCACCAAAGGCCGTTACTATAAACCTTCCCGACCATATCGGCCAAGTCGGCAACCAGCCGAACTCATTAAAATTACTTTTCTTAATTATGCTATCTGAGACGTAAATTAAGTCCTCTAAAGATTCTGGACTTTTCAGATTATATTTATTTAAAAGAGTTTTATTTATATGTAGAGCTTCTACCGCTGGCATCATGGGTAAAGCTACCTGAGATTCTTTAATGAAGAGCATTTCTAAATAATTAGGTAAAATTATTTTAGTAGTATTTTTATAAAACTCTGCTAGATTAGTTTCGCCCTGATTCCTCAGCCTCAGATTTGCAGATTTGGCAGTAGTGCCGTCTTCTATTAATATCTTCTCAAGAGGCACTAAAGCACTTCTTAAAGCAAAATCCATTACCATATCACCATCCAAGAGAACTAAATCTGGTGGCACATTTGCGGCTATCGCCATCATTATTTTCTTGCGAGGTAAAGAAATGCTTTGCATTTCCACCGTAAAACCATGCTTTTCTTGATTAAATTTCTGAATTAATTTAGTTAAGGCCTCCTTTTCTTCTCCCGCCCAATATTGCCAAAATTTAATGACAACCGTGTCATATTCAGTGTTCCCTGAAAGCCCAGACTCCACAAGCTTTTTAGAATAGAGATCCACCCACAGAGGTATGGAGAAAAAAAGGATTATTAAGCAAGTATAAAAGAGATTTCTTTGATACATATCAAGAGCTATTATATATACAATATGGACAGAAGAGTCGTTATTACTGGTATTGGACCTGTAACCCCAGTAGGTATAGGTTTAGATGATTTCTGGAGTTCCATGATATCAGGGAAATCAGGCATTTCTCTCATAGAAGGTTATGAAGAGTCTAAATTTAAACTTCCCGTTAAAATCGGCGGACAAGTTAAAAATTTCGACATCACTAAATACTGGGATGATCCTAAAAAGGTTAGATCTTTTAATAAGGACATGGACAGAGTAGCTCAATTCGCTGTAGTCGCAGCGAAGCTTGCGATAGAGGACTCTAATGCGACTATAGATGAATTCGCTAAATATGACGTAGACCCTTTTAGAATAGCTACTTTCGTTGGCACTGGTATCGGTGGCATTTCTACGACTTGTGACGATGTTATAACCCTTTATGAAAGAGGTATTAAGGCTGTAGGTCTAAGATCTATTATCAGGCTTATGCCAAATGCTGCTGCTGGCCACATAGGTATTCTTTGGGGCTACAGAGGTAGAGCTAAAGCTGACTCTACGGCGTGTGCTTCTGGCTTAGATAGCATAGTCGATGCTTACTGGCATATTAAAACTAATCAGGCTGACGCAGTTATCGCTGGTGGCTCAGAAGCCTGTTTAAACCCACTAGCCATTTCATCTTTCTATAATATGACAGCTCTTTCTAGAAGAGAGGCTGAGACTACTGAAGCTAGCTGCCCATTTGATAAGCGTCGTGACGGCTTCGTTATGAGTGAGGGTTCCACTATGTTCGTACTAGAGGAACTTGAATTAGCGAAAAAACGTGGTGCGAAAATTTATGCTGAGTTAGTCGGTGCTGGCGGTAGCTGCGATGCTTATCATATTACGGCTCCTTCTGAAGATGGTAGTGGTGGTGCTTTAGCGATAGAGACTGCTTTAAAAACAGCTGGCTTAGAAGGAAATCGTGAAGCTATAGATTATATTCACGCTCACGGCACTAGCACACCTTTAAATGATGCTAGAGAAACTAGAGGTATAAAGAAAGTCTTTGGGGATCATGCTTATAAACTCTGTGTATCTAGTACCAAGTCTATGACTGGTCATTTAATCGGTGCTGCGGGTCCTGTAGGGCTAGCTGCTGCGACGATGGCGACTATTCACAGTAAAATTCCTCCTACTATTAACTATAAAGAAGCTGATCCAGACTGTGATTTAGATTATGTACCTAATGTGGCTAGAGACAGAAATGTGGATTACGCTATGGTACAGGCTTTGGGCTTTGGTGGGCATAATACTGTGGCTATAGTTAAGAAGTTTAGTGCTTAAGAACTCTGTAAACAAAACCTAACAAGAAGCTCACTAGAATCCTTAATCCCTGCACCTTTGGCCAATCTAATTTTATTATAAGCCTCTATCTCACTGAAACCTAAATTCACAAGTATGCCTGTAACTTCATCTGCACACTGATAAGCACCTTCCTCTGCTTGAGTATGAACTTGATGATGAACATTAAATTTATGTAGCTTAGTATTTAGATCTAAAACTATTCTCTGAGCCGTTTTTAAGCCTATGCCCTGAGCCGCACTTAATAACTTAGGCTTATCATTAAGAACTGCTGAGATAATATCCTGAATATCAAGTGCATCTAAAATATTCATAGCAGATTTAGGACCCACTCCAGAAACGGATTGTAAATGCTCATACATCTCTTTATTTGCTTTATCTGCAAACCCAAATAATTTAATCTCTTCTTCTTTAATAATGGCTTTTAAAAAAACTTTGACATTAGAATTAACTTCTAAATTATTCATAGTTCGTAAATTAGTTTGAATTAAATAAGCGATGCCACCCTGTTCGACGACTAGAGTCTTATGAATTAAATCTTTTTCTATGAGAATGCCTTTAAGGTACTGATACATATGTAAGGATTATAACAGTTTAGCTTTAGTTAATCTCTCTCCCATAAAAAAGTCGATAAAAAGCTTTTTATACCTAGCAGATAAATCATTGCCACACATTATCGTGCAGGAACGCAGTAAGCGAACGTACTTGCGAAAAATATTAAACTCTTCTTCCGTAAAATCTTTTTCTTGAACACCTACAGGTTCACCATTAAAAGCTCTAAGATATCTATCACTTTGAGCTATATCTGTAAAACAAGATTTTAAATTAGAAGCTAATGCCTTAGAATTTTTCGCCATTTCTTCTAGAATCGGCTCTAATTCTGCCATGATTTTATCATCATAGTCTTTAAGCTTCAAATTAATGGTTCCTATATCCACTATTGATTTAATTCCTGCTCAGACCACTTCAGGACTTCATCTTCTATATTTTTGTTAACCTCTTTTTCATTAGAATCACCAAAATTCTTGAAAGTCTCTCTAATGCTTAAATTTCTCATATCATTTTCAAGGATTTCCAGTTCTACATCAAAAGTCTTTATATAAGGATGCTTCAGATACAGGTAATCTAATATTTCTTGATCTAATTTTTCTGACCACTCTATCATCCATATTTGTGGTGAATCTGAATCCATGAGCTCTAGAACTGAATCTAAGTCAATATTCTTCTGATATAGATCTAAATGATAAAGCTGTGTATTTTTACAACACTCACTTATAAAGCCTGATGAGTCTCCAGTCTGCAAGGAAAAAGAATATTCATGCATTCCCATAAATGTAGGGCTAGAACTTTCACTATTTACGCCTAATGCTTTTATAAGCATAGAGATAGTGGTCGTCTTTCCAGCAGCTAAGCCCCCCTTAAATAACAGAAATATATCTTGGGCGTGTAGCGAAACTCCAATTTCTGCGTTTTCGTCGTCCTCATGATCCTCATGTACCTTGAGTACACTGCGGTCATTCGTCCTCCTCAGCCTTGAACTTGTTCGTTTGGCTACACGCCCATCTTGAGGAGATCCGTGCGAAACTCCAATTTCTGCGTTTTTATCATCCTTTAGAGATGATTTTAAAAACTCCGCAAAGTTTTTCGAAAATCTTTCTAGAGCTGCTAAATCTTTTATTATCAAATCTTATTGTAAATTAGAACCTAATGGCTGGGGAACTTCTAACCCCTCCCCACCAATGGTAGTAGCTTGAACTCCATCTAAATAGAGATAAACAGGTCTGCCTTTCGCTAAATTAAGAGCAGTTTCCCTAAGCTGCCTGAATCTTACTTGCATGGTTTCAGAGCCACCACCTTTCACGAACTGCCTGCTAATATCGATTTCTACTTTATTAGGGGATTCTTTAATGTTAATTAACCTTACTCCTTCTGGAATTTCGCTATTCAGTTTTAATCTTTCTCTTTCATCTAAAGTCGGTCCTAAGAATAGTTCTTTAAGTGCAGTTTCATAAGCTCCAGATTTTTTATCAATCGTCCTAAGCACTGGAATTAGTACCACGCCCAAATCATCACTAGCTTTAGTGTAATAAATGGTTACTTGAGCATTAGAGCCAAGTAGATCTCCCTTATTAGATCCTGAGCAGGAAACTAAAGTCAGGGAAGCCAATATAGCTACTAAAATAGTTTTTAAGGGTCTCACTAAGAACATTTTAACAATTCTTTGGCTATAATAATAGCTAATGTTAAAGTCCAGATTTCTGTTAGTTCTAGCGCTCTGTATATTATCTTGCCTTTCTTGCGTCGCGGCTAGTGCTGAGGAGAAAAGCGTTTTAATAGGCGTTGTGGATAGTAAAGAAATTTTAGAAAAATATTCTAGAGCTAAAGCTGTTCTCACAGAGATAGCTAAAGAAGAAGCAGCCTTAAGTAAAAAATTCCAAGAAAAAAGAACCCAGTTAGAAGCTGCTCGTAAAGCTAATAAAACAGAGACAGAGATTCAGCTTCTCACTGAGCAGATAAGAACTGAATTAGAGCCAAGTGCTAAAAAATTAGAACTAGATTCTACTGCTAAGAGTAAAGAAGTAGAGACTAATGTAAAAACTGCTATCGAGAAGATTAGAAAGAAAAATAAAATAGACTTAGTACTTTTAAAAGATGCTGTTTTAAGTGGCGGAGCTGATATAACGGCTGAGGTACTTAAAGAGTTAGAGACACAGAAGCCATGATCTTGAATCGTAATTTTTTCAGTCTTTGCTTATTTTTTATTTTATTTTTTTTACATTCGGTAATTTTCGCTGCGGAATCTCCAAATAAGTTATTTAAGTTTGCAGTGATAGACATGGAAAGAATTTTTTCTGAATATTCTTACATAAATCAAGCGTCCGAGGATATTGAAGTTAAAGAAATAGCCCTAAAAAAATTACTAATAGTCGCTAATCAAGAGCTAGATAAATTAACAGCTGAGTTAGATTCGAAAGATAATAAAGCAGAGCTAGATTTTAATAAGAAAAAGCAAGAGATTCAGGCTTCAGTAGATAAAGCTTTTTTAGAGCTTGAGGAAAAAAAGAAAAACTATAATCTCACTATGAATACTAGAATGACAATGACTCTAGATAAATTCGCTAAATCTGAAAAATATGATTTAATTTTAAATAAAGCTTATACGCTTGAGGAAGGTGCTGATATTACAGACTCTTTTTTAAAGCAGCTTGAAGCTTTGAAGTAAGATTCTATGCCTATTAAGATTACTCATATAGCAGAAAAATGTAATGGTGAACTAGTTGGTGACTTAGACGCAGTTGTTAGTGCCTTAGCGAAACACCCGATAATTGCTATTCCATCTGAACTTGCTTTAATATTTTCTGATGTGCCAAGCCAAGCTTTAAAGATGATGAAAGAGAGCAAAGCTAATAATCTTTTAATTTCAGAATCACTTGTCTTGGACGAATCTTGTAAAAAATATATAGAAGAAAATGAAGATAAAAATTTTATCCTTACAGCAAGACCAAGATTTAGCCTCCAGCAAATTATTAAGCTTTTTGATACTAGATCTTCTAAAAATAAATCTGAGATAAGTGACTTATCTCAGATCGCAAAATCAGCTCAATTAGCTAAAGGAGTTAGTGTTGGTGCTTTTTCTTCAATTGGGGAGAATGTTTCTATCGGCAAGAACACTTTAATTTATGACAGAGTAAGCATCGCTAATAATGTTTCTATTGGTGAGGATTGTGTCATTTATCCAGGAGTGGTTATTTATGAAAATACTAAAATTGCTAATCGTGTAACTATTCACTCTAACAGTGTTTTAGGCTCTGATGGTTACAGCTTTGTTACAGCAGAGCCAAGTAATGTCGAAAAGCTTCAGAGTCGAGATTTTAATTTTAATCTTGGTAGGCAAATTCAGGAAAAAATCGAATCTATTGGTGGTCTTGTCATTGACAATGATGTAGAGATAGGTGCTTGTACTACTATTGACAGAGGTACCATTGGAGAGACTTTTATTGGTGAGGGTACTAAGATAGATAATCAGTGTCAAATCGCTCATAATGTATATATCGGCAAAGACTGTCTGATAGTATCACAAGTAGGAATAGCTGGCAGTACAGAAATATCAGATAGAGTCGTGGTCGCAGGAGCCTGCGGTCTGGCTGATGGAATTAAAGTCGGTAATGATGTAGTAGTAGGCGCGATGAGTGGTGTTCACGGTGATTTAGATCCTTATCTTCCAGTAATGGGCATTCCAGCTATACCTTATGGTGAGTACATGAGTAGACAGAAAGCTTTTGCAAGATTACCTAAATTAATTCAAGAGTTTAAAGAACTTAAAAAAGAATTAGCTGATAAATTTAAAGAGTCTTAAATAAGTTAGAATCATAAACATCCCATGAACTTGTCGTTCCAAGAAATTCTTTTTAGGTTAAATAAATTCTGGTCTGATCAGGGCTGCATCATCATGCAACCCTATGATACAGAGAAAGGTGCTAGCACTATGAATCCAGCTACTTTCTTAAGAGTCTTAGATAATAAACCTTGGAAAATGGCTTGTATAGAACCATGTAGAAGACCTACAGATGGCAGATATGGTGAAAACCCTAATAGATTACAGCATTATTTTCAGTACCAAGTCATTCTTCAGCCTAATCCTAAATGCACTCAAGATCTTTACATAGAGAGTTTAAAAGCACTTGGTATAAATCCCATTGAAAATGATATTCGTTTTGTAGAAGATAACTGGGAAAGTCCTACCCTTGGCGCTTGGGGCTGTGGCTGGGAAGTCTGGCTAAATGGCATGGAAGTGACGCAGTTTACTTATTTTCAGCAAGCTGGCGGCATAGAAGTAAAGCCAGTAGCGGTGGAGCTTACTTATGGTATTGAAAGGCTAGCTATGTATATTCAAGGCGTAGACTCTGTCTTTGATTTGATTTGGCTTGAAGATAATGGTAATAAAATTCTTTATGGAGATATCTATCACCGCAATGAAGTTGAACAGAGTACCTATAATTTTGAAGTCTCTAATGCTAAAAATCTTTTCTCACTTTATGAAATCTATAAATCAGAGGCGGAGACTTGTTTAGATAGAAAGCTTGCGATACCAGCTTACGACTACGTACTTAAATGCTCGCATACATTTAATTTACTTGACGCAAGAAGCGCTATAAGTAAAGATGAAAGACAGAAGTATATACTAGATATTCGCACTCTTGCAGAAAAGGCTGCTAAAACATACATAGATGTCCAAGTTATCGCCGCCTAAACTTATTGAAGATATAGTCAGTGAAATCGATTCGCCAGATGCTCTTGCAGAAACTGGTTTACCACACCTGTTATCTAACAAAGTTTATCTTTACGCTATTACTTCAGTGATAAGTCTTTCAGTTATTGGCTTTACTATTCTTGTAAGTCAGCTCAGTCAAGAAAGTTTAGATCAGATCAGTGGAATCTTAGATCGTATCGGTTTTATGGACTTGAAGCTTTCCTATGGTTTTGTTCAAGGATTTAAGTTCCCAAGTCCCGTGAGCATTCTGGTTATCGCGAGCAACTCAGCTTTTATTCTTTACGCCGTGAATGATTCCATTAAAGATAAAAAAGGTCATTCTAAAAATCATTTTAAAGAATCTTATGCAGTCTCTTATGCATTGCATTTATTGTTTTTATTAGTCCTGTTTGTAACTATATTTTTAGCTTATACACCTAAGCCTAAAGTAAAAGTTAACACTATAGAATTCATTACTACTCAAGAGATAACTAAACAGAAGCCTCCACCAGAAACACCGAAAAAATCCGAAAGACCTTCTATAGATCAAGGAAAAAATGATCCTAATAAACCTATAAAGCCTGTAAATAAAAGCCCGGGTAAACCACAGGAGCCTAAAAAACTAGTGCAGGCTGGTGATCCCAGTAAACCGAAGTCCCAAGCTGAGCCTCCGAAACCTAATCCTATGCCGAAGCCGAAAGGACTTTCAGGTGGCTCTGCTAGTAGTGATTCTAAGCAGCCTCCTACTCCAGCTCCTAAAACTCGTTCTCAAACTAATGATAATAAGTTAGCACCTAAAGATATTAAAACAGATACCGCATCTGATTCTCTTGCCGAAAGGGCTATTTCTAAAATTCCTAGTCCTTCGCTACCCACTGGGTCTGGATCTGATTTTAAGCCTAATGTGGCTAAACCATCAGGAAGCTTTTCTAGAGGGGGGGCAGATGGACTCCCTGTTCCTAAAAATTATGGCTACTCACGTGGCTCAGGTGATGGTGTAGGTGGGGGACGTACTTCTGGAGGGGGCTCAAATGTTGGTGCCCCAAAAGACGCCAGTCAGATAGCTGGACCTGGTGGTTCTAGTGGTCAAGATTTAATTGATAGGCTTGGTAACATAAAAGCTCCCGATAATATTGATGTAAGTTTTGGGAGTGATGGCTTAGGTAACCCTAATAAAAACCCTTATGGTGATAGACCCCCAAGTACAGCATCTATTCCAGATATAGCTTTTGGTCCTTATATGGCGAGAATTCAAGAGATGATTAAGCAGCGCTGGAGACCTCCACGTGGTTCTGAATCAAAAAGGATAGTCGTTCATTTTGCGATAAACAGAGACGGATCTTTATCTAATTTGAGGCTGATGCAGACTAATGGTGATACACTGGCTAATGAGGCTGCTCTTAATGCGGTTCGTAATGCGGCTGCGTTCCCACCATTACCAGCTGGTTCTGCACCTTCTATAGATATCGAATTTACTTTCGACTATAACGTATTCAAAAGGTCACGATACTAGGTAAAATGGAGTTAAGAAAATATGTTGATCAATAGAGTTAATGCACAAGAATCTGCGGGCTTAGGCCTTGCTGAAGCCGCTGGTCTAACCCAAGATGGTGGAGAAGCACAGTTTAATTTTTTGCAATCTTTCTGGGATTATTTTCAGGCAGATATGATTTCCTCTATCCCCATAACCTTTGCTTCTATACTGGTTTTTGCGGTAATGATAGAAAGGGCTTTCTTTTATAATCGTAATAGCTGTGATATAGCTTTTTTATTAAATAATCTTCAGGCACAATTAGAAAAAAATGATTTAGATGGCGCTCGTAATATTGCCACGCAGTCTCGGAGTATTACGGGAGAAGTCGCAGAAGAAGGAATACGTTTACTTGCTGTTCAGAAAGAGGATTTTAGTAAAGCTTATGATATCACTGTAAATATTGTGACAAGAAAACTACAGCAGTACCTTCCTGTTTTAGGTACAGTTGGTGCTATTGCCCCTTTTTTAGGTCTTTTCGGGACAGTCTCTGGGGTTATTAAAGCCTTATGGAGAATGAGTTTGGGTGGTGGTGGCGGCTCACTTGAGATGGTAGGTGAAATCTCTAATGCTTTGATTGCGACAGGTTATGGTCTTGCGATTGCTATTGTGGCAGTAGTCTTTAATAATATTTTTAATAATATTGTTAAAAGATATGAAGATGATTTTTTACTCTTAAAGCTCCTGTTTATGAGCTTTATGGAAGTTAATTTCTTTGAAACTACTGTCGCAAGTGGATCTAGGGCAAGTGGATATTCTAAAAGTCAATACGATCATGATGACGTAGATGATTCATCGTATCCGGACTTTTTAAAATAGGAGATTAAATCTATGGGAATTTCAGGTGGTAGTGGTGGTAGTGATTTCTCTGAAATCAATATAACCCCTCTTACTGACGTATTTTTAATATTATTCTTAATCATGGTTGTTATTGCACCTATGATTAATGAAACCTCCCTGCCGATTCAGCCTCCTCAAGCAAAAAATGGTGTTAGTGCAGATACGAAAGGAAAAGTTA
This sequence comes from Candidatus Caenarcanales bacterium, assembly GCA_947459525.1. Lineage (GTDB taxonomy): Bacteria > Cyanobacteriota > Vampirovibrionia > LMEP-6097 > LMEP-6097 > LMEP-6097. The sequence goes on from CANHDW010000018.1 coordinate 11,227, forward strand.
TTAATCTAGAAATATCAGCAGATGGTTTGATAGCGATTAATGGTAAAAAACTCAGCCCCGACCCTATCGCTCCAGAAAGAGTTAATGAAATGGTAACTGCTGAGTTAACTCTTCTAAGACAGGATGCAAGCTATATAGAAGCACCTTTGAATGTCGTAGCAGATGCTGAAACTAAACAGAAATACTTAGTGGGTGCATTAGATGCTGCTTCAGGACTTGGAATTAAGAAACTTAATATAGTTACTGTCGCTCAGACTTAATTTGAAATTTCAGTAGATTCTTGAAGAGAAATTATTGGATAGCCTCTAAAATAATACTGTCCGTTTTTTTCTAAGCATAAATCTTTAGTTTCAATAGATTTATCACCATATCTACTAGCTGTAATAGTCTGCCAATCAGTACTGCCATCGCTGTTGATTTTAGTAAAATGCAACGAAAAAGCATTATTAGTACTGTAGGTCGCCATAAGTAGATAACCTTCTTCTGTTAAAGATGGTTCTAAGTCCATTCTCTCACCTATACTTAGATTCTTTTTGAATTTATCAGCAATATTAAAAGCGATGGCTGTGTTACGTAAAGATCTAATGGTATGATCAAAGTCTGCAAAAATCTGTAGAATTTTGTTCGAATTTAAAGGCTCCTTAGTATAATGAGGAGATTTGAATACTTGATCAAACGATTGATGCTCCTCATTAAAATGCACTGAAAATTTCTGCTGATTAACTCCTAAACAAACTGTTAAATTACTGTTTTCATCTAAGGCAGATGCAGTGGATGACGGCAATAACGATACTTTTGTGTCATTAGGCAAATATAAATCATTTCTGATCAAATTATAAATTTCTTCTTTCCTGAATTCCTGTAAAGAATCACCGAATTTATTTTTTTGAAAAAACTTTACCAAATCTCGGTTTAATTTTTCTCGAGGATTAATAAACCATAGGGCTTTTCTAACGTCATATTTAAGATTAATATCTGCTAACTCTGGTACATTATCTAATTCCCAGCCAGTAACGAATTCTGACTCTGACAAATGATTATCTCTTGAATAACGATTTGACCAAGCTGCTATTTTATCTTTAATAGAGACGCATTCCTCTTCAGATAATGGTTTCACTCTTTTTTGGTTAACCCTTGTCACTATTTCTTCAACTACATACTCTACTGGAAAATTTTTCATGACCGTAACTTGCACTAGGTTAATTAAGGGAGAATTAAGGTGAAAATATCTTTTTTTAATGATGGAAATATTCGGGCTTAAAAAAAGTGACAGCAACTCCGAAATTCAGAATTGCTGCCTAACCAAGGGGGGTGGTTGTCTAAATTATATAAACCACGCGCAGATAAATATTCGCTAATTTATTTGAAGTATTTAGCTTAAATTATCTACAATTATAATCAGTTATGCAACTGATAGATCAAAATCTAGAGTCTTTCAAAAGTTCGAAACCAGTTACCTTAATTGATGGAATCGAAACGATTTTTAAAGATCAAATTTTGACTTATAAAAGCAAGTACCAAGCTAAGTTTAAGGAATTACATAAAATTCTTCTAGCTCAGGCTAAAGCTGAAACTCCTAGGCTTGAGTATTTTCAGTGGTTGAATTTTGACTATTTGAAAAATTTAAATGATTTAAAGACTAAGCCTTTAGCAAATAAGTTAAAAGCACAAGGTTATGAAAATTTAGTAGTAGTGGGGATGGGCGGTTCAGGGATTAATAGCTTAGTTTTAAATAATGGTCTTCGTGAATTTACAAAGCTTGATGAATCTGCATTAAAAATATTTATCCAAAACAATCTAGACAGTAGCTCTATGCAAGCTCGTTTAGAGAGTTTAGGTGATGAGATTGAAAAGACATTATTTGTAATTATTTCTAAATCTGGTGGTACTGATGAAGTTAGAAGAAATCTTTATAGTATTATTGCTTACCAGATCGCGAAGAAGCCAGAAAAATTAAAAGATCTCTATAGATCTATAGTCTTAATCACAGAACCAGAGAGAGAAGGAAAGAAAAATTTTCTACATGAGTTTAAAAAAGAGATTAAGACTAAATTTGATGTAGATATGCCAGTTTTAGAAAACCATCCTGAAATTGGTGGTAGATTCTCTATGTTCTCACCAGTAGGTATGTTTACCGCTGAATTGATTGGTTTAGACAGTAATGCTTTACTAGAAGGCGCTGAAGCCTGTTTTAACGATTTCGTGAACGAAGAAGAGCTTAATGACTCTAAAGTAGCGAATCTTGCCTTAATAGATATTATGCTTTCTGACTTAGCCTATGTTCATCGCTATAGCATGGTTTATGCTGATTCTTTAGAAGCGACGAATAAATTCAGAGCTCAGCTTAAAGGTGAATCACTTAATAAAAATGGCATAGTCTCTACAGTTCATGTCGCAGGTATAGGGACTGTAAATCATCACTCTGATTTAGAATTACTTTTTAAAGATAATAATAATCTAGTTCTTGAGCAGATTTATTTTGTGAAACCCGCTTATGAAGCAGTGAATCCTAAGATTAATTTAGAAATTCTTAAAGACTTAGAAAATGAATCGAATCACGCTTCTCTAATCAAGAATCATATTAAGCCTTTAAGGACTTACTTAATTGAGAAGGGAAACCCTGTGCTAACGACTGTTTTACCAGAACAGAATGAGTATAATTTAGCTTATTTCCTTTTCCAGGACATGCTTGTAACTATAGTACAGGCTGGTATCCAAGACTCCATGGGTAGTTTTGAGAAATTAGACTTATCTATTCGCCAGTGGGAAGTGGAGAGATATAAAAAGAGCCTCAGTAAATAGTTTGGGACTGCTTACAAATTTACAAGAGGATTTAATTTACTCCTTGTCCATGCTAGGAAAACTAGCATATGATTCTGGTTTCGAGTTATTTATAGTCGGTGGCGTTCCACGCAATTTAGTTTATCCGATTCTGCATTACAAGGACGACGAGAACGCAGAAAATGGAGGTTGTGGGGAGGAGACCGCGGCACAACGTGCAGTTTCAAGGCAGAGGAGGACGAATGACCGCAGTGTACTGCAGGTACATGAGGATCATGAGGACGACGAGAACGCAGAAAATGGAGTTGTGCCGCGGTCTCTAGAGAAGCAAATGCTTACAGAACCCCTAGGTAATGATATTGACTTACTTATTAATACTGCTGCTCTGCCTTGGCTAAGTTCAGTAACAGAGAGATTTAAACTTTTAACTAAACGAACGCTAATTATTATTGAAGAATATAAACCTTTTCAAACAGTAAAAGTAAAAATCTCTGGTCTTGATATTTATGATCTTGAATTTGCAAGTGCAAGGACTGAATCTTATCCTGAGCCTGCTAGTTTCCCTAAGGTAACTCTTACCTCGAGTATTAAAGAAGATATTTCACGGCGTGATTTTACTATTAATTCACTGTTAATTTCACTTGGTCCTTTAAACTTCGCTGAGCTTATAGATCATTCCTCGGCTTTATCTGACATGGAAATGGGTCTAATAAGAGCTTTTCATTCTAATAGTTTTATAGATGATCCGACGAGGATCTACAGAGCTTTTCGCTTCGCTCTAGAATATGGCTTCGAATTAGAGTTAAAAACAGGTGAGTGGCTTAAAGCAGCTCTAAAAGATGAAAGATTCACTCTCTGGTTTAAGAAAAGGAAAAATAGATTTAATATCGAACTTGAAAAATATCGTAGCTTAATTCCTAGCTGAGCAAATAAGCTTAGAATTCCTTAATAATTCAAGTGTGATCTATGGTAATATTTTTTAAATAGTATATATATATCATTGATTGATGATAGTAAATCCACTTCCTACTTCTCAAAATAGTAGCTTAGCTACTCACGAGGCTTCAGAGTCTACAGATTTTCATGCACCAAAAGATGAAAATGCAGAAATTAATCATCTAGAGCGGAGTTTACACAAGGATATAGAAGAGCCGTTGAGCATTCAGGAAAAAAAGAATTTACATGTAAGTACAGAGGCCTCTAATAAAAAGACTTTTATGGATAGTGCTTTGCCTATAATGACTTACGGTAATTTTTTCATTAATTTACCTTCTCTTGTTATGTCGCTGATTGGTTTAAAAAATAATGACTTAAAGGATCAAGCGGCTAAATTAGAAAAATATGGTCTATATGCCACTAAAGCTCAAGCCGTGACAGCTGGAGCTAGTTTTATTGAGAAGGGTCTTAAAACTAAAAATATAATACTATTACTAACTGGTTTGGCACAAGCTTTTAAATTACCATCTGGTTTTAATCGACTTATAAGGCTCTCTGGTATTCCTTCTTCCCTCGATCAAATTCCTGCTGCTGTAAATCCTCTTGTAGGTAAAGAAACTTACGAAAGTTTCGGAGAAAGCTGGAAGGAAAATACTCGCGTATTGGGTGAAGTCTGGAATGAATTTAAAAATGACCCTAAGAGTTTTTTAAAATTCTTTAAACCAAATTCTCCGCCTGATCATACTAAGGCATTAGTTCCTTTAACTGCCACTATGATGATAGGGGCTATTTTAAGTAATCTGGTAGATTTTCCGATTCTCGGTCCACTCAGGCAACCTTTAGTAGCCATCACAGCTGGTCTAAGACATGGTGGTGGAGCTTTATCTGATTACATTCTATCTAAAGATGATAAGAACCCTGATAATCAGAAGGCTGGGATTATTTATCTAATTGGTAGTGCTTTAGATTATGGTGCTTTTTTTGCCAAAGACAAAATTAGTCATGTAATGCATCAAGCAGCCTGTTTATTAAATCCTATCGGGGAAATGTTCTTAATAAAAGGTTCTGCAGGAGGGCATTAAGCAAATCATGTCACAGATTTAGTTCCTCAAGTTGCTTAATATTTACTTTATTTTCGTGCTGTTTATTTTATAATCTTTCTTTATGCAAGTTTTACAAGCAAGGATTTAAACTTAAATAAGGAATAGAGTTATGAAGAAAATCGGATTATTAGGTGGAATGAGCTGGGAATCTACTATAGAGTACTATCGCATTATAAATGAAGAAATCCGTAAACGCACTTCACCAGAGGTTTCTGCGAAGATCATTTTAAATAGCATGAATTTTAAAGAGATTGCAGATTTACAACACGCAGGTAAGTGGGATGAGTTATATGACATGATGGCAAATGCTGCTCTAGAATTAGAAGAAGTTGGTGCTAAAGCTATTTTTATCTGTACCAATTCAATGCATAAGTCTGTACCAGCTATTGAAGCAAAGGTCTCGATTCCAGTAATTCATATCGCAGATGCTCTCGTTAAGCAGATTAAAAAAGATGGTTTTAAAAAAATAGGTTTGCTCGGTACTATGTATACGATGGAGCATGATTTTTATAAAAAAAGATTAGAGGAAAAACACGGGATCGAAGTAATAATACCTGAAAAAGCAGACAGAGGCGTGATTAGTGAAATTATCTACAAAGAACTCTGCTGCGGTATTTTTTCTGAGCAGTCTAAAGCTGAGTATTTAAGAGTTATCGCTAATTTAGCAAAGCAAGGTGCTCAAGGAGTGGCTTTAGCCTGTACCGAGATTCCACTATTAGTAAAAGACGGCGAGGCAGAAGTGCCACTTTATGAAACTACTTATTTACATGCGATGGCTGCGGTAGATGAGGCTTTGAAGTAATGAATGAATAAAATTCTTGATAATAAAAAAAATAAAGTATCTGATGCTTTGATTGAGAATATAGAACAAGGTTCTAAACTTTCCATTACGTCTGCATACTTTACTATTTATGCTTATGACAAGCTCAAAAAGGCTTTAGGCAAAATTAAAGGATTAAGGTTTTTATTTTTAGAACCGACTTTCACTGAAGAGAAAGAAGAATTAAGGGAATTTTATATAAATAAACTAAGTAGAGAAAAGCAGCTCTCTGGCACTGAATACGAGATTAAATTAAGGAATGAATTAACTCAATCCCAGATAGCTAAAGAGTGTGCTGGATGGATTGAAAATAAGGTCGAGTTCAGGTCTTTAAAAAGAGAAGATGTCTCGAATGCAAGAACTATACATGTCCAAAATCCAAATACAGAGTTTGTTATAACTGGCACTCTTGATTTTACTTCATCTGGATTAGGTTTCTCTAGCTCTAAAAAAATAGAAATGAGCTTAATGACTGATGATAAATCAGCTACCCAAGAAGCTTTAGAGTGGTTTAATGAGACATGGAATAATCCTAAGCTTGTAGAAGACGTTAAAGAGGAGGTGTTGAAAAATATTCAAATTATCTATAAGGAAAATACCCCCGAAACTATTTACTTTATTACTCTCTATAATATTTTTAAAGAGTATATTAACGACTTAGGGGAAGAGGCTGTAATTAAATCTAAGACTGGTTTTAAGGATACTCTAATTTGGAATAAACTCTATAAATTTCAGAAAGATGCTGTAATCGGTGCGATTGAAAAATTAGAGAAGCATAATGGCTGCATAATCGCTGATAGTGTAGGTTTAGGGAAAACCTTTGAAGCTTTAGCTGTGATTAAATACTATGAACTCCGTAATGACAGAGTTTTAGTCCTTTGTCCGAAGAAGTTAAGAGATAACTGGCTGATTTATACTGTCAATGATAAGCGTAATATTTTAGATAGAGATCGCTTTAACTATGATGTTTTAAATCATACGGATTTAAGTCGAGAGAAGGGCTTTTCTGGAGATATAGATCTCAAGATGATTAATTGGGCTAATTATGATTTGGTAGTTATTGATGAATCCCACAATTTCAGGAATAACGATCCTCGTATAGATCGTAAAACTCGCTATAGAAGATTAATGGAAGATATTATTCAAGCTGGAGTTAAGACTAAGGTCTTGATGCTATCAGCTACACCAGTAAATAATAAGCTCAGTGATTTAAAGAATCAAATCGCTTTTATTACAGAAGCAAATGATAAAGCCCTATCTGAGGAAGGGATTAATAGTATAGAAATTACACTTAGAAACGCTCAAATGCAGTTTAATCGATGGCTAGAAAAACCTTTAGATGAGAGGAAATTAGAGACTTTACTGCCTCATCTAAATATAGACTATTTTAGATTATTAGATACATTAACCATAGCCCGCTCCAGGAGACATATAGAGAAATATTATAATCTAGATGAAATCGGTAAATTCCCAGAGAGATTAAAGCCTGAGAATATTAAAGCTCAAATAGATTTAAAAAATGAGTTCCCAGATTTTGAGACTATTAATGATTCTATTAGAAGGCTTACACTCGCTATATATTCACCATTAAAGTATGTAATGCCGCATAAAGCTGATAAATATGCAGAGCAGTATGACAAGAAAGTCAAAGGTGGTACCGCTAAATTTAGGCAGATAGATCGTGAAAATAGCCTAGTGCACTTAATGCGTGTCAATATCCTTAAGCGGCTAGAGAGTTCTATATATTCATTCCATATCACTGTAGATAGAATTATTAATAAGATAAGGGCTGAAATCGCTCGTATAGACAGCTATTCAGATGAAGCATTCTATGAATTGAATACTGATGATGATGGGGTCATTTTATTTGAGAATGATGAACAGATGGAAGCTATGTTATCTGGCACTAAAACTAAGGTGTTTTTACATGACATAGATTTAGTTAGATGGAGAGAAGACCTAGAAAGCGATTTAGAAAAGTTAGTCGTATTATTTACTCAGTCAGAACTGATTAATGCCTCTAGAGATGCTAAGCTTGCTGACTTAAAAGCCCTTATGAGTCAGAAAATTACTAAGCCTATAAATTCAAATAATCAGAAAGTTATCGTGTTTAGTGCTTTCGCTGATACTGCTCAATACCTATATAAGAATATTTCTGCATGGGCAGAAGATAATTTTAAACTTAATTCGGCTTTAGTTACAGGGGGCGGTCCTAATCGCACTACAGCAGAAGCCATTCCTGCTGATCTAAACTCTATTCTAATTAATTTTTCTCCTCTATCTAAGGAAAAATCTAAAATTTATCCTGAGATAAAAGAAAATATTGATATTTTAATAGCGACGGATTGTGTTTCTGAAGGACAGAATTTACAAGACTGTGATTTTCTAGTTAATTATGATATTCACTGGAATCCAGTAAGAATTATTCAAAGATTTGGACGTATAGATCGTATTGGCTCAAAAAATACTAGTATTCAGTTAGTAAATTTTTGGCCAGATATGGAACTTGATGAATATATTAAGCTAGAGCAGAGAGTGAGAGGACGTATGGTATTGCTGAATTCCTCTGCTACAGGGGAAGATGACATTATTAACGAGACAGAGCAAGATATCATGAATGATATAGAGTATCGTAAAAATCAGTTAGTTGAACTTCAAGAAAAAGTAGTAGATATAGAAGACATTTCAGGAAGTATTTCTATTACTGATATGACTATGAATGATTTTAAGATGGATCTCATGGAATATCTTAAAGATCATAGAAAAGAATTAGAGAAAGCCCCTCTCGGCATGTATGCTATAGCATCAATAGAAGATATTAATAGAGATGAGTTAAATGATTTTAGTCCTGGAGTGATTTTTATCTTAAAGCAAACTAGCTTCTCTGAGATAGAAAGCTCTGAGCTAAATGCTTTATATCCATACTACTTAATTCATATACAGGATGATGGTGAAATTAAGTTTACTTACTCTCAAGCAAAATATGTTTTAGATATTTTCAAAAAATTATCTCTAGGAAAAAGTTCTATAGATCAGGATCTCGTAGAAGCCTTTAATCAAGAGACTAAAGAAGCGAGTGATATGTCTAAGTACTCTAGATTATTGAAAGATTCTATCTATCATATTATTGGGCGTAAGCAAGAAGAAGGTCTAGCACAGCTATTTAGCAAGCTAGGGAAAACTAATATAGCTAGTGACAGTCGTTTAAGTGGTTTAGAGGATTTTGAATTAGTGTCATTCTTGATTATTAAGTAATATGAAACAGCAAATCATTAATCTCTTTAAGCTAAATAGGGACAGAGTTTTACAGGATCGTAAAATTCCTAAAAGCACTTTTTATGAATTAGATGCTTTTAATACTGCTAAAAAAAGAATTTTTATTGAAGATATTAGTGAGATTAGTTTACTTGCGATATTAAATGAAGACACTATTAATATCGCAGCCTATAAAGATACTGAGCTTAATTACAGTGAGATAGATATTATTTATGTAGAGCTAAAAGGTATCAATAATCTAGGTATCATTATAGAAACCATTCAGCGAAATATACCTAACCCAGTAATTTTAATTTTTAGTTACCAAGAGTCCATTTTAATTCAAAGTAGCCGCAAGCGGCTTAGTCAAGCAGAGGCAGATAAACAAGTTATAGAAGAAGATTTTTCTACGCCGTGGCTAAATCTTCAGCAAGCGACAGGCTTAGAGAATAGCTTTCTTGCTTGTTTAGATATATCTAAATTTAGCTTTGAAAATTTATACTCTTTCTATTTAGAATTTACTAGGCTACTCTATCAATCAATGCTGATACAGCTTTTAGGGGAGTTTAGATTTTATAAACATCTAGATACAGAGATAATCAAATCTGAGATTGAAAAATATCTAAATAAGGAAAAACTCATTAAGCATTTAAAAGCTGAGCAAATAAAAACTCTAGAATTTAGCGATAAAATATCTTTAGAACAGAAAATAATTAATTTACAGGCAGAAGCAGAGTTAATTAAGGTGAGGATTATAGAGATACTTAGGCTATTTATGGAAGAGTATCATGAAGGAATATAATAATGGATAAAGTGTCACTTAAAAAATTACCGATAGGAGAACAGTCATTCCAGTCCCTAAGGATGGAAAATCGTCTCTATGTAGATAAAACTGAGCATTTGTATAATCTTCTTAACAGCGAAAAAGTCTATTTCCTTAGTCGCCCACGGCGTTTTGGGAAATCACTCACCATATCTACACTGGAAGCAATTTTCAGGAATCAGCGTCATCTTTTTAAAGATCTGTGGATAGATAGCTCGGATTATGAGTGGAAAGAGTACCCTATTATTAAGCTAGATATGTCTGTTGTAGGAAAAGATACTGCGGAAATCTTGGCAGAAAGTTTAAAACTCTCAATGAACACAATAGCTAAAACTTACGCTCTTGAACTAAAAACTACTCAAGCACCTAGTATGTTTGCTGAGTTGATTAATGCTCTAGTAGCTAAAACTGGTGAGCCTGTGGCTATCTTAATAGATGAATACGATGACCCAATCATTAAGCATGTTTCTGATACAGAAAAAGCAGACGCTAATCGTAATGTACTACAGGACTTTTATAAAATTATGAAATCTGAAAGTGCAAATCTACGTTTCGTCATGTTAACAGGGGTTAGTAAATTTGCTAAAACCTCTATATTTTCTGGACTTAATAATCTAGAGAATATCAGCATGGATGAGAAATACGCCGCTTTAACTGGCTATACACAGGAAGAACTAGAAAAATATTTTCCAGAATATATAGAAAGACTAGCTAAAAATTACTCTGTAAGCACTATTGAAGCGTTAAAGCAAATTAAATACTGGTATAACGGGTATCATTTCTCTACAGATAAGCATGTGAGCGTGTATAATCCTTTCTCGACGCTGCTTCTATTTAATGCTGCAAGATTTAAAACACACTGGTTTGAGACTGGAACGCCTACTTACCTAACTAAGCTTATTAGAAGAGACTGGCTAAATGTGCAGGATTTCGAGGAAAATATTAAAGTCTCTGAAGACGCTCTTCAGAGCTATAACGTAGAAGATGTTCCTATTATCCCTCTTCTTTATGATACTGGTTATCTCACGATTAAAGACTCTTCTGTTAAGAACTTCATCACTAGCTATGTTTTAGCTTATCCTAATTTTGAAGTTAGAATGGCTTTTACTGAACACCTGCTAAAAGCCTATTCTGGCGAAAGAGTAAAAGAGAGTCTCGCCATAGAACTTTCAGAAGCACTAGAAGCTGGAGATATAGATGCTTTGATTTCCGTTCTGCGTCCACATTTTGCTTCTATTCCTTACGATGTCATCCCGAAAGTCTCAGAAAAATATTTCCAGTTAGTATTTTTACTTGCTATTCGTAGTGCTGCTTTCAGGGTGGTTACAGAAGAAAGAACTAATTCTGGTAGAATCGATCTGCTTATAGAAATAGATGATAAAGTAATCGTTTTCGAATTTAAAGTAGATAGCTCTGCTGAAATAGCTCTTAAGCAGATTAAAGATAAAAGATATTATGAGAAATTCTTAACAGCATCTGGAAAACCTTTAAAGAAGATTCTTTTAGTAGGTATTAATTTCAGTAGTATAGAACGTAATATTAGTGAGTATCTTACAGAAGAAATTGAGCCGTGAATTAGAGAAGTTTTATTTATATCGCTCTTTTACTGTGAAGAATGCTAGATAGGATGGCGACACCTTGTTCCGTAAAGGCATAAGGAGCATATCTATTACCTCCTGAATTTGAGATCACAAATTGTGATCTCAAATTGCGAAACTCTTTTTCATTAAGCTGAAACATAAAATCATTAAGTTCTCATTCATGTATTTGATTTTATCTTCTGGTATCCAAAACCATGATTCTGTATAGTGCATAGCGTAATGAATAAGAGCTAATTCATAGTGTCTTCAAATTAAGCTGATTATATTTGAAATTGATTTTAAAATAAGATTATGCTCAAACTAGATGGTAAAACCCAAGACCTAATATCAGAGAATATCACTAAGCTAAAAGACTTATTCCCAGAGGCTTTTAAAGAAGGGAGGATCGACTTCGAGGCTCTGAGATTAATCTTAGGCGATGAAATAGATACTGAAAATGAGCGTTATAGTTTTACTTGGCATGGTAAATCAGAAGCTATTAAACTGGCATTAAAACAATCCACTGGCACTCTAAGACCCTGTAAAGAAGAGAGTAAGCACTGGGACACTACTCAGAATCTATTTATAGAGGGTGATAATTTAGAAGTCTTAAGAATATTACAAAGCTCTTATAGAAATAAAATCAAGATGATTTATATAGACCCGCCTTATAACACGGGTAATGATTTTATTTATGAAGATGATTTTAAGGATAATGTGAAACATTATAAAGAGAAAGTCTCAGAAGCGATGAAAGCTAATCCAGAAACGGCTGGTAGGTATCATACCAACTGGCTTAATATGATGTATCCACGTCTGAAATTAGCGAGAAACCTTCTCCGAGAGGATGGTGTGATATTTATTTCTATAGATGATAATGAGGTTCATAATTTAAGAAAAATTTGTGATGACATATTCGGGGGGGGGTAATTTTGTAAACCAATTTATTTGGAAAAAAAATAGTAGTGGAAAAACTGTTAGCAAACAATTTCCAGTGAACATTGAATATCTCCTTATGTTTGCTAAACAATTAGATAAAATGACTTTTAATGTTGTATTCAAGCCTTTATCAGAAGCAACGATTAGAATGTATTCAAAAGATGATAATGATGGAAGAGGCAAATATAGATTGTATCCCATGCAAAAGACTGGATCACCCGGTCCAGAAACAACATACGACTATATTGATAATTCAGGCAAAATCTGGCAATGCCCTGAAAAAGGGTGGCGCATGATTAAGACAAAAATGAAAACACTTGAAAATGACGGAAGACTCTGTCTCAGTAATGAGACAATTTCAGAAAAGGCCTATTGGAATGAACGGGATGATGAGGGCAAAGTAGCAGATACGCTATGGGATGATTTAGATGAAGGCAATATAGGTACTGGTGAAATAAACAAGTTATTTACTGGTGTAATTTTTGACTATCCAAAACCCACGGGTTTATTAAGTAGGGGTATCAAAATTGGCACAAATAGGGATGACATCATCCTCGACTTCTTCTCTGGCTCCGCCACCACTGCACACGCTGTAATGAAACTCAATGCTGAAGATGGTGGCAATCGCAAATATATTATGGTGCAGATACCAGAAAAGTGTGATGAAAAATCAGAAGCGTTTAAAGCTGGATATAAAACCATCGCAGAAATCGGTAAAGAACGCATCCGCAGAGCGGGAGAAAAAATTAAAGCAGAAATGACAGAAAACGACTCTCAGCAGTTAAGCTTGCTTGAAGATAAAGCTGTTAAAGCTAATTTAGATATAGGTTTTAAAGTTTTCAAATTAGATGAAACGAATTTTACGCAGTGGGATGAAGAAACTACAGATCCTGCTGCGGCTTTACTAAGATCAGTACAGAGCATTAAACCTAATAGAACTTCAGAAGATGCTCTCTATGAGATACTTCTTAAATATGGAATAGATTTAACTCTTCCAGTGACTGAAATAGAGATAGATTCTAAAAAAGTATTTTCATTAGCTGCTAATTATTTATTGGTTTGCTTAGAAAAGAATTTAAGTCTAAGTACCATAGAAGAGATAGCTAAATTAAAACCTCAGAGAGTAGTTTTTTATGATGATGCTTTTAAGGATGATGTCGTGAAGCTTAATGCAGAGCAGACTTTGAGAAAGTTTGGGGTAGAGGATGTTAGGGTTATATAAATAAGGTGTGATTATGGAAGAACTAGAGTTATTAAAACTACTATCTCTAGGAGAAGATAGTAGAAGGCAATTTAAAAAAAATATTCATAATATTGATTCCCTTGCTGCTGAGATGGTGGCCTTTAGTAATAGCAGTGGTGGACAGATATTCATTGGTATATCTGATGATGGCAGTATAGATGAGGGACTTAGCCGAGAAGATATTAATAGGCTAAATGAAATGCTTTCTAATGCTGCAAGTCAAAAAGTAATCCCACCGATTAATCCAGAAAATCAAGTAATCACAATTAACGATAAATTAGTAATGGTAGTAAATATTCAAGAAGGAATTAATAAACCTTACCAAGACAGCAGTTCTCATTTTTGGGTTAAGAGTGGAGCCGATAAACGAAAACTTACAGCTAGAGAAGAATTACAGAGGATATTTCAGAGCTCAAATTTAATACATGCTGATGAAATATTAGCTAAGGGTCTAAGTACTGCTGATTTGGACATGGAATATTTTCAGCAGTTTTTCCAAAAACGTTACGGAGAAAGTCTTTATGAAGCTGAATCTGGAGTCGCAAAATGTGGCGAAACTCACTTTAGATATTCAACTGATGCTTTGAACAAGCTCTTATCTAATTTAAATCTCGCTAAAGATGGACAATTAAATTTAGCAGCGGCTTTATTATTCACAAAAAATCCTTCTAATTATTTACCTGCTTTTATAGTTAAAGCAGCGGCTTTTCCTAGTCTAGAACTCACTACTGAAACATATTTAGATAGCCGTGATATTACAGGGAAACTATCAGATATTTTTCAGCAGACACTTAGTTTTATTCTTATAAATATTCACCACATACAAGGAGACCAAGGTATTAATAGTATTGGTATCCCAGAAATACCACGTATAGTTTTAGAAGAGCTGATAGCAAATGCTTTAATTCATAGGGATTATTTTATTTCTGCACCAGTAAGGGTCTTTATTTTTCTGGATCGAGTGGAGATCATTAGTCCAGGGCATCTGCCGAATAACCTTACTGTAGAAAATATTAAAGCAGGTAATTCTAATATACGAAACCCAGTCTTAGCTTCATTTGCGAATCATATTTTACCTTATAGGGGATTTGGATCTGGTATTTTAAGAGCTCTGCAAAATCACCCTCATATTGACTTCGAGGACGATAGAGCAGCGAATCTATTTAAGGCTATCATTTATAGACCAAGCTATGAGAGTGTATCATGCTAAAGCTCAAATTTGATGGCAATCAAGCATATCAGCAAGAAGCCATAAGCTCTATAGTAGATATTTTCGAAGGGCAGAGATCTGTCCAATCGAGATTTACAGCTCTAGAGAGTGATAGAGGCTTAGTCGGAAAAATAACAGAGCTAGGCTATGCTAATAAATTAGACCTTATTGATGAAGATCTGATAAAGAATGTAGTTAAAATTCAAGACCGCAATAGCCTTAAACGCAGTATTAATTTAAAAGACATAGAATATGGAGTGCCCAACTTCGCTATAGAGATGGAAACGGGCACTGGTAAAACTTATGCTTACAGCAGAACTATCATGGAACTTAATGCTAGATATGGTTTCACCAAATTTATAATAGTAGTGCCTAGTGTAGCTATTAGAGAAGGTGTTTATAAATCTTTACAAATCACAGAAGAGCATTTTGGGGGATTATACACAGGGAGAGCTTTCCATTATTTTATTTATAGCTCTTCTCGCCTTAATGAAGTAAGAGCTTTTGCTACTAGTGACGCTATAGAAATAATGATTATTAATATAGATGCCTTTCGTAAGGGTTTCGAGGAAGGGAAAGATAATGCTGCGACTGTAATTCATAAGCCCTCGGATAAATTAGAAGGACGCAAGCCTATTGAATTTATTCAGCAGACTAGTCCTGTAGTTATTATTGATGAACCCCAGTCAGTAGATGGCACTCCTAAAGCTAAAGAAGCGATTAAAGCCTTAAACCCTCTCTGTATCCTTAGATATTCTGCTAC